>CAJONE010000013.1 GCA_905235855.1 uncultured Bacteroidales bacterium
ATGTTCCCCACCACCACGTCCAGAGTGGGGTGTTTCGCCTTGACTTGTTTCAGCGCCTCCACCACACGGATTGAATGGCCGTGAGCCGTGTCTATAACCACTGCATCGACACCAGCTTTGACCAGTGCATCAACGCGATTCATCATATCTGTGGTAATCCCTACTCCAGCGGCCACTCTCAGGCGTCCTTTCTCATCCTTGCACGCATCCGGACGCTCTTTGGTCTTTATGATGTCGCGGTAGGTGATAAGACCTACAAACTGGCCTCGCTCGTTAACTACGGGCAGTTTCTCGATTTTGTGTTGCTGAAGAATGTCGGTCGCCTCTTCAAAAGTGGTGCCTTCGTGAGTGGTAATCAGTTTGGTAATCATGATTTCGCTCAGCGGACGATTCATGTTGCGCTCGAAACGCAGGTCGCGGTTCGTTACCATTCCGATAAGAATCTGGTTCTCGTCAACAATTGGTATGCCGCCTATCCCATATTCATGCATTAGGTTAAGGGCATCTTTTACAAGTGCTTCCTTGCGGAGTGTCACTGGATCCACAATCATTCCGTTCTCGGAGCGTTTCACTTTGATGACCTCATTGGCTTGGCTTTCGATAGACATGTTCTTGTGCAGTACGCCGATGCCGCCCTCTTGTGCCATACCTATAGCCATAGCCGCCTCGGTCACTGTGTCCATTGCTGCCGAAACCAGCGGCATCTTCAATGTTATATTGCGTGAAAAGCGGCTTTCGACCGATACCTCGCGGGGCAGGATTTCAGAATAGCCCGGAACAAGCAGGACATCGTCGTAGGTGAGTCCTTCTCCAATGAATTTTGTGGTGTCTGTAAACATGTCGGGATTGTGTTATTTGTAGTGTTTTTTCGGTGGCTTTTTGTTATAACGGTTAGTGGCGTCGTTGCGTTATAATGTTTATGTAGCCGTAAAATATTATGCAAAGGTACGCTTTTTTTCAAAATCATACGTTTTTTTTCTACAATCCCTTTTTTGTCTGTACATTTGCAAAAATGCAAGCAAATTAACAACAATATTATGAAACGTTCATTTTCAACTTTTTTTCAAATTTGTCTGGGGGCTGTTCTTGTCTCCCTTTTGGCCGTTGGCTGTAACAAAACTTCATATAAGGTAAGTGCAACTGTGCCTGGCGAACTCAATGGTGAGTGGGTTTATCTTTTCGATGCAATCACAGGCGAACCTATTGATTCTGTTACCGTGACCGACGGCAAGGCTGTCTTTTCCGGCAAGGCAGATTCCGCAAGGTTTGTTGCCTTGGTGGGTGCCAGTTATTTACCCGTTGAGTTTTTCCTTGAACCAGGCAATATCTCAATCATTTCTGACAGCAACCGAGTCTCCGGAACAAAACTTAACGATGATTTCTATGCATTCGCCAACGATAAGTCTCTTCGGGCGCTTTCAGAAGAGTGTGAGAATATCAAACTCGAAATCTATGATCTCGAAGATAATGATGAAGAATCGCAACGTGCGATAGTAGAACGCTACGAGCAGGCTGTTAAAAATCTGCAGAACGAGGTTCAGTCACGTTGTCTTGAAATCTACGAAAATCATAAGAAGGATCTTTTGGGAGCCTATGTGCTGACTATTGCCGCACAGCAGTTCACGTATGATCAACTTGACAAGATCCTTTCCAATGCCGATCCCGTTGTCGCAAACTTCCCTCCGCTGGTTGAGACTTACAAGACCATGAAAGCCGGCCAGCAGTCGCAGGTTGGGCAGCATTTCATCGACCTCATCGGCACGGACTATGCTACTGGTGCATCCGCCTCGCTCGCTTCGATGATTGACGGAAAAATTGCTGTCGTGGATTTCTGGGCTTCATGGTGTCGCCCTTGCCGTGAAGAAATCTCATCGACGCTTATCCCTCTATATGAGGAATATAAGTCCAAGGGCGTGGAAATTATTGGCGTGGATGTGTCCGACAAACCCGATGACCACGACAGGGCTGTAAAGGAATTGGGAATCAAATATCCTCAACTAATCGACTCTGAAAATTTGGCTGGCGAACTTTACGGGTTAACGACCATACCGCAAATTATGCTCATCGACCGCAACGGTACTATCGTCGCTCGCGACCTACGTGGCGATGCCATTCGTACCGAAATCGACAAACTGCTTGCAGAATAGTGTCCCTCAGTGTCAAATATGCCGTTATCCTGTTGGCGTTCGCCATGTTGCCTTTTGTGGCGGTCTCTCAAACCGACAAGGCAGCATCGCTCAACGACAAGGCATTGGCTTTTTTGCAACAGGAAAACTATGAGAAAGCTGTCTCAACGCTGATTGATGCCATCAAAGCCGATCCATCTCGTGCCGAATCCTATTTCAACATGGGTTTCGCCTACTACTGCATGAGTCGCTATGACGAGGCTAAACAATGGTATCTGAAAACCATAAAGATTGACAGTTCATACGCTGATGCCTACATCAATATCGGATTGATATGCAATCATAAGCAGCAATACTTGGATGGTGTCGAATGGTGCCGCCGTGCTCTGGCCATCGACAGCTCCTTGGCTAATGCCTACACCAACTTGGGTGTCGCTTATGGGGGAATGAACCGTTTGCAAGAGTCGATAGAATGCTATCAGAAATCCATTGCACTCGACAGTTCTTCTTCAATAACCTACAACAACCTCGGCAATGCATACAACACTATTGGTCAGTTTAATCGTGGCATCGCCTGTCTGAAAAAAGCAGTGGAACTTCACCCCGATTATGCCTCAGCCTACTACAGTATGGGGATGGCATACGCCCGTCTTGGCATGCCTGACGATGCGGTGCGTTGCTATGAGAGGGCAGTCAAACTTGAACCGCGTCTCGTCACCGCCTATAACGAAATAGGCAATGCATACGCTTCTGCTCGCGAATATGAAAAGGCTATAAACTATTTCAGACTTTCTATCGAAAAAGCGCCAAAATACGTCGACGCATACTACAACATAGGCTTGATATACTACGAGCGACATGCCTACGACACGGCTGCTTTCTGGTTCAAGCGTGCCACTTTGGTCGATGAAAACCATGCCCAGTCATACTATGTCTGCGGTGTTGCCCACTATATGAACGGCGATCGAAAAGAGGCCATGAAATGGTATCAGAAAACTGTTGAAATCAACCCAAAACATGCTCTTGCGTTTAACAGTATCGGCTATATGTTCCAAGAAGACCGAAACTACGCGAAAGCTGTTGAATACTATGAAAAAGCCATCAACGCATCGCCCAAGTATGCCGCTGCCTATACCAATCTGGGTAACGTATATATCAACACAAAAAACTATGCGGCAGCTTTGCGCAACTATGCCGCCGTCGTAAAGCTCGAACCAGACAACGCTGAGTCTCACTACAACTATGGCGTTGCATGTTATCTTGCTGGCGACAAACTGGCTGCTGTATCGGCTTTGGAAACAGCCGTTTCTCTTAAACCGAGTTATTATGAGGCTCTCAATAACTTGAGCGTAATTTGTGGCGAACTTGGTCAAGATGAAAAATCCAAATCTTACCGTGAAAAAGCTGATGCCGTCGAGTTCGGGCTTCGTTAAAAACAAATTCGTCTGCAATCTGAACAAACAAAAAACCTAAACCTATGAATAAGCGTTTCAAAATTTTCTCTTTGTTGGCGGTTCTCCTTTCGTTAGGTATCGCCGGATGTATCAAAGACAATGCTATCGGCGACTCTTACCTCCTGCAGTCGATGCTTGAGCTGAAAGTTGGTGAGACTTACCAGCTCACTTTTGGCTACGACGCGGGTTATCCGCAACGCAACGGTTTCTTTGGCCACGAGTACAACTCCAGCGGTGATTTGCAGCAGCAAAGCACCGTTTATGACGAAAGTCGCGTGATGTGGAAAAGCAGCGACACGTCGGTGGCCACCGTCAGCGCATCAGGTCTCGTTACGGCGGTAGCTGAAGGCCGATGCAACATCTTGGCCTATTACTCAAATGGCTACGATGTTTGCGCTGTCAGAGTTATCCGAGGCAATACTCCGTCAGGTGGCGAAGAACCCGCTATCGGCGGCTTCACCGACTATGGTGCCGTCAATAGCCTGTTCTCTGTGTCGAGTGGAAAACAGGTCCGCTTCTCGCGCGGAAATCTGCAGTATCAGTCTTCCACTGACACCTGGCGCTTTGCTGAACAGCAATATCTGTGTGTGGGAACTGATAACGCCAATATCTCCTCATCCTACTCCGGTTGGATCGATTTGTTCGGATGGGGGACAAGCGGGTGGAACAGTGGCGCAACCGAATATATGCCATACGCCACCAGCACGGCAAATGGCGACTACTGCCCTGGCGGCGATGCTTCCAACGACCTTACAGGCGCCAACGACAGTGCCGACTGGGGACGTTACAATGCAGTCGCTGCCGGCGGCAACGAGGTCGGCAAATGGCGCACCTTGACTGACGCCGAGTGGAATTACCTGCTTGGCGGTGGTTCTGTCCGGCAGGGAAAGTGTGGCAAGGCTGTAATCGACGGCTTGTATAATGGCATTGTTCTCTTACCAGACAACTGGGTGCTGCCATCCAGCCTCTCCTTCACGCCTGGCATCTCGTCCGATTTCACTGCCAACGCCTACTCCGCTGCGCAATGGTCTGCAATGGAAGATGCAGGGGCAGTGTTTATTCCCGCTGCCGGTTTCCGCGACGGCACAACAGTGTCCAACGTCGGCACTCACGGATACTATTGGTCCACGACTCACATCAACGGCACGTATGCCTACGACCTCTATTTCTTCAGCAGTTACGCTAATGCCGCAGACCTCGGCACTCGCGCTGCAGGGCGCAGTGTACGTCTCGTAATCGACAAATAAGCAAGTCGGTGTGTCTGTCGCACGCAGTGGTTTGAATAAACGGTTTACGCCGCTCGCCAGCAATGGTGAGCGGTTCTCTTTTTTTTGCACGCAGATATACCGATTTTTGGCTATTTTTAATGTTCCAATACCGTGATGTGGCTTATTGTTGCTAATTTTGCATCGACCTATGAAACGATACACCTTACTGCTTGTTTTGTCTCTTTTTGTGTGTCCCGCCGTTATGTCGCAGGACAGTTTGCGCCACGACCGATTCAGTGGCGGCATGATGATCCACACTGGATATTTGACCGGAGATATTGTGCAAATTAATCATCATGTCGGTGGGATGCCGTTTGGCCTCGGCGGTGTGTTGCGATTTCATTTCTTCAACCATCTGAGGGTCGGTGGTGAGGGCTATGTGTCAAAACTTTCGCAGCTGCACAACGCAAGCTATATCCGTCTCGGCTGGGGTGGTTTGCTTATAGACGGCTACTGGAAGTTCGGACGATGGTCGCCCTATGTGGGCCTCACCCTGGGCGGCGGTTCCCTTTCGACACTGCTTGTCCGCGACGGCGATGCCTCGGACTGGACATCCGAAAAGGATGCCTTGATCCACAATACTGCCATTATGCTTATCGACCCATTTATCGGGGTTGAGTTTGCTTTGTCCAGATCTATGCGTCTTACGCTGAAAGCTGACTATATTTTGCCTCTTACACACCGTGACGAATGCCCGACAGGTGTCAGGCTCTATCTGGGAGTCATTTTCTCCAGATAAGTGTCTTGGGCGGGATATCCAAATATATTGCGTACTTTTGCATTTATGTTTGCAAACGATTTTTACACAATATTTGAACGTCAGGTGTGCGACTACCACCTGCGCGATTCTATTGATTCTCCGACCGTGAACCCTTATCCGACAGCCTCGTTCGAGCATATCTTATGGGAAAAGAGTTACGTGGATACCGTGCAGTGGCATTTGGAGGACATTGTACGTCCCGATGATGTTGATCCCGTTGTCGCTCTCGACATTAAGCGGCGTATCGACCGTTCAAACCAGTGCCGTACTGATCTGGTAGAACGCATTGATGATTTTTTTATGGCTCGATTCTCGGATGTCAAACCGAAGCCGACCGCAACCATCAACACCGAGACTCCTGCTTGGGCCGTTGACAGACTTTCGATACTTGCCCTAAAAATATATCATTTTGGCATAGAGGCCAGACGTCTTGATGCCTCTGCCGACCACATGGCCAAATGCCAGTCTAAGCTCGACACTCTATTGGCGCAGCGCAGCGACCTTACGCAGGCTATCGACACGCTTTTGTCCGAATTGGCCTCTGGCGACAAGGTGATGAAGCTATACCGCCAAATGAAAATGTACAACGACCCAACGCTCAACCCCGCTCTATACGGAAAAAAGTGACATGCATGTTCTCGTTTTGCGATTCTCGGCTCTTGGCGATGTGGCCATATTGCAGCCTGTGTTGAAACACAGGGCTGCCGCCAACCCTGATGTGCGTTTTACTGTTGCCGCGCCGAAAATTGCATATCCTCTTTTTGCCGATATCCCCAATGTCGAATATCTGCCTATTGACAAGCATCGTCCGCTCAGCGAAATATGGAATCTTTTATGGGCTGTCCGCCCCGATGTTGTTGCCGATATACATGGCGTTTTACGCACCGTCCGACTCGACGTGCGTTTCCGTCTGCGTGGTGTCAAGGTTTGCGTTATAGACAAGGGGCGGGCTGAACGTCGTCGGCTGTTGCGGCGCGAACATAAGGATCTTACTCCGTTGAAACCGTCATGGCAGCGATACGATGATGTGTTTGAGCGGCTTGGACTTGCAGGGGCAGTCAGCCTGTCCGATTTGACCCCAGTTACGATCCGAAAACCAAAGACTGGCATTCGAAATATTGGTATTGCGCCGTTTGCACAACATCAGGGCAAGATATGGCCACTATGCTGTGTGGAACGATTGATCGCTTTGCTTATGCAACATCCGGAGAATCGTATTTTTCTTTTTGGCAGTAACAGTGAAGTGGATAGACTCGAATTGTTGGCGAAGCCCTTTGCTGGCAGGACAATGGTTTGCGCCGGTATTGGTACGTTGTATGATGATATGCAGGTCATGCGTTCTCTCAATGTGCTGCTTTCGATGGATTCGGCAAATATGCATATTGCCTCGTGTCTCGGTGTCCCAGTCGTAAGTATTTGGGGAGCGACTCATCCGGCCAATGGATTTTACGGATGGTGCCAAAATCCCGACTGGGCTATTCAAGCCGACTTGCCGTGTCGTCCCTGTTCTATGTTTGGCAACAACCCCTGTCGTTACGGCGACTACCACTGTTTGAAAACCATAACCCCCGAGCATGTCGCCGATAGGTTGGAGAATTTCTGACAGCTATTTCCATTGTGTCGAACCTGCCGATTGAGCGGTATTCTCGATGGTATTACGCTTTGGGTAGTCGGATCGTGAATGTGGACCCCTTGCCAAGCTCGCTGTCGATGTCTATTTTGCCTTTGTGTGCCTTGACTACCTGCATAACGTAGTTCAGTCCGATGCCGAAACCCTTGACATCGTGACGGTCACCTGTTGATACACGATAGAAGTTTTCAAATATATGGCGTCGATCCTCTTTTGAGATTCCGATTCCGTTGTCCGATATGCTTATGCTGACGTATTTGCCATTTACCGATGTGGACACTTTGATGTTTGGATTCTTGGGAGAGTATTTTATCGCGTTGTCAATCAGGTTGCTCACCATATTCGACAGATGGTCGGCATCGCCATAGACCATCGTATTCTCAGTCGAATACTCCGCGCTCGAAGACCCGCCGGCATCGGCAATACGAACTTGCGCCCGCTGCAGTTCGTCTGCCATTAGTCGATTGATGTCTATTTCACTGTATTTCAGCGTTAGTTTCTTTCGTGCCATACGCGAGTTGCGAAGCACTGCCTCCACCAGTCTCAGCATCCTCTCGTTTTCATCGTGGATAACTTTGATGTGGTGCTTTGTGTCGCAGTCTGGCAAGTCTATGTTCTCGGTAAGGTAACTCGTTTCCAGTCGTATGGTCGATATCGGGGTCTTCAGCTCGTGGGTCATGTTGTTGATGAAATTGGTCTTCATCTCGTCAATCTTGCGCTGGTTGCGCATACTGTGTGTAATGGTAAGATAAGCCATGGCGATGATGACTATAAGCATAATACTCATTATCACCAATACGTTGCTGTTTTTCATCAAGTAGAGTGCCTTGTCTGAAAAATATAGGGTGATGTAGTAGTCGGATGGCTCGCCGTGCTCGTCAAGTATGATATTGTATTTGAATGGCGAATCTGCCATCCTTTTTTCTTGCCCAGGCTTGCTGCAGAATTGAAAACGGGTCATACCGATGTCGCTTACTGCCACGGTGGGTAGCAAGTCAACGCCGTTCACCAATAATGCTTCGTTAATCGATGTCACCAAAGCTGCATAGTCGAGTGTTGCTAACGACGGACTGCTTTCGCTGTGCTTGTCGGCCGAAAGATTGCGTATCACCTCGTCCATAGCGTCGGTGACGCTGCTGTTGAATAGACTGTCGCTTATTGAGGCCGACCGCTCTATCTGCCATATCTGGATGGAAACAAGCGCTGTGGCCGCTATGGTGAATATCGTGGATATGGTAACTATGAACCAGCGTCTCATTACTTAATATAACGCGCGACAAGCCAGTTCAGTATTGCGAAGGACAAAAAATCAGGATGCATTGAAACAATCTTGCACAGGAACGAGCCCCCGTACTATGATTTCCCAATCCGCAAATGTCGCTTTTTATATTGCAGTTGCGTTTGTTTGTAAAAAAATTGTATCTTTGCAAGTCTTTAATGGTATATATATAACAAATGAGTAATGCAAAAAAGTAAAGTAGGTCTTGATTTCAATCAAGTGGAGCATGCACGTGATGTGGCGAAACGCATAGCTGGTCAAGTGCAGGATTTTGTAGCGGGCTACACCACTGTGGCCGTTGAGCGAACGATTTGCCGACTGTTGGGAATTGACGGTATTGACGAGAATGAAGTCCCGCTGCCAAATGTCGTGGTCGATTCGTTGAAAAGTGCAGGTTTGCTTGGCGAGGGGGTGATGTATTTCCTCGGCAATGCCGTACTCGAAACAAGAAAAACACCTCAGGAGATTGCGGAGGCAATAACGGCGGGCACGCTCGACATAACAAAATTGCCCATGCATAAGGAGTCGGAAATCCGTACAGCACTACAGCCGTATATGGATGCAACCATCGAACGCATAAGGGGACGTCGCCAGCGCCGTGAGCATTATATTGAAACTATAGGTGAAGGGGCGAAGCCTTATCTCTATATCATAGTTGCAACTGGCAACATTTATGAGGATGTCGTACAGGCACAGGCCGGTGCCCGTCAGGGCGCCGATATTATTGCGGTCATACGCACCACCGGTCAGAGCCTGCTCGACTACGTCCCCTATGGAGCCACCACCGAAGGATTCGGCGGAACTTTCGCCACTCAGGAAAATTTCCGCATCATGCGCAAGGCTCTCGATGAAGTGGGTGAGGAAGTTGGCCGTTACATCCGTCTCTGCAACTATTGCTCTGGTCTCTGCATGCCCGAAATAGCCGCTATGGGAGCGCTTGAAGGTTTGGACGTTATGCTCAACGACGCTCTCTATGGAATTCTGTTCCGCGACATCAATATGCAACGCACGCTGATTGACCAGTATTTTTCGAGAATAATAAACGGGTTCGCCGGCGTTATCATCAATACAGGCGAGGACAATTACCTCACTACTGCCGATGCCTACGAGGAGGCTCACACCGTTCTCGCGTCAGACCTTATCAACGAACAGCTTGCACTCGTGGCTGGACTGCCCGAAGAGCAGATGGGGCTTGGTCACGCCTTTGAGATGGATCCTATGCTCGAAAACGGTTTCCTCTACGAATTGGCGCAAGCCCAGATGATTCGGGAAATATTTCCCAAGGCTCCGTTAAAATATATGCCGCCCACAAAGTTCATGACTGGTAACATTTTCCGTGGACATATTCAGGATGCTCTATTCAACATCATCGGCCAGTGGACCCATCAAGGGCTTCAGCTTCTTGGTATGCCGACCGAGGCTATCCACACGCCTTTTATGAGCGATCGTTACCTTTCGATAGAAAACGCCAAATATATATTCAACAACATGAAGGATATTGGCGAGGAGGTGGAATTCAAGGACGGTGGCATTATCAAGAACCGCGCCAAAGAGGTTCTCGACAAAGCTACCAAACTGCTCGAAAACATGGAAAGCGAGGGTCTGTTTTCAGCTCTCGAAAAAGGTATCTTCGGCGATGTAAAACGTCCGAAAAACGGCGGCAAGGGCCTCGACGGTGTCTCTATGAAAGGAGAACACTATTTCAACCCATTTGTTGAACTTTTAAAAGGAAAGAGATAATATGAGCGAAGGATTGTACTCAATGGAGGCTAAGGATTACGACAAAACTTTAGACCTGACCAAAATAAAACCCTACGGGGATACTATGAACGACGGTAAGGTGCAGCTCAGTTTCACCCTGCCGGTGCCTGCCGGTGCTGAAGCCGAGGAGGCCGCAAAGCAACTTCTTAGGAAGATGGGATTTGAAAACCCTCTTGTAGTATACCAGAAAGAGCTCACCGAGGGCTTCTGCTTCATGAACTGCTACGGCTCGCTGACTCATACAGTGGATTACACTACAATCCACGTTCCTAAGGTGGAGAGCGACAAAATGGATATGCACGAATGCGATGAGTATATCCGCCAAAATATCGGACGCAAGATTGTTATGGTTGGCGCCTCGACTGGAACCGACGCTCACACTGTTGGCATCGATGCTATCATGAATATGAAAGGATATGCCGGTCACTACGGCCTCGAACGTTACGATATGATTGAAGCATATAACCTCGGAAGTCAGGTCCCCAACGAAGACTTTATTGCCAAGGGTATAGAGTTGCATGCCGATGCATTGCTTGTAAGCCAGACTGTGACACAGAAAGACGTGCATATCAAAAATATGACCGAGCTGGTCGAAATGCTCGAAGCCGAGGGCTTGCGCGACAAGATAATCCTTGTATGCGGCGGACCTCGTATCAGCCACGAGCTGGCCAAGGAACTCGGCTATGATGCTGGCTTCGGCCCCAATACTTACGCTGACGATGTGGCCTCTTATGTGTCGCAGGAAATGGTCAAGCGAGGCTGGAAGTGAATATGCAGTGGCCTAATGATGAAATAAAGTAATACCGAAAAATAATATCACAATGGAAAAAGAACAGATTAAACCCTTTATCGCAAAACGTGCAGCCAAGGAGTTGCACGACGGCGATGTTGTCAATCTCGGCATTGGTTTGCCAACACTTATCCCCAACTTCCTCCCAGAGGGTGTGCATGTGGTACTCCAGTCGGAAAACGGCATGATCGGCATGGGTCCCACCCCAGAAGAAGGTAAGGAGGATCCCTGGTTCATCAACGCAGGCGGCGGCTTCATTACACATGTGCCAGGCGCTTCCACATTCGACAGCGCCACTTCGTTCGGCATCATACGCGGCGGCCATGTTGACGTCTCGGTTCTTGGAGCCATGCAGGTCGATGAGGAAGGCGACCTCGCCAACTGGATGATTCCTGGAAAGAAAACTCCGGGCATGGGCGGTGCAATGGATCTTCTCGTGGGTGCCAAGAAGGTGATTCTTGCGATGGAACACACCGCCAAAGGCAATCCAAAAATCTTGAAAAAATGCACACTGCCGCTCACTGCCAAAGGTCAGGTGAACATGATCATCACCGAAATGGGTGTGATGGAGATCACTAAGGATGGTATTGTGCTGACCGAAATCAACCCCGAGTTCACTGTCGAACAGGTGCAGGCAGCCACCGAAGCTACGTTGATTGTGTCGCCCAACCTGAAAAACATGGAATAATCATTAAGTACATCTACACTACCGGACGGTCTTTTCAAAAGGCAGCCGGTAGTGTAAATGTTTTTCAAATATGAAGAAAATCCTAATCCTCACCGCTCTGCTTTGCACTGTCGGAACGGTCTTGTGCCAGCGTGCCTCTTTCCGCGAGTATGGTTTTTATGGCACTGCAAGCTACAATTTTTCAACCAATCTTAATCGAAAAGACTACGTGTCTCTGTTCAATGGAATAACGGTTACCGGTGGTTTCCAAATCAGGCCAAAAACCTGCATCGAAATAGGCGTTGGGTTCCTTGCCGACAAGAACGGAACGTTCACCCAGGTGCCCATCACCTTGGGGCTACGGACTCACTATCTTAATAATTGGATAACTCCTTTCACTGACCTGTACGCCGGTTATTCTTTGCCGCTTAAAACAACGGGCACAACACCCGAAGGCCTTCGGATGAAGGTTGATCAAGGGGGGGTCACAGTCGGTGTGAATGTCGGTGCCCGTATCTCCATGTCGAGAAAGTGGGCCATCAATGCCTATGTCGGATGGCATTTCTTTATGGTTAACGATTTGAATGTCTACAACGCCGACAATTTCCCTGTCGCAAAAGATGCATGGGGAGCACATTGCCTCAAGATAGGCCTCGGCGCGATGTTTTAGGCCTTGCTATAATATTTCTCCGTTCATTTACGGCTTCTGACTATGAGAAAAGAACTTGTTTTCGTTTTGCTGTCGGCACTGTTGCTGCCGTATTGTTCCTATTCGCAGAAAAAGTCCAAGTCGTCTACGGCTCCTGTCCTGTCAGAGTGGAGCGACCCCGATGTGTTCGAGCAGCACAAGATCTACCCTAGGGTAAACGTGACGGGTTTCGGCTACGAAAACGATATAGAAAGGGGTTCCTATCGTTCGCAACCATACTATGTGTCGCTTGCCGGCAAATGGAGTTTTGACCTGCAAAGTTCAGTCAACTCTCGCCCTAACATGGAGGACAAGAAACTCGACGTGAGCAAGTGGCAAAAGGTGAATGTCCCCAACTACGGTTGGAAGTCTGGCGGAAAACCTGTCTTCGCACCCGAAATAAATAACGTGTCCGACTTGCCCGACCGCGACAACTACATCGCCACTTATTACCGTGAATTCAATGCCAGCAGTTCGTGGAAGGACTATGAGGCTTTCCTTCAGGTTCAAGGCCGCTCGGCATTCTATATCTGGATTAACGGCGAGTATGCCGGATACAGCGAAGACTCCCGTGCCTTGAGCGAGTTTAACATCACCTCGCACCTCAAATATGGCAAAGTGAATACTATAGCCATCCAGGTGGTGGCTGCTTCTGACGGTTCTTTGCTCGAAAGCGACTTTGCTGGCACTTTTCTCGGTCTCACCCACGATGTCGCTATAGTGCTAAAACCATCGGTAAACATCAATGACTACAAGATTGTAACATCCTACGATTCAAAATCGAAAGTGGGCGAGTTGCAGGTTACGGCAACTGTTGCCAACAAAGACAAGAAAGGCCTCTATTATCTCGAAGCCGAGATTTGGAATCCGCAGGGCAAACAGCTCGACAAAATGGCCAAATGGGTTGCATTTGACAAACGCAGCGAGGTCGATGCCACCCTTAAGCGCGATTTCGCTGCCGTTGACCCCTGGACTGCCGAAACGCCTAATCTCTACACTCTGATTGTGCGCTTACGCGACAACAACATGAATCTTGTTGAAGTTACCGGCTCTCGTTTCGGATTTCGCAGCATCGAGGTCAGCGGCTCCGAACTGCTGCTCAACGGCGAACCCGTAAAACTGCGAGGTGTGGCTTATGCCAACTATGACATTGTTACCGGTGGCGAACCTACCTACGAGCAGATGGAGAAAGACCTTCAGCTCATGAAACGCTACAACATAAACGCTATCCGCACAGCTGTCTATTCTCCGGCCGACGACGAATTCTACTCTCTTTGTGACAAATATGGTTTCTATGTGCTTTGTGAGGCCAACATACAACCCTATTCAACCCACAAGAAAGCCATTGCCACCGACGGCGACTACGAGAACCTTTTCATCGCACGTGTGCAGAACATGTACGAACCGCTGAAAAACCATCCATCCATCATTGCATGGTCTCTCGGGTCGGGCAGCGACAACGGTGTCTGTATGGAACGTGCCTACGCCGCCCTCAAACAGAAAGACAAGGAGCGTCCGGTTCTCTTCGCCGGTGCCGGCTATTCCGAAAACACTGACATTGCCGCCGTCACTGGAACCGACATTGAGACTCTGAGGGCGCTTGCCGTAAAAAAACAGTCGCGTCCGCTGCTACTTTATTCCTTTGGCTCAACCTCCGGCAACGGTTTTGGTGGCGTGGATAAGGTGTGGAAGCTCGTTTCGGACAACAGCAAGTTTCTTGGCGGCTTTATCGAATACTGGTCATCGGTTGTTGTACACAAGCAGGACTTAAAAAGCGACGTTACTTGTTCTGGTTTCTGTATCGATGACCAAAAACGTGTTCCTTTCATTCAAGAGCTGGGCAACATTTACCGACCGTTCAATGTGCGACTTACCAGTGTGTCGCAAGATGTTTGCGAGTTCGTTGTCAGTTGTCGCAGAGGTGTTCTCACCCCAAGTAACTATGTGTTGGAATACAACATGTTTTCTAATCTTAAACCGCATATTGTGGGTGGAGAGATTGAACTAGCTATCCGTCCGGGCGAAAGCAAGACCTTCAAACTCAAGTTGCCTGTGTTGAACCTCTACATCGCCGAGGAACTGTTTGTGCGTTTTTCGGTCAAACAACGTGTCAAAACACTCGCGGTGCCTCAGGGGGCGACGCTGGCATCTGTCGATATGCCTTTGCCAACCAAGAGTCTGCAAAAGGTGGCCTATGAGCCGCAAGGCTCGCTGACTGTCGCTACCACTGTCGGCAAGGATGGAAAAAACAGCTGTCTCACAGTAAGCGGAGGTCGTTTCTCTTTCAAATACGATTTGTCCGACGCCGATATTGTCGAATACAGTTACGACAACTCCGTATTGGTCTCATCTCCACTACGTTCAACTGTGCATCGCCCGTTTACGAGAAACGATTTTGCTGATCGTAACGGTGTCTCAAACTGGGGACGCTTTACCCCCGAGGGGCTAACACGAACCGTGCAGGCCGCAAACTATCGGCAAACCGATGCAAACACTGTTGTAATCGATGCAATGGTTAGTTACTCCTTGGGCGGTTCACCGGTTTATGACATCAAACAGACGATTGCTGTCTTGGCATCGGGCGATGTAATAATCGACAATAGCCTATCGCTCAACAACTCGGTAAAAAATGTAGCCCGTGTGGGTTTCGAAACACAGATTCCAGGCAGTTTTTCGACCGTCAAATGGTTTGGTCGCCGCGGCGAAACTTACATTGACCGTTGCACCACTGGCGACATTGGCACCTATAGCGAACAGGCCGACCGTATGACATTCGATTATGGCGATCCTCAATCGAGCGGCAACCGTGCCGACGTGCGCTGGTTTGCCGTATCCAACGGGCAAAAAGCTCTCTTTGTCGATATGATTGACACTGTATTCAATTTTTCAGTCACCCGTTATAGTGACAGTCAGATTAGAAATGCCAAACACTCGTCCGACCTCAAAACCGGAAATGGTCGTGCGTTGCATATCGATTTCAAGATGAGTGGGGTGGGCAGTGCCGATGTTGCATACAATCTGCCTGATGATGCCTTGGTCAAGGATCGCAAATACAGTTTCAAGGTTCACCTCCGCGGCTATGACATCAATGACCATGATGCTGAAGATTTTCGCCGTATCGAATATCCCACCGTTGAGTCCGGGGTGCTTCCGATGCCCACGATAAGTAAGGATCGCGAACGGTTCAATGCGCCTATGACCATTACGCTCTTGTCGCCAACTGCGGGGGGCGATATCCGCTACACGCTCGATGGCAGCGATCCAGACGAAACCTCGCCGCTCTATAAGAATCCGTTTAAGATCTCTTCATCTACCATTGTCTCCGCGCGTGCTTTCAAGAAAGGATTTGCTTCTTCTTTTGTCGCTCGCGGTCACTATAGTTTTGACTATGTCAAGAATGCCTCGTTCGTACATAAGCCCAACACTCCGTACAACTACCGGTATCAGTCCGCCTTATACGATGGCGAAACTGGCGATGTCAACAATCTTTCGTCTGGATGGGTTGGTTTTTCTGCCTCTGACCTTGCTGTCACGCTCGAACTGACCAAGGAAATCGAACTCGAGAGCGTCGAGTTGCGATTTGCACACAATCCCGATGCCTGGGCTTTCGCCCCAACTGCGGTGGACGTTAGCGTTTCGTCCGATGGTGTTACCTTCTCGGCCCCTGTTGCCGCCAAGATAACCTACGACCCTCAGTCCGCCGATATGAATACAACGAAGTTGGTCGACATCAATGTTCATGTCGACAAACCCAATGTGCGATATGTCAAGATTGTCGCGAAGAATATGGGGCGTATACCGTCGTGGCACAAAAACAAGGGTTTGCGTCCATGGCTTATGACCGACGAGATTAAACTCAACGAGAAGATTGGTAGGTAATTCATGCATCATTGTTTCAAAAAGAAATCCGCATAAGATGATCGACACTTTCCAGTCCCGCACCGAATTGCTGCTTGGCGACATTGGAGTGGCAAAGCTTCGTGGTGCGCACGTTTTGGTGCTTGGTCTTGGCGGTGTGGGCGGCTATGCTGCCGAGATGCTTTGTCGCGCCGGCGTGGGACATCTAACTGTCGTCGACGGCGATACCGTCAGCCAATCCAATCGCAACCGTCAGCTTATTGCACTCAGTTCAACTGTGGGTGAACCGAAAGTGACGCTTTTCGAGCATCGTTTCCACGACATAAACCCTGATTGTGAGGTGACCGCCCTGCACACGTTCCTTCGCGATGATGCCATGGTCTCGCTTCTTGAAAAAGGTTCTGTTCCGACTGGCGAAAATACCGTATGTCGTACTTCCAAATATGACTACATTGTCGATGCCATTGACACTCTCTCGCCTAAAGTTTTCTTGCTTTACCATGCTCGCCGTTTGCGTATACCTGTAGTAAGCGCAATGGGCAGTGCCGGCAAACTCGACCCTTCGAAAATCATGGTAGCCGACATCTCGCAGAGTCACACATGCCCGTTGGCCGCCATGGTTCGCAAGAAACTCCATAAACTCGGTGTCCGCGATGGTTTCAAGGTTGTCTTTTCATCCGAGAAAGTGCGTGAAACGGCCATGGTTGAAGACCCGTCGCAAAACAAGCGTACCACTGTGGGCGTAATTTCATATATGCCTGCGATGTTCGGGTGTTTCTGCGCCGCCACTGCCATAAATGATATTCTAAACAATGATGTGTCCCAATGACACATTATGCGATATAACGATAGTACACTATGAAAAAACTTCTGTTTCTTATTGTTCCGCTCCTTGCGGTATTCTCCTCATGCAAGGTAGATTTTTCGCCAAATGCCGAGTGGAAAGATGTTCCAGTTGTTTGGTGCTTGTTAGACCAGTACGAAGATACCGCTTGGGTCCGTATCCAACGCTGTTTTGTCGGTAGCGACAACCTGTATAATTATACCCGAGTCAGCGACTCGATATACTATCCCATGGACGAAATATCGGTCTCGCTCGAAAAGTGGAATGCTACGGCCGGACGTGACAATATCCTGACCATTTCAGGCGACAGCCCCATTGCAACGAAACAACTCGACTGCATGATGATTGACAAAAAGGACACCGGCCTTTTTGCCAGAGGTCCGCAGCCTGTCTGGTTTTTGCCCAATCCCGCCACTCCTCGCAGGTGGATTGAACCCTTTTACGGAAACCAAAATTTTATCTACAAACTCGTGGTTCGCAACACCAAGACCGACGAGATTGTAGCCACTGCCACAACCCAACTGGTGGGAGGATTGTTGGAAAGCGGCTTGGAACCTGTCTCTCTTGAACGTCCAAATCCGGCGGTACCAGCCTACCGCATGTTCCGCTTCGCCAACGGTGAATGTCAAATAGAGTGGAAGCCTTTTGTAGCTGCGCGGCTCTATCAGCCTGTTGTTCGTTTCTACTATTACCACGCTCATTATGACGAGAATAACGACTATATTTACGACAAGTCCAAGAAGTATTATGTTGACGTTACTGTGCCCTCGGCATCACAAACTGGCAGGCCTCAAACCATATCCACGTCACTCGGAGAGTCTTATTTTATGGCCTCAATTAAGGAGGCTATTTCGGTCGCTGGCGACAATTCACTTAAAGGATTCTGCGACACCGTCGACATTATGCTCAATATCTGCAACGAAGACCTCAATGCCTACATCAAATCTTCGGCACCGTCAAACACAATCGTTCAGGATCGTGTGTTCTACACCAATATCAACGATGGAAACGGTGTCGGTATTTTCGCTGCCCGCCGCCAGCCCCATGTGTTGAGCGACGGTAGCAAGATTCTCGTTTTTTCTGTACCCTCCGACAGTCAGACTGGTCCGGGCTCTTACCACGACAAACTAAAAAAACTCGACATAGGCTTTTGACGAAAAAAACGTAACAGTCTAATCCCGTTATCAAATACAGATAAAATTTGTACCTTTGCAAACTCAAAAACGACAACAAACAACAAAAATAACACAATAACAGTATTAAGAAAATGAACGTCACAAGAGAGAATCTAAACGATTTGGAACTTTGCATCAAGGTTGAGGTTGCAGCCGCCGACTATGCCGACGGCGTGACCAAACAGCTCAAACAGTACCGGCAGAAGGCCGTTATCCCTGGTTTCCGCAAGGGCATGGCTCCTATGGGTATGATTGAACGCATTTACAAGCCCACTTTGGTGGCCGACGAGGTTAACAGGCTGATTTTTGAAAACCTGTATAAGTATATCGACGACGAGAAGCTTGACCTTATCGGATCCCCACTCTCAAACGACGAAAAAACAGGAAAGCCCGATTTCGATCATCCCGCCGACTTTACTTTCTATTTCGATGCAGCTCTGATGCCTAAAGTTGATGTTGATTGGAGCAAAATTGACGCCAAACTCCTTCAGATAAAAGTCCCGGCAAAGGAAATTGACACGCAGGTCGAAAATATCGCCAAGCGTTACGGCAAGTTTGAAACCCCTGAAACCATTGGTGAAAACGACCACGTTTATGGCAAGGCTGTCGAGTTGGGCAAAGACGGAAGTCCTAAGGACGGTGGTGTAAGTGTGTTCATCTCATTCGAGATGTCCGAGGTGAAAGATGCCGATATCAAACAGTCCATAATCGGAAAGAAAAACGACGAAAAGGTGACATTCAATGCTTTCAAGGCTTTTGGAGCAGCATTTATCGAGAAAAACTTTCGTATGGAATCCGCTGCCGCAAAGAAATTCAAGTCCGATGTTGAATTCACCGTCAGCGGCTGTTCTCGAATCACCCCACATGAGATTAACGAGGATCTTTTTGCCCAAGTCTATCCCGGCGAGGAAATTAAGGATGAGGCCAAGTTCCGCAAAGTCGTCGGCAAGGAAATCGACAAGGCCAACGACGAACAGTGCCGCATTCTGTTCGTGAACCAGGTTCGCCGTTCCCTGCTCGACAACTTCAACGCCACCTTGCCCGAAGCTTTCTTGAAACGTTGGATACTCGCGCGCGACAGCAAGGAACTTACTCCAGAAAAGCTCGACTCTGAATGGTGCGACAAGTACCTTCCTTCACTGAAGTGGGAAATACTCGATGCCGCACTCAACAAAATCAAACCCATCGAACCCAATCATAACGACATTGTCGATTATGTGAAAGATGTCCTGAAACGCAACGATAGGGGAGAGGCCGGCGAAACTGCCGAGGCAAAGGAGGATCGAATCGAAAAAGCTGCACAGAGCATCGCGTCAGACCGCGACAACGTAAGACAGATTGTCGATCGCATCTACGTCGACAAGACCTTCGAACTATTCAAAGAGCAGTTGAACCCTGAAGTCGAGAAAGTCACCGCCAAGGAGTTTGGCGAACGCGTCAAGGCCGATAATGCCGCGAACGACGAAAAAAACATCGACACCCCGACCGAAGATGCGCAGCAGAGTCTTGAACTCTAACGGCGTTTTCGGAATCACACAATCAAATCCCTGCGACATCCTTTCGCAGGGATTTTTTTTTTGCTATTACGCAATAAAATCAGAGCCTATTTCCATCAGCAAAGTTTCTACGCAGATGCCTCATCACTGTTAGCAAAGTGGGTTCGTTTGACACCGTCAGGCAGCGTTTGCCCATCCGTCCATAACTGTCATTTTTTTTCCGCGGGCAACCCACTTTCAGCCGATCGGATGCATTCACATGATGAAATCAAGAAAAAAAAATGCCTTAATATTTGCATATTAATAAAATAGTTTGTATTTTCGCAGTGTCGTAATTGTAATTGTATTTGCAGTAGTCTACTTTTGTAGAAGTACGTGATATAGCGGATTTTAGTATGATGAGACGTGTGAAAGATTGCAATCGAAAACGTGAAAAATAAAGTATATATATCCACAAAAATAAAGTCTATGGAGTCGAACAGTATCCATTGCCGTCGTGAAATTCAGAGTTATAACATCTGGATTTTGAAAAAATCGTTCAAATTGTTTCTTGCCAAACCGTTGTTTCTGCTGCTCTTGTTTGTGCCATGTGCCGTGTCGGCACAAAGCATAGGCGACTGTCTGTGGTACACGTGTGGCACCGGAACGAGCACGTCGTACAATACACCCGTTAACGATTACTATAAATATTCGTTTGTCGAAATGCTTTTTACGGCAAACGAATTGTCCGGCGATGTAGGTACAATTTATAAAATCGGCTTTCAGTATGGATACACGTCGGCCATGACAAAAAAGACTAATGTTACAATTTACATGAAAAATGTAACAGTCAACCAGCTCACCGATGGAAGTGGTACCGCTTGGATAACGGATGGGTTGACTCAAGTCTATTCCGGTTCGCTCAACTGTTCGGGCAACGGCACTTGGAACGACTTCACTCTCCAGACTCCATTTAGTTACTCGGGTGGCAACCTTCTGGTTGTGGTCGATGACAATTCTGGTGCATACGATGGCTCATCATACGTTTTCAGATATACCACCACTACAGCCAATACGGTCAAGTACACTCAAAGCGACACCTACCACTACACTCTTACCGGCAGTAATCTTGTAACCAGTCAAACGGGCAGTACAGGCTGCAATCGTGCCAATACACGCTTCTGCATTTCTCCCAACTGTAGCACCCATCGATCCGGCAATTTTGCCTTCAATCCAAATACTGCCAATTATAACTACGTTGTCGGAAGCGGCGATTTTGCCGAACCAACGCTCGTCAACACTCTTTCGCCTGCCGGTACGGTGTCCTATTCAAGCAGTAACACTGATGTGGCTACGGTTAGCAATTCAGGCGCTGTGACATTCACCGGATTCGAAGGGACGGTAACGATTACCGCAAAGTCGGTGTCCGACCCGTATTGCAACGAATATGCTTCTTACACAATTAACGTCAACGATGGCTGTCCGAAAATTGGAACAGGTACAAGTACCACAGGTTCGGCCCCCATTGTCACCAACTACCGATACTGCTATGACCAGATGATCTACACACCAGAGGAAATAGGCAGTGGAGGAATAATCAGTGCCATCGGCTTCGAAAGCGTCGGTTCTAATACCGTGGCCCGAAATATAGAAATATACATGGGCGAGACCGACGTGTCTACATTCACCGATGGTACTGTGAGCCAGTTTATCAACGTAAACCAGTTGGAACTCGTATACTCCGGCACTTGGAACATAACCGAGGGTTGGCAGATGTTTCCGGTTGATTTCCTTTATGACGGTTTGCAAAACCTCGTCATAGCCATTAAGAGTGCTGCAACCAGTTACAATTATTCTTCTTTTTACTACACGTCCACTAATGACTACACGGTGCTCTATACCTATTCTGACGATGCCGAGCCAGTGTTGAACAACATCACGTCGTATGGTGGCTACACGAGCCGTATGCAGAGTCGGCCAAATACTAAAATCTGCATCGATGCGTGCACCATACGTCCCACTTTCGAGTTCGATAACACCATGGCCATGTGCTATCAGGGTGCAAATTGCCCGATGCTGAATCTGACAAACACTTCTAATGGCGCGCTGCATTACACTTCGTCCGACGAGAGTATAGCCACAATTGACGACGAAGGTACAATCACAACATTGGAGCGGGGCGAGACTACCATCACAGTTCGTCTTGATATGGACGGCGATGTGTGTCCGGCCAAGGCCTCGTATGTCCTTCAAGTGGTGTGTCCCGCGCTTATCCCGTCGGCCGAAAGTGTTTCAATGTGTGAGAGCGGCAATGTTACGCTCAACGCATCAACTCCCGGTGGTGGCACCTTGCAATGGTATGATGCTGTGGACGCAACCCTCCCTATCCACACCGGTGCCACCTATGATATCGTTGCCGACCATACTACTACTTACTATGTGGCCACATATAACGACGAGTTCGATTGTGCAAGTTCTCGTGTGCCGGCCTATGTCAATGTTTTCGATGTGACCTATGAGTCTACTACACAAAATGTTTCGGGCTATGTGGGGGCCACTATGTATGGCTATCCACCATCGGGAAGCACTGTTGGAACTACTTATACCGCATCGGGCATGCCAGGCTGGATGACATTGAATGCCGACGGTTCATTCAACGGCACCCCAACCGCAGCAGGCAGTGGCTCGTTCACCATAACAGCCACTAATGGCAGCTGCACCAAGACCATCACGGTCAACTGGACGGTCGAGGCCAACACGCTAAGTTGTTGTGACCCGGAGGCTTTCTATCTGTTTAAGGATGGCGACCCCTTGCCAGTTCGTATGGAAGCGGATGGCTTTTATTATATAAATGTGTGCAAGGATGAGCCCGCCACTTTCCGAGTTCAGCCGCTTGCCAACTGTACGGGCTATTCATACAGCTGGCGTTTGGCTGGTTCCACGGGCGGTTTCTTGACAGAGCAGACCGGGCAGTCTTTCACCTACACTTACGACCGCGCTGTCGGTTACAACATGACATTGACCATCACCAAAGGCAATCCCAACGCTTGCAATGTGACACTTCCCATACGTATCCGAGTGGCGGGTGTTTTCCAGGTTGCCACCCGTCCCAGTTTTGACCTCTGCAAGGGTGAGCCGTTTAACATATATGTCTCGTCCGACGGTATCGGCTCTGTCGATGTGGTGCGACCAAATGGTGGCTCCGGCTCGGTGCTTGGCGTACCCGACACGGTTTGGCTGCCCGATGGTATCCCCTGCAACGGAAGCTGCTTTTTCCGCTCTTGCGTCACGTTTACCGATTTCTCGGCGGGTGCCACTATCCGCGACGAAAACGATGTGCTTTATCTCTTGCTTAACATCGAACACTCCTTTATTGGCGACATATATATTGCTTTGACCTGTCCCAATGGCCAGCGTTCTGTGATATTGCCCCAGAGCGGTAACGGCTCTTCGGCCTGCCGCAGCGAGATTCCTACAGGCTACGACACATGGCCTGGCGGCAGCACAAACACCAGTTATGACTTTGGCATATCGGGCTCTGGCTACTCGTCCGACTGCAACGCACAGAGCACTATAGGCACCGGGTGGAACTACATTTGGTCAAACAACACCAACCGTGGCTATGAATATGCCGGAGGCGTGTACGGCTACCTTTACGAATCGGAGAATGTGGGCCATGACAACAGCTCGTCGGTCGACTCGTCCCACTATGTCGACATGTCTCAAATCTATCATCCTATGGAATCGTTTGCCAATCTGGTTGGCTGTCCGCTGAACGGCACTTGGTGCATCGAGGTCGTCGACGGTTGGAGCATCGATGATGGCAATATATTCAACTGGGAGTTGGGTTTGAATGAGGAGTTGTTGCCCGACAGTTGGACCTACTCGGTCGATGTCGACTCGGCTTGGACCTCATGTAACTGGAATATGACCAAGTCCGGTGTCTATATGGAAATCACTCCGCCAGAGGATTTCGTCGGAACCACCACATGCGACTTGAACCTGCGTGATGAGTATGGCTGTGTGAGCCACTACCCCAATATTGTGACCGTTACTATGAATCCCACTGTCGGCAACACCGATGAGGTGACAGTATGCGACTCCTACACGTGGGCGCGTACCGGACAGACCTATACCGTAGGCGACACTATCATCGACAATCAGCTGACCGACCACGGTTGCCCCGATCGCGACACGCTCATTCTTACACTCAACTACACCCATTATGACACAACTGATGCGCAGGCCTGCCAGAGCTACACCTGGGCGGCTAACGGTCAGGTGTACACCGCAACGACCAACGTGACCGAGACCCTGTCGGGACAGGCTGTAGGTGGTTGCGACAGCATTGTCACTCTTAACCTTGAAATCCTGCCCGAGCTGACCGTCGAGAAAGACACAGCCGTTTGTCCCATAACATTCCCGTTTGACTGGTACGGATCGCATTTCACCGGCCCAGGTACACAGACGCAGAGCCTGCACACGGCTGGCGGGTGCGACAGCATAGTCACGCTTACAGTCACACAGCTGTCTAAACCGATGGTTAACATCTACAATCCTGCCACCGCTAACGGATGCCCATTACCTGCCTCGCAGAATTATGTTGTCACCACCAACGTGACAGGCGGCACAGCCCCATATACCTACACATGGACTGGCGACTATACGGGCACTGAAAGCAGCGCCACCATTCCGGGCACCGGCACCTGTGGCGACTTCTCGGTCGAGGTCATTGTTACGGATGCCAACGGATGTATGGATACCAACAGCACCAGTTTCTCGGCCATAGACGTCGAGGCACCAACGTTCAACAACCCGATAACCACCACGCCAGCCCTTTTGTCGGGCGGCAACTGTATCTATAAGGTTCCTGATGTGATAACCATGGTTCAACCGCAGGACAACTGCGCCATTGCGTCGCAAGTCCAGGATCCGCCAGCCAACTCTGACATAACGGGCGAGACCGATGTGATTGTCACTATTACCGACGCATGTGACAATGTGTCCACGCATACCGTTCACCTCACGGTGCCAGCTACGGTCGAGGGCGAAATCGAACATACCGACGTGGCCTGCAACGGCGGCAACGACGGTATCGTGAATGTGTTTAACGTGACGGGTGGCAGCGGCAGCTACCACTACGCCTGGTCTGCCTCTGGCGGCGGCAGCAGCAGCGGCGGCTTGAACGACGTGGCTACCATAACGGGTTGCACGGCTGGTTTCTATACTGTGGTTGTGTCTGATGCCAACGGATGCTCCGTGACACTCAACGACACTATCAATGAGTCGAGCGATATGGTGTTGACACTAACTCCCACTACGGTGCAGTGCTTTAATACTGCCACCGGCAGTGTGGCCATCACCGAGGTGACGGGCGGCACCACTCCGTATACTTTTAACTGGAGCAACGGAAGCAGCTCTTCGACTGGAATCGACAATCTGATGCCCGGGCAATACTCGCTCACTGTAATCGATGCAGCAAACTGCCGAATCACTGTTTCAGCTACAGTAGACAACCGTCCGCAGCTTGTAGTATCGCCTGCCGGTAGTGTAAATACCCTTTGTTTCGGCACTTCCGATGGTTCGGCTTCGGCTTCAGCTGTTGGCGGTGTAGCACCCTACTCTTACGTGATGTCCGACACCGATACCAACACCACTGGCACATTCGGCTCACTGCCTGCCGGCAGCTATCAGGTGCAGGCAATTGATGCTATGGGTTGTAAGGACACTACCACTGTCACCGTGCAGCAACCTGCCCTACTGCAGTTGCAGGAAACTATGTCGGCTCACAGCAACGTTGACTGTTTCGGCAATTCAACGGGCAGTGTGACTGTGGCTGCATCGGGTGGCACGCCCCAATACACCTATGAGCTTAACGGCGTTACGAACAACAGTGGAGTATTCTCCAACCAGTTGGCCGAGGGCACCTACACTGTATATGTGCGCGATGCGAACAATTGCGAGGCACAAACCAACGTTACTATCACTCAACCGGCAATTCTTGAAATCAGCGCGACCCATGCTGATTTGCGCTGCAAACAGGATGGTTCGGGATCAATAGACTTGAACGTATGGGGTGGAACCACGCCATACACCTACCAGTGGCGCTACAATAGTTCGAACTATGCCACCTCGCAGGATTTGACAGGAATAATGGCCGGAGTATATGCTGTGACGGTTACCGATGCCAACGGATGCCCGCATGACACCACAATAACTGTCACCGAGCCGGAAGGAATGACACTCACCATGAGCCAGCCAGTTGCCATTTGTCTGCACGAGTCGGCCGATGTTTCAGCTTCGGTTCAGGATGGCACACCGCCTTATCGTTTCTCGTGGAGCAACGGACACACAAACAACGGTGTCACCACCGACCAGCAGACTGTCACTCCCAACGCCACCACTACATATACTGTCAATGTGCTCGATGCTGCCGACTGTCCGATGTCCGATCAGGTCACCGTAACGGTCAACTATCCCACCACAGGCATCGACAATCAGCGTGCCTGCGACAGTTATGTATGGCCCACCAACGGTGCCGAATACACCGCCAGCACCAATAATCCGATGGTCAGCACCCTCACCAATATCTATGGCTGTGACAGTACGGCAATATTGCATCTGGTTATAGTATACAGTTCCGAGGGTATAGACGAACACACCGTATGCGACAACTTTAAATGGGAGCTCAACGGGCAGTTCTACACCGAGTCCACCAACGTGCCGACAGCTGTTTTGCCTGGTGCCAACAGCGTGGGATGCGACAGTACGGTGACACTAAACCTGACCGTCAACCATAGCGTGCGAGTGCAGGATACCGACTTTGTGATGTGTGAGAACGACAATCCTTACCGCTGGAACGGCTCCTACTACAGCACTGAGGGTACATACAGTGTCGTTTTGCGTACGGTACAGCATTGCGACTCGACGGTGATATTCAACCTCTATGTGAATGATACCAACCACGTCTACATTTACGACACCTGTATGGTGAAAGACCTGCCGTGGACGTGGGGTGGACGTACGTATCAGACTCCCATTACCGACGATATATTCAACCTGACCAACCAGTTTGGGTGTGACTCGACCGTGCACTACAACCTTGAGGCTATATTCGACTGTTCGGAATTCCTTCAGTTCCCAAGCGTGGTGACTCCAAATGGCGACGGATTGAACGACATATTCCATATTGTTGGCCTTATAGAGGAGTCTTGCTACCCGCTCAACAGGCTTACCATATACAACCGTTGGGGGGCAAAGGTCTATGAAGTCGAGAATATTGACGAGGAGAGCGACTTCTGGGATCCTCAGGCCGACCGCATACCTGCCGGCACCTACTACTATCGCTTCGACGGTGACGGTTTCAAGGGTCATGTTGAACGAAAAGGTGTGGTGGAAGTGGTTAAATAGTTCAATAGCAAACTTTTGTGCAAGTTGATGATAGAACTTGCCAAATAAAAATCCCCTGATAATTTAGGGGATTTTTTTATTTCTTATATTTGCATTCGTGTAATATTGCATATTGAATGTCATTATGTGTTAATATTCAGTGGGTAAGGCGATGGCTGGCATTTTATGTTGTACTGGTATTCGCTTTCGTGGCCACGGCTAATGCTGATTCTGCAAATTGTAAGAGCGGCAATGAAGCTGTCGACACGGTGACGGTTTGTGGAGTGTTTACATGGCACGATTCCATATACACCGAAAGTGGCACATACTCCGATACGCTCACCGCTTCCGACGGAACCGACAGCGTGGTGTGGCTTCAGCTTACGGTTCTTCCCGTCAGCTACGGAGTCGACAGTGTGACTGCTTGCGATTTGTACGAGTGGCCTGCTAACGGCGTACTCTACCGTTTTTCCACCGACACCAGTGCCTTGCTGGTTGCCGCCAACGGTTGCGACAGTATTGTTACCCTACATCTTGAAATCAGCTATTCCGACACTGTATCCGACACTCTAATTCATGTGTGTGGCGACAGCTCCTACACTTGGTTTGCCAACGACAGCACGTATAGTGAGAGCGGCTCTTACGTTTGGCGGATTCCAAACTCGACAGGGTGCGATTCCGTTTGGATGTTGTCGCTCCACGTACATGATTCGAGCGACTATTATGTCTACGACACCTGCCGCTACAACCAGTTGCCGTGGTCTTATGGCGAGCGCGTATATTACGAAAAGACTGAAGACGACGTTTTCAATTTGGTCGACAGTTACGGGTGCGATTCCATAGTTCACTATTTCCTTCAGCCTATATGGGAGTGCGATGCTTTCCTTCAGTTCCCGAGCGTTGTGACCCCTAACGGCGATGGTGTGAACGACCGTTTTGTGATTTCCAACCTTATCGACGAGGGGTGCTATCCGCACAATCGGCTGACTATCTACAACCGCTGGGGTTTTATGCTCTATGACCGCAAGAACATCCAAAATGATGACGAGTTTTGGGATGCCGACGGCGTTCCAGCTGGTACCTATTTCTTCAGGTTCGAGGGCTACGGTTTCTCCGACAAGGCCGAACGGCATGGTTCGTTCGAGATTATCAAGTAGCTATTCCGTTCGCTTTTTCTAATGTCTGGTTTGGATGGCTGGATAATTTCCAGTTAATTGATAGTCAAATATCAGAATCTTTTTGTATTTTTGTAAACTGTTAAAGTCTACGAAAACAAAAGTCGATGCTTCCATTCTCCAACCGGTTTGCTGTTATAGTCCCTTTTGCAGCCTTTCTTGCCATGTTTGGCACGTGCTTTGCACAGGATTTGCTTTCATGCAGAATGTATGCGGCAGGCTCAGGGCGGACTTCCGTCACACACGAAGCGCCTTTAAACAACTTGTTTGGCTACAGCGTCACCGAGATGTTGTATGCGCCGTGGGAAATTGGCGCGCAGCCTGGAACAATCAGTCGAGTTGAGTTTTGTTATGCCCACAATGTGGGAATGACGCAAAAAACAGACGTTGATATATATATGGCCAATGTGTCGCAGTCGGCATTCTCGAGTTCAATGGGTTGGATCACAAACGATTTATCCTTGGTATACAGCGGAACGCTTAACTGTAGCGGTGCCGGACAATGGAACACTTTGCAGCTCCATACGGACTTTTATTGGACGGGGGGCTGCTTGCTCCTTGTGGTCGACGACAATTCGGGACACTTCGATGGTGACAGTTATGTGTGGTATTGCACAGAGACAGAAGGCAACAGTGTGTTGCGCATAGCAAGCCACGAGACAAACTACACGTTGAGTGGTTCGGGTGCCAATATGCTTGGCTACCATCAGGGTGTACTGTCCGCGTCGAGGCCCAATACACGCTTTTGCATCGACGAAAAATGTACACGGCGCGCGGGTCAGTTTAATTTTAATGTTGACACTGTCGTGTATGTGGCTGGCTCTGGCGACTTCAACGAGCCGGCCATCGACACATCGTCTCTTTTCACAAGCCTTCAGCCATACACCGGCAGTGTGACCTATTATTCCAGCAACACGGCCATCGCTTCCGTCGACCCAATCACAGGCGAGGTGTCGCCTACAGGCACATACGGTTTGGTAACAATATATGCCACAGCTGTTTTTGGCGACTATTGTCCGGCAACTGCAAGTTATGTCATTGATGTTACCGATGAGTGCAAGCAGGTTGGAAAAGGCTCTACCCTATCTGCCGCCGTTCCTCTTTCAACCGACAGCAGGTATTCATACAGCCAGATGATTTATATGCCGTCGGACATAGGGTGTGGCGGTAAAATAAACTCCATCGCATTCGAAAGCCAAGGAGAAAACAGTGTTGACAGGACAATTGAAATCTATATGGGCGAAACTGATGACATCTCGTTCGAGTTGGCTTCGGGTTCCGCTTTTGTCACTTCAGACAGTTTGCAGCTTGTCTATTTCGGTCCATGGAGTATCAGCGACGGTTGGCAGACGTTTGCCCTTCAGACTGCTTTCAACTATTCGGGTGTACATAATCTTCTGGTCGCTGTCAAAAGCGTCGCGTCCACCCATGCACCATCCGATTTTGCCTGTACGTCGATGACCGAGTATCTTACAATATTCTGCCATTCCGACACCTACGAGCCCGATCCCTCTGCCATGTCGGTTTTCGTTGGCGAAGTATCCCGTCTACGTGGACGCCCCAACACCCGGATATGCATCGACTGTTGCAACGTTCGCCCCACATTCCAGTTCGACGGAACGCAAGCCTCATGCTATCCAGGTAGCGACTGTCCGATGCTCACATTGGTCAATTCTTCGTCTGCGGTGGTGCAATATACGTCTTTGTACGACTCTATCGCTACTGTCGATGATGGTGGCATAACCGCCCTCGAACCTGGGCAGACAACCATAACCGCGATGATTGAGATGAGCGGCGACATCTGCTCGGCCAAGGCTTCATACCAGTTGCACGTGTTGTGTCCGCTCGCATTGCCGTCCGCTGCTGACGACACATTGTGTGCAGCCGGCATGGCCACTCTCTATGCTTCATCTGTCGACGGCGACGAGCTCTTGTGGTATGATGCCGAGGATGCCATGGAACCCGTATACACGGGAAACGGCTACAATGTGGAAGTCGACGTTTCAACAACGTTCTATGTGGCTGCCTACAGTGCGGCATTCGACTGCCAAAGTCAGCGTTTGCCGGTTCATATCGGCGTGTTCAGCATCGACTATGAGCCTACAACGCAAAACATAACGGGTCATGTGAACGTTCCCATCTATGGCTATCCGCCAGCGGGTGGCACTGCCGCCACTGTATATACGGCATCAGGGTTGCCCGCGTGGATTACGTTGAACGCCGACGGCTCATTTTCTGGAACACCTACGGCGGCAGGTTCAGGGTCGTTTACCGTAACCGCCACCAGTGGCGATTGTGCGAAAGTCGTCACAATAGAGTGGAGTGTCGACGACAACCCCTTGGATTGTTGCAGTCCCGATGCGTTTTATCTGTATCATGGAAGCGAGCCGTTGCCCATTCGTGTCGCTGCCGATGGTTTTTGTTATGTGGATGTCTGCAAAGGTGTGTCTGATACAATGAAAGTAGTGCCCCTTGCCGACGGTTGCACCGGCTACTCCTACAGTTGGCGTTTAACTTCCGCTACGGGCAACTTGCTCGATGTCCAGACTTCCGATCAATTCATCTATATGTATCCTCTTTCCGAGGGGTATGATATTACTTTAACCATAAACAAGGAGGTACCGGACGCTTGCTCGCTCGATATCCCCATTCGGGTGCGTGTGTCTGGCGTTTTCAATATTGCGATTGAACCGGTCGGCACTCACCTTTGTCAAGGTCAGGCGTTAACTGTGTCGGTCTCGACAGAGGAGCATAGGGCTGAAGGTTGGGGCTACTTGGTCTCCTACGATACGGTCTGGTCCGATTGTGGCTGGCCAACCACCTACGCAGATGGAATTTTGCATATAACTCCGCCTATAGGTTTTGTGGGTAATGCTGTCCACAATCTATATATCCGCGACGAAAACGGATGCATTGTGACTTATGGCAATTTTCTCGATGTCTCAATATACCCAACTGTTGGCAACATCGACACCGTGACCGACCAGTGCGACTCTTACACATGGTCTCGTACCGGACAAAACTATGTTGAAAGCGGAACCTATATCAGCAATATACTCACTCCCCATGGTTGCCTCGACAGCGACACGCTTGTGCTCGACCTGAAACACTCATACTACATCGAAAAAGACACTTCGGTGTGCATGGCCGACTTTCCGTTCGACTGGTATGGCGTGCATTTTGTAGAGCCAGGTACTCAGGTACGGAATTTTTACAGTATTGCGGGATGCGACAGCACTCTTGCGCTGACCGTAATCGGCTTTCCACATCCCGTTTTGACACTTGTTAACCCTGCCAACGCCGGAGGTTGTCCAGAGCAAGATTATGTGGTGCACACTGTTGTCGTGGGCGGTACTGCACCCTATACCTATGCTTGGACCGGATACACCAGTGTCAACGACAGCCTGTTTGTTGCAGTCGATACCTGTGGCGACATTTCGGTCGAGTCGGTTGTCACTGATGCCAATGGCTGCACCGACACCACAACAACTGTTTTCACCACCGTCGACAACGAGCGACCGTGGTTCGAAACTCCAATTGCCGAGACTGATGCCATAAGGCAGGGATTGTGCAAATATCTTGTACCCGATTTAGTTTCTCTGGTGCATCCGCGCGACAACTGTCTAATCGTATCTCAGCTGCAGGCTCCGCCCGTCAATGAAGAAATATCCGGCGACACGAATGTGACCCTTGTCGTAGTCGATGCCTGCGGCAACCGCGATTCGTTAATCGTGCTCGTTCGCGCGCCGCAAACTCTCACTTGTTCCGAAATACAGCAACCCGCTGTCGACTGTCCATGGGCCGATGGCAGTGTCTACGATTTGAGTGTTGGCGTGGGTGGTGGGGTTGAACCCTACACCTACCAATGGCGTGCTGTCGAGACTGGCCATGCTCCGTTTGTCTCGTCCGACCCTGTGTTTGCCATCCGGTCGGACGGCGCGTGTCACGAGTGGCGCGTTTCGCTTACCGTGACCGATGCCACGGGCTGCACCGTAACCCCCAATCCCAGTCCGGTTCTCTTTAACGTGAGTGATACCGAGGGGCCTCATGCTCGTTCTCTCACCCCCTCCTTCGAACTCTCGCCTGTCGAAGGCTCCCTGTGCAAATATCTCGTGCCCGACTTCACCGAGTGGGTTGCGCACAATGTCGACGACAACTGTACCCCAGCTAACGAGTTGGTTTTGGTCGAACAGAATCCCTTGGCGGGCGATACCGTTTATGGTTGGCGCAATGACGCATACGTGGTAGTTAAGGACAGATGCGGCAAAACATCAACCATTCCGATTATACTTACAGTCGATCCCGCCTACACAATCAGCCATCAGGAATATGTCTACCCTCCCTGCCCAAACGACACCAACGGCGCATTCAGGGTTTTTGCGGTTGTCGGCGGCCAACCGCCATATACATACAGTTTCAGGAATGAAAGCCACACCACCACCGACACTGCATATCTTTTCTCAAACCTGAACGAGGGCGAGGGCGATACTCTCACTATCACCGATGCCAACGGATGTATGGCACTAAACACCGATGTCTATATATGGGCATTCGAGCCAATGTCATTGCACTTTTCAGCCATAGGCGCCAACGCCGAGGGTGCGGATTTCAAGCTCTGCAAGGACACTCTCAACGACCAGACAGTTACAATTTCTGTCGCCGTCTCTGCAAATATGGGCGAGCCCGCATACGAATGGCTGCACAACGGCGTCACCGATGCCACCCTAACCCTTATCAACCCCGACTCAAACTCAACCGGTTTTTATACCGTTTCCGTCACCGACACTAACCACTGCACTGCTACCGACAGTGTGAAATTCTCAGTCTATTATCCCTCTGTTGGCACCGACGAGCAGACCACCTGTGTGGCCGAGGATGCTACTAACGGCTCTTTCCGTTGGCACACGTCGCTAATAAATTTTGTGGAGTCCGATATCGCGGCCGGTTATGTCGACGGGCCGCCACGCTCCTATTCAGATGTTCATGGATGCACGTCGCAGGAGGTGCTGCATCTCCTCATTCGCCGCAACTCCACAGCAACCCTCATTTTCGACACCTGCGACAGCTACACTTGGCACGGAATCAACTACAGCGCAACTCCCACCGTAGCCCGATTCGACACGATAAATGCCGCAGGATGCGACAGCTCCACAACCCTCAACCTCTCTTTGCGCTACAGCTCCACCGCCCTCCTACAGGCCGATGTGTGCGACAGCTACCTCCTCCATCGACCCGGAAAACCTGATACCACATTTACCGAAAGCAATTACAGTTATCGGTTCTCCACCCTCAATGCCGCAGGTTGCGACAGCATAACCACCCTCAACCTAACCGTCCGACACTCCTCCGACAGCACCGTCGCACTCTCCGTCTGCGACAGTTTTGCCTGGCACAGCGTAACCTACACCGAGTCCACCACCACCGCCACATTCGACACCCTAAATGCCGCCGGCTGCGATAGCACCGCAACCCTCAACCTCACCGTAAACCATGCCACTTCAGCTGTTGTCGACACCAGCGTGTGCGACAGCTTCGTGCTCCATCGTCATCCTGCTGCCGACACCACCTTCGTCGCCTCCATTCTCGGATATCGCTTTACCGTAGTCAATACCGTCGGCTGCGACAGCACCACCACCCTTAACCTCACCGTCCGCTACCGCACCCACAGCCTCTATCGCGACACTGTGTGCGACTCTCTGCGCTGGCCTCCGTGGATACCAGTCTCCGATGCAAATCTCTTTACTTCAACCACCTCCGAGCCCTACCCGTCCGCCGTTTATCCAACTCCGAACGCAGCCGGATGCGATTCGACAGTCCATCTTGCATTAGAGGTCAAGCATAGCACCCTTGTTATCGACACCCAAGACGTATGCGATTCCCTCACCTGGCTCCCCAACGGCCAGTCCTACACCGAATCCACCAGCCTACCCTTTGTTGTGCTGGGCGATAACCACATAGGATGCGACAGCGTTTTGTGTCTCAATCTGACCATACGCCACAGCTCCACCGGAATCGAGCAGGCCGACGTGTGCGACACCTTTCTGCTTCACCGTCCGGGCGATACCGACACCGTTTTCACCGCCAGCGATTCCGGCTATCACTTTACAACCCTCAACTCCGTAGGCTGTGACAGCACCGTCACCCTCAACCTCACCGTCCGCTACAGCGACACCATCCATGCCGGCTCCGACACAATTTGTGCCGACGGCAGCTTTGAATGGTATGGCGTCAACTATAACGAACAGGGCACATACCTGCACCCTTTCGACAGCCCCAACAGTGTGGGATGCGACTCGATGGCCGCATTTACCCTCATCATCCACGACACCAACGTCGTATATGTGTTCGACACATGTGCCTACCTCGACCTCCCGTGGACATACAACGACCGCTCATACGACTATAAGGTCGAAGATGACATATTCGAGTTCATAAACCAGTATCGCTGCGATTCCACAGTTCACTATTTCCTGCAACCCGTATGGAAGTGCGAGCAGTTCATACAGTTCCCCAGCGTTGTTACACCCAATGGCGACGGCGTCAACGACCGCTTCGTTATTGCCAACCTCCTCGAAGGCGGCTGCTACCCCCACAACCACCTCTCCATTTTCAACCGATGGGGCTTCCTCGTATACGACCGTGAGAATATACAGAGCGACGACGACTTCTGGGACCCCGTCGATATGCCCGACGGCACCTACTTTTTCCGCTTCGACGGCTACGGCTTCGACCACAAGATGGAGCGTCGCGGCTCCTT
>CAJONE010000014.1 GCA_905235855.1 uncultured Bacteroidales bacterium
GTCGCTCTCACTTCTATCAAAGTTGGCAATCAAGCGAGAAAGCATCATTATCTGTTCCTGATAAACGATAATGCCATAAGTATTGTGAAGATACTTTTCCATGCAAGGAATCATATACTTGACTTCTTTCTTGGAATGCTTTTGCTTGACGAGAGTTGAAATATATTCCATCGGCCCTGGTCGATACATGCAGTTCAAGATGACCAAATCCTCAAAGCAAGTAGGATGAAGTTTTTGCAAGTATTTTTGCATCCCTTTTGAACTGAACTGAAACACGTCATCGGTTTGGCCTGTTTGGAATAGTTCCATTGTCCTCTCATCATCAATCGGAATCTTTTCAATATCGAAATCCTTATCATTGTGAACTCTGATACTTTCACAAATATCCCTCATCTGGGAAAGCGTTTTAAGACCAAGAAAATCGAAATTAATAAGGCCGGATGATTCCACATGCCATCCATCATATTGCGTGCAGTTCACTAATTGTTCATTACCCTTTGAATCTTCTATGGAACAAGTTGAAACAGGTGCCCAATTAGACACTGGCTCGTCAGCAACAACAAACCCACAGGCATGAACACCTAATCCACGGATTTTCCTTTCTAATACGGCAGTATTGGCAAATGCGTTACGCAAAGATGCTCCTGCCTTACGAACAAGCTTTCTCAACTCTGGTTCATACTTGACAGCATCTTTTATGGAATGCCAGTAATAACCATAATGAGACGACAAGAGTTCGCTGACGCCCATTGTCTCAGTAGTAGGCATTTGCTTGGCTTTGGCTATCGTGCTGAATGCATTAGCTGTTGAGAATGCGCGGAAAGAAACAATATGAGCACAACATTCCTTGCCATATTTATCCTGAAGCCATTCAATAACACGATCTCGACCTTCATCATCGAAGTCAATGTCTATGTCTGGGAACATCGGACCTTCTGGACTTAGGAAACGTTCAAAGAGTAAATCGTGTTTCAGCGGGTCAATCTTAGTAATACCTAAGCAATAACATACAAGACTACCAGCAGCAGAGCCTCGTCCAGGGCCAACCCACACGCTGAGCTCAGATTGGGCGGTATTGACTACATCCTGTAAAAAGAGGAAATAGCCGGATGCTCCTCTTTGCTTGATGATTTGAAGTTCAAACTTCAGCCTATCAGATACTTCTTCAGGAAGTGATTCTCCATATATCTGGTTTGCTTTGGAAAAAGAAAGGTATTCCAAATAGTTGTCCTCCATTGTCCTTCTCTCATTCCCGAACCCATCAGGAATGTCAATTGATGGAACGACTGGAGCATGGCGTATGTCATAGAACTCAACCTTTTCAAAGATTTCCATTGTATTATCCAATGCTGCAGGAATATCTGCGAACAGTTCGCACATTTCTTTCCGACTTCTCAGCCATCTATTTAGAGGATAATTCAACTTCTCATACTCTTCTACGGTCTTTCCTTCTGAAATGGATTGCAGTGTGTTATATACACGTATGTCAGTCGGTCTTAGATAATGAACGTCATTTGTGGCAACAATCTTAACACCATTTGCGTCAGCCTTTTCAATGAGGCGTTCGTTAATCCTTTGTAACTCAGAACCATTTGTGAATAAATCTGCATAACGCAGCAGTTCTATATAAAAATCCTCGGCAAAGGTCTGTCTATACCATCTGATTGTTTCATCCAACCCCTCAATGTCACCATCAGAAATTTTAGTAAAGACTTCACTGCCAATACCACCTGAGAGGACAATTATACCTTCATGGTATTTCTCCAGATCCGCACGGTCTGTTCGTGGTCTCATATAGAAGCCATCTGTCCAGGAGTTACTGACAATCTTGATGAGATTTTTATAACCTTGATAGTTCTTTGCCAAGACTGTTAAGCTATGTCCATCACAATGCTTGCCAAGCTTCTTGTCCTCCTTTGCTCCTGGTGCAACATACAGTTCACAACCAATGATAGGCTTAAATAGTTTCTTCCCCTTCAGCCGTCTTTCATTGTTGATACGAGAAATATAGTCGAAAAACTCCATCACACCAAACATATTACCATTGTCAGTAATAGCAATGCCTGGCATCTTGTCTTTGATGGCAGCATCAACCAGTTCCTTTATGCTGGCACACCCATCATTTATTGAATAATGGGAGTGAACATTCAAATGTACAAATCGGAATCTATTCATATTATATCAATTTTATTTTCATGCAAAGAAAACAAAGACCTCCGCCAACTGGTGGCAGAGGTCAAAGAAAAATGCTATTTTCGATAATTCGCGTTCACTGACTAATTATACTCAGAATAGAAGATGATTATGTTAATAAGGACTATTCCAATAGTCTATTCATTCTTTCGAAAGTATTTTCCTCTTTGATACGATTGAGCTGATGCTCTATATAATGAACCATCTTGCCATTTGCCATATCCCGTAAAGTCGACCACTCGTCCCATCTCCACCAATGACCGCTGCCGGCTAATCCTGACTCGCTCCATAAATATACCCAACCAAAAGGATATTCGTCTGTTGGTTTTTCGCAATCCTCCCAGAAAAGAATAGGAGCTTCTTTTAATTGAGTTTGGGGCTCAATAGTGAATGCCATCCTAAATCCATCTTGATTTGTATGGTTACGTACTCCTAAAACGAAATGTATTCTGTTATATTTTTCATCCCAAATATGAATCCAGCTAAAATTGCTGGCAGTTTTCATTCCTTCGTCGCTTTTAAATAGGAAACCTAGGTTTTGGCATACTTTATGAATCTCATCGATGAAATCAGTTCTTATTCTAGTTTGAATGTCATAGCTATGCTCTAATATATCTATCGTCGTCAAGATGTTGTCATTAGAAGTTAAGACATCCAAATATTCTTGTGAATTGTTTTTTTCCATTATCGAAAGAATTTGTTTAAGATTGGTTATGTATTGTGTTATTGTTTCTCGGATTCTCGGATATAGCGCAGCTATTCCTATACATTTTTCCAACCAAGGTATTATGTCATCCTTATAGCTTACAGTCAAATAATCAAACGATTCTTTGCCCGTTGACTCTTCACTTGGCTGAGTCCCAAAGAGTGTTAAATACAATAGAGCATATTGCTCGTTTGATAAACCTTCTGTTTCAGTGGCATATCTATTGTATCGGTACATCTGTAGCTTTTGGTCACCAGCATATATCTTATTCTCTATAATAACTGTCTGTTTGTTTTTATCACGAATAAGTAAATCTATCCTTCCACCTTTTTTGCAATCTGGTGTCACAGTCCCTATAGAATATTCTACAAAGACATTAGAAGTATTTGGATCGAACTTGAATGCCCTTTTGCTTTCTATCACATCTGTCCAAAAGGACTCCAAGAACTTTGACCCCAATCCATGATCACCGTTTGGATTCAATAATTCTGCTATTAATGCAGAATGCAAACGGACTTCCGAGGTAGTGAGACATAGAACTTTGAATACATTGAAATTCTCGCCTCGCCTTCGTTTTTCCTCCTGCTGAGTATTTTCCTTTAGAACTATTTCGGAGATTTGTTTTAATAATTGGTTTAGTCTTTCCATATTTAGTTCAATGGTTTATTTAATAATCTTTTACTCAGTAACCTGTTCTTTAATGTTATACTTAAATTAATGTCACTTTCTTTCATCTTTCTTAATTTTAAAAAGTTTTTTATTCCAACCTTTCAAATTCAAAATCATTCACTGAGCAACCTGCTTTCTTGTAGTCAAACTGATACATTCGCATGTACTGCTCTTTAATCTCCACGGCTCCATTGTAAAACGGAGTGGTGGTGTGCGATTTTGTCGTCACGGTGATTGACATGTCAGGTGTCAACACCTGCCCATTAGAGCGCTTTACTCGTTTGGGTGTAATTCTAAATACTTTACTCATGTTCAAATATTTTTAAGTTTATCTTTCAAATAAGTTATCCAGTTACCGTCATAGCCAATAGGATAGAAGGTACGTTCAAAAGGCTCTTTGTCCATGTCGTAAGTTATGACCTCTACTTTCTCTTTAAGAAGTTCATTCACCTTCTTATACGGAAGGTTTCGACCCCATTCTTTTGTCTCTTTCAATTGTCTCATATACGTATCTACGTCAATGAAACAATCATGTTTTATAGGTTTCTCACCTGCGAGACAATCTAAAGTAACCTTCAAAACGTAATCTCCCTTTTCATAGAATCTGAAAGAACCATTGCCACCAACGACATGAGTGCCAGAAGGTGTTTCGCCATTCTTAACTCCTTGAATGATGCCTGTATTTGCATCATAAGAGACTTCAACCTTTGCCTTGGTTTTCCAGGATTTGAATTTATGAGTGCCATCATTGTTATAGGGACATGAGGCCTCACACATTAGAAGGAATCTTTGAGGATTTTCCTCTACTGCCTTTATTGCTTTAATCACCACATCACCCCAATTCTCCCACCTGACGGCTATGGGATAATAATCTCTCCGTTTATTCTGGATAAAGTTATACTCGTCTGGCTTGTTTTCCTTTCTTATCATGAATGACTTATATAGGCCATCAACGTCCAAGTAGAATTTTGCTCTGACTTCGTTCTTTTCCACATCGTCCATCGGCTTATAGACAAGCTCCATCACATATTTGCCAACCTTAACATAAACACCATAGGAATTTCCAAAAGGTTCGATATATTCCAATTCAACAAACTCTGCCTTACTATTCTCTAACACATAGTCATGGAAGAGGTTGTATTGTTGCCGAAGCTTATCCACTTCTTTACACTCGGCAATCAGCCTTTCTGCCAAATCAATATTCCGTTGGCATTTTGCCTTCTCTTCTTCAGGACAGGACAATAAGTAACTATCAAGTTTCGGTTTAATGTCGCCTAACTTTTCACTGTTATAGCCAAATTTTAAGATTTGGTCAAATTCTTCAAGTGCATTCATAATGAAGTTTTTTAGTATTACAATATTTCTTTTGCTATCCACGCACAGGCTTCGGCATTAGGTGCACAATTTAGTTACGATGCTTTTCAAAGCGGACAAAAGACGTTCTTCATTAACTTCTATCATAATTTGATCATCGCCACGCTTATAAGGAAGTTCCAACAGTTGGGCAAGCGAAGAAAGTTTATCATATCGCTTTTCGTTATTGGCAATATGGTGAGAGGTTCTTATTAAAAGCTTCCAATCGTCTTCTATGTTAAATACCCCTATCTCTACTTGAAACTGATTGCTTTTGACAATAAATACGTCTTTTAGAATTTTCACATATTCTTCCTTGTGCATTTCGGTAATGAATGATTTCATCTCCTCAGTCACTGTTTTTAAAGTAGATGCTTCATGCTCTTCCCTCAACTCACACATACGGTCAAATACTTCCTCTGCAGCGTCTTGTATCTCGTCATAAAGACTATCTAACTGCTTAATTTTTTCTTGGAGAGAAAGGTCTTCCATCTCTTCCAGAGTTGTTTCTAAATCAAATTCAAACATAGTAGTATCGTTTTATTTATTTACAGTATCTCCCTTGCTATCCATGCACATGCCTCTGCATCAGCAAGCGCGTGATGATGGTCTTGCAACTCATAGCCACAGGCAGCAGCAACTGTCTGAAGCTGATGGTTTTCAAGCTCTGGCATTACCCGCCGTGAAACACAAAGAGTATCATAGAATTCATAGTCAGGACAGTCCATCTGATAAACACGGAAAACAGCCTTCAGACACCCTTCATCAAATGGCTTGTTGTGAGCCACAAGAGGCAATCCCTGAATTAATGACTCTATCTGCGCCCATACTTTTGGAAAAACTGGTGCATCGTCAGTATCTTCATGACAGAGACCATGAACCTGTGAACACCAATAGTTATAATAGTTCGGCTCTGGTTGGATGAGAGAGTAGAACGAATCTACTATCTCACCATTACGAACAATGACTATCCCAACGGAACAAACCGAAGAACGCTCGTTGTTAGCTGTCTCAAAATCTATTGCTGCAAAGTCTTTGAGCCCTGCTCTAAGATTTTCACGCTCGGCAGAGTTAATACCAGTATTACTCTGCTCTCGCTTACTCAAATCTTTCATTTATTCGTCCTCCTTATATTTGTTCCACATTCTTTTAATCTTTCCAGCAATCTCTTTGCGGAGCCAGAGGGGTTTGAGCACTTCTATATCCTCGCCGTTCCAAAGCAGCTCTTGCTGAAAATCGAAGGCTGGACGCAGATAGTAAGTAAAGATGCTGTATTCTTCATTTCGTACCGTTTCTTCCTGCGACTCATGTATCTTCAGGTCGCGAATATAGTTAGCCTGACCTGCCACAACTTTCAGCTTGACGGTCTGCGGCTCTATACTTCGATCAGCAATAATACCGAAACAATCTTCAAAGAATTCTTTGGCTGTCCAGTCTTTTGGCATCTCGAAAGTCTCATCTGTTGCTTGCAGAAAGTTGATTCGGTCAAGGGCATAGATACGCGGTCCCTTCTCGTAATAATATGAGTAGGTGCTGCGAGCGACCATATACCAACGCTGCCGGAACAACTTCACGCAATACGGCTGCACATCAAAGTTATTCTCCTCGTCTTTCCAATAACTGTGATAGGTCATGTTAAGAACGCGGTTTTCCTTCATTGCCTCGATGATGGGCTGAAGGTAGCTCTGGCCAGACGGCACGTATTCCAATATGATACGGTCTTTAATGCTCTGGCTATTCGCCAATGCATTGCTGACACAGAATGTATTGTAGAGCCAGGAGCGGAGACCATTCTTACTGATGTCTTCTTCGTTCTCTATGTAATAGCGGTACTCCCCTCGGTTCTCATTGACTATGCTGATACCGAACATATCCCAGATGACATAACGCCAATTGTCAAAGGTACGTTTGGGAATGTCCACACCTCTGCTGATGTCATCACGAAGCCAGAGTTCATTCAGTTCTTTGAATGAAATCTTCCGTCTGCGATAGATAGTCTCTATCACCCAGACATATTTGCTTATTAGGCTTTGCCCTCTATCGTTATTAATCATTTTAATTTGTTTTTCTGCAAAATTATACTGGGGGTGCGCCAAACTGTGGCAGAGGTTGGAGAAAAAGTAGATTTTGTTAAAAATTCTTCTACATTCAACCTTTAGGGACATCTAAAGCTCGGAATTGTTCTTGAAGGTTCGTTATCTTTTCCATCAACTCGCCGAAAGTCAGAGGTTGCCCATAAATGAAGCTCTCCTTCATTTCGTTATAGTCAGCTTCGTAAGAGGACATCAGTTCGTCACTTGGTACAATCTGAATAGTGGCAGGTAGCTCTTTATCGTAATCCACATAACCAACACGATAGAACTTGCGACGATGTTCCACAATCTCATGATAGAGCACCAAATCATTAAGAGCCATTTCTGCGTATGGGGTTTGCATCAGTTTCTCCAAGTCGTAGAAGTGACGTGTCATTCTATGCGTTCTCGGTTCGTCCTTCTGGAACTCCTCGCACAAAAGGAAGGCCTTTTCCAAGAAAGTCCTGGCGGGACTGACAGTGCGGATTGTCTGGACAAGGTCGGAATCCACATCTTCATCTTTATATGTTTGTTCTATCAACGAAGAGATTCTTCTCATCTCGTAAGGCTCAGACATCGACAATACGCTGATTTCCACTTTTACCGTCGGAATAGCGTAAGCAGCTTGACTATCGTAGAGTGAAGGATATTGAACATAAAGAACAGATGGGTCTTTATCGTGTGGTACCTTTCTTGACTCGCCATTTTCATTCGCAATATCATTGTCTGTGAGAACAGTAACTTTAAGCCCCATCTCGGCAAGTTTTGCCGATAACTCGTCCTTAAACTCACCAAACAGAAAGTCCTGTCCTTTCTCTCGAAGATTATGTATTTGCATATTACTGGTGCAGCTTGCACAAGAGAGTTGCTTGACATTCAAAAAATAGTCACGGCTCAACGCTAGGTCTATATCTTCACTGAATCGGTTGATGATGTCCCATCCTTTACTGAGACTTGTGCCACCTTTGAACAACAGGTATTCTGATACACTGGTGTGAAAAAGGGCATACAACATTGCCGTCACCCACCAGTCCTTCTCAGCAGCAACTTCATCAATTTGCCGTGCCTCGACCACACCTTGTATCATCGCCTTTCGCTCGTCGAGCGAGAAATCAATCCATTTACTCATTGCTTTATTACTCTCTTTATAACTTGTCGCATCCATACTGGAGCCAACAATAAATCATATTCTATGGTGTCAGTCTCTGGAGTTTCCGTGAACAATTGTCCGATCCTCGTTTCAACATCTTGAGTGATGTTATGCTCACCTATGCTACGTAATGCCTGGACCAATTCCGGCATCAAACGTCCTCGGAACGCAAAGTTCTTAGGTGCCCCATGCTTCAGAGTCACTGTTCGATTCCCTAATTTCAATTTTCGCCCAGACCCAGTAGTCAGAAAAATAGTATTCATTGGTACTTGCGTTGAGAATCCTAAGCGGTTAGCGGCTGTGGCTCCAGTTGGTATGACTTTTGCCTTATCTCGTTTAGCAATTTCTTTCACTAATTCGTAAGCCGAAGGATAAAGGATGCCAAAACGTGTCTTGCGAGCCTTGACATACACACCTTTGGCTATTCGCGTAATCAATCCGTCTTTCTCGAATATGGCGAGCAGCTTTGTGACGTACTCGACATCATATTGAGGGAAAGAAGAAACAAAGAATATCTCGCCAAACTTGCTGCGAGTAATCCTTTTCCTAATCTGTTGCACTACTGCATTCTCCATCGATTTTGTATATAAATTATGGTCGGAATGATTATAAATATTTCCGACCGCAAAGATACAAAATTTCTTTTATACAACAATACTTTAAGTGTTGAAATTAAGTTTCATTGGCAAACTATAGCGTTTTTCTTGCTGTATAGATGGCATTCCTATATAAATAATGTGTCGCTTTTTACATTAGGGGGCAATATTGCCAGAAAAGACGACTTCAAGAATAAAATGACATGACTTAATCAATTCATTGTACACTTACGTGCCATTTGTGGTTCAAAAAAAGTTAAAAACGTTAAATATTCGTCTTTTCCCCAATCTTTAGAATCTAGGTAATCACTTTTCTACCGTTTAGTGCATAGACTATTGATATAAAACGATTTGCAAATACTATGGCTGCACTGGACTTACAACCGTTACCATACCTAATAGTGTTGAAAGAATAGGTAAAAATGCGTTTTCCGTGTGCACCAGTCTGCTGACCATTAATTACAATGCAACCAATTGTAACTATTTTGAATTATATGGAAATACAGAAATAGAATGTTACACATGTGATGGCTTTGTCAGAGACACTGTTGTCACACAAATTAATATCGGAGAGAACGTTCAGTCTCTACCGCCCAGTACTTTTAAAGGATGTACGAATGTGACAGAAATACATTCATTTGCCAACACTCCACCTGCAATAATGGAACTATCTGACCCATTCGGTGCCGGTAGGAGAACAACATCAGTATATATTCCATGTGGAACATATGGTGCATACTCACAAGCACAAGGCTGGGGTTCGACGTTTGAAAATTTTGTGGAAAACGATGGAATCCTGCCAGCAGTGATATCTGCCGATATCAACATGGGGGACGCAAGATTTACTACGGCTACATGTGTCAACTATATGGCTACAATAAAGGCCTTTCCAAATGACGGAAACCGATTTGTTAATTGGCAGGATGGAAACACTAATAATCCGCGAACAATAAATACATCAAGCAATGTAACGTACATTGCATATTTTGAATTAATTCCAGAGCAATGCACAATCACGGTAGTTAGCAGCAATACTTCTATGGGAACTACTTCTGGAGGTGGAATATACGATGAAGGAACTGCAATTACTCTGACAGCTTCGGCACACAATGGCTATCGTTTTCTATGCTGGCAGGATAACAATACTGATAATCCACGTACCATAACCGTTCATGAAGATGCAATATATACTGCTTACTTTGAGGTAAATCCTCCTCAATATACTGTAAACGTATCAGCGCAAACTCGTATATGGGAGAAGTTACGGGAGGTGGTAATTATTATTATGGCGATGTGGCCACTCTTTCAGCCCATGCTTTCAATGGCTATCATTTTCTACATTGGAATGACAATGTTACTGATAATCCTCGAACAGAAACTGTCTTAGGCGATGTCACATACACTGCATATTTTGAAATAGATGAGCAGATTGTATATACAATCACCGCAGTATCATCCAATCCTTTGATGGGCAGTGTCACAGGAGGTGGTACATACGCCGACGGTTCGACTGTCACATTGGCGGCAACGCCCAATAATTGTTACACCTTCTCACAGTGGAGCGACGGCAGCACTCAGGCGCAACGCACCATCACCGTTACGGGTAACGCCACCTACACCGCCTACTTCACCGCCGGCGGCAGCGAGCCGCAGCGGTACCTTATCACCGTCGTGTCGAACAACCCCGACCGCGGCACCGTGACTGGCGGCGGCCTCTATGATGCCGGCTCCACGATAACCATCACCGCCGAGCCGCTTGCAGGCTATGAATTCGTAAAATGGCACGACGGCAACACTGAGGACTTCCGCACCGTCACCGTCACTGACGACGCCACCTACACCGCATACTTCCGTGCTAATGGCACTCAGGGCATCGACGACATCTCTGAACCCGCCGACATTAAAATTTACAGCCATGGCAGTTGCATAGTCGTCCAAAATGCCGGCAACACCGATGCTTTGGTTTTCGACATCTTGGGCCGCACCGTCCACAAAGGCCGCATCGATGGTCCGATCTATGTCAACGCCAAAGGTGTTTACATGGTCAAGGTAGGCGACCTCCCTGTCAAAAAGGTTGTGGTGCGATAACTTTCTCTCCCTGCAATATCCTTCGGTGGCGCACTCCTGTGTGCGCCACTTTTTTTGCTGCTTATGTTGATAAATTCCGGTTGATAAGTTTTTCCAACAACCCTTTTTTAACAACCGATATGTGGATACAACTGATGATAAAACAATTATTTGTAGAAATTTTAAGGAATTTTAACACATAGTTGGAACACAGATGTAACGGTTGATAAAATAATTGTTGTATCTTTGCAATCCGTTTTGTAGGGGACATTATACCCTGAAATAAAATCTAAATCATTTAAAATTAATAATATACAGTAAAGAAATGCCAACAATTCAGCAATTAGTTCGCAAAGGGCGTCAGCAGATGGAGTACAAGAGCAAATCGCCCGCCCTGGACAGCTGCCCGCAGCGTCGCGGCGTCTGCACTCGTGTGTACACAACAACCCCTAAGAAACCTAACTCTGCTATGAGAAAGGTGGCGCGTGTGCGTCTGACTAACCAGAAAGAGGTGAACGCCTACATACCCGGTGAGGGCCACAACCTTCAGGAACACAGCATTGTTATGATACGCGGTGGCCGTGTGAAGGATCTCCCTGGCGTGCGTTACCACATCATTCGCGGTGCCCTCGATACTTCCGGCGTCGACGGTCGTCGCCAGCGTCGCTCCAAATACGGCGCCAAGCGCCCCAAGCAGGCAGCCAAGTAAGTTTGTATTTAAAAGTATAAAGTCAAGCAAAATGAGAAAAGCTAAACCCAAGAAGAGAATCATCCTTCCGGATCCCAAATATAATGACGTGATGGTCACAAAGTTCGTCAACAACCTTATGCTTGGCGGCAAGAAAACCATCGCCTACAAGATTTTCTATGATGCAATCGACGTCGTGAGTGACCGCACTAAAGAAGACGGTCTCGAAGTCTGGAAAAAGGCTCTGGCCAACATCACCCCTTCCGTCGAGGTCAAAAGCAAGCGCATCGGCGGCGCCACTTTCCAGGTGCCTACCGAAATCCGCCCCGAACGCAAACAGTCGATCGGCATGAAAAACCTTATCCTTTTCTCGCGTAAGCGCAGTGAGAAAACCATGGCCCTGAAACTCGCCGCCGAAATCCAGGCCGCCTATAAAGAAGAGGGCGCTGCTTTCAAACGCAAGGAGGACATCCACCGTATGGCCGACGCCAACAAGGCTTTCTCCCACTTCAGATTCTAATCCCCCTGCCCCAAACTGTCTATAACGATGTCAGACCTCAAATTTACGCGCAACATTGGCATTATGGCTCACATTGACGCCGGCAAAACGACGACAACGGAGCGCATTCTGTTCTATACTGGCAAGAACTACAAACTTGGCGAAACGCACGAGGGGTCGGCTACTATGGACTGGATGGTCCAGGAGCAGGAACGGGGCATCACCATCACCTCGGCCGCCACTACGGTCTACTGGGATTGGCACGAAAACCACTACAAGTATAACATCATCGACACCCCTGGCCATGTCGACTTCACTGTCGAGGTCGAACGTTCGCTCAGGGTACTCGATGGCGCAATAGCCATTTTCTGCGCCGTAGGCGGCGTCGAACCCCAGTCCGAAACAGTATGGCGTCAGGCCGACAAGTACAACGTGCCTCGCATTGCTTTCATCAATAAGATGGACCGTGCCGGCGCTAACTTCTTCTCTGTCGTCGACCAAATTAAGGAAAAACTCGGTGCCAACCCCATTCCTATCGAGATCCCTATCGGACAGGAAGACCTCTACAAAGGGGTGGTAGACCTCATATCCAACAAGGCTCTCATCTGGGATGAGGAGTCCAACGGAACGAAATTCTACGAAATCCCCATGCCAGACGACCTGAAGGACATCGCTGCCGAATACCGCCAGAAACTGGTCGAAGGCGTGGCCGAAGAAAACGAGGAACTGATGATGAAGTTCTTCGACAATCCCGACTCCATAACCCCCGACGATATCATCTCCGAAATAAGAAAGGCCACACTGGCACGGAAAATCGTCCCCGTCATGTGCGGTTCGGCGTTCAAGAACAAGGGCGTCCAAACCCTCCTCGATGCTGTGGCAGCTTTCCTGCCCAGCCCGCTCGATGTCGAAGATGTCGAAGGTGTCAATCCCAAGACCGAAAAGCCCGAAAGTCGCCCAATCGATCCTAAGGCTCCATTCTCGGCTCTCGCTTTCAAGATTGCCACCGACCCCTATGTCGGCAGACTCTGCTTCTTCAGAGTCTACAGCGGCACACTGGAGTCTGGCTCGTATGTTTTCAACGCCAACACGGGCAAAAAAGAGCGCATCTCTCGTATAATGCAGATGCACTCCAACAAGCAAAACCCACTCGAACGCATCGAGGCCGGCGACATCGCAGCTGCCGTAGGTTTCAAGGACATTAAAACTGGCCACACGCTCTGCGACGAACACCATCCGATTGTTCTCGAGTCTATGATTTTCCCCGACCCAGTCATAAGCATTGCGGTCGAACCTCTCACGCAAGGCGAACTCGACAAACTGACCAACGCTCTGGCTAAACTCGTCGAGGAAGACCCCACTTTCAGAACGAAAACCGATGAGGTGTCGGGTCAAATCATCATCAGCGGCATGGGCGAGCTTCATCTCGACATCATCGTCGACCGTCTCCGGCGCGAATTCGGTGTCGAGGTCAATCAGGGACGTCCCGAAGTGGCATACAAGGAAGCTATCACTACCACTGTCCAGCACCACGAGATTTACAAGAAACAAACTGGTGGCAAGGGCAAGTTCGCCGATATTCTATTCGAAATCGGCCCCGCCGACGACGGCATTGCTGGTCTGCAGTTTGTTAATGAGGTCAAGGGTGGCGACATCCCGAAAGAATTCATCCCAGCTATCGAAAAGGGTTTCAAAGATGCCATGACCAACGGTGTGCTGGCCGGATATCCGATGGACAGCATCAAGGTGCGCGTTCTCGATGGCTCGTTCCATCCTGTCGATTCGGACCAGCTCTCGTTCGAGGTCTGCGCTAAAATCGGATACCGCGAGGCCTGCCGTAAGGCCAACCCCGTACTACTTGAGCCTATCATGAAACTCGAAGTCCTCACCCCCGACGCCTATGTGGGCGACGTGACAAGCGACATCAACCGTCGCCGCGGCGTGCTCGAAAACATTTCCGCCAAGGTTGGCGTGCAGGCTATCCATGCCAAGGTGCCTCTGGAACAGATGTTTGGTTACGTCACCGCCCTGCGCACCATCACTTCAGGGCGCGCCAACTCCACTATGGAGTTCTCCCACTATGCAGAGGTGTCAAAAGAGCAGCAGGAAGCTATTTTGAAAAACATGTATTAAAGTATAATTAATTAATTCTTAAAACCGTGAGTCAAAGAATCAGAATTAAACTCAAATCTTACGATCACAATTTGGTCGACAAGTCCGCCGAGAAAATCGTGAAGACCGTTAAGATGACTGGCGCAGTGGTCAATGGCCCCATTCCGCTGCCGACCAACAAAAAAATCTTTACTGTCAACCGCTCGACTTTCGTCAACAAGAAATCGCGCGAACAGTTCGAGTTGAGCTCGTACAAGCGTCTTATGGACATTGAAATCAATGACCGAGCCAAGACCATCGACGCCCTCATGAAACTCGAACTCCCCAGCGGTGTCGAAGTCGAAATCAAAGTGTGAACACGTAATTCAGCCAATGCGCCGGCATCCCTAAATGCTCCGCAAGCTGACTCAATCTATTAATTAACAAATCCAAACTCAAAATGTCAGGATTATTAGGAAGAAAAATCGGAATGACTAGCCTTTTCGATGCCAATGGTAAGCAGATACCATGCACAGTTATTGAGGCCGGTCCTTGTGTCGTGACACAAGTCAAAACAATCGAAAAGGATGGCTATGAGGCTATCCAGTTGGCTTTTGGCGAAAAGAAAGAAAGCCGTACCAACAAACCTATGAAAGGCCACTTCGCCAAGGCTGGTACTACCCCCAAGTACCACCTTGCCGAGTTCACACGCTTCGAGGAAGGCCATAAGAAAAAATATGGCGAAGTCCTCACAGTCGAGGTATTCCAAGAAGGCGAGTTCGTCGACGTGGTTGGAACATCCAAAGGTAAGGGCTTTCAGGGCGTTGTTAAAAGACATGGCTTCGGCGGTGTTGGAGACCTCACTCACGGACAACACGACCGTCTCCGCGCCCCAGGTTCGATCGGCGCCTCGTCATACCCCTCGCGTATCTTCAAGGGAATGCGTATGGCGGGTCAGACTGGCAACCACCGCGTCAAAATCCAAAACCTCGAAGTGGTGAAAATCTTCGCCGAAAAAAATCTTATTTTAGTAAAAGGTTCTGTACCGGGACCCAAAGGTTCAATCTTAAAACTGGAAAGATGGAGTTAAAAGTTTATAACATCAACGGAAGCGAAACCGGTAGAACCGTCAATGTGGAGGATTCTATCTTCGCAATTGAGCCCAACGAACACGCTGTATACCTCGATTGCAAACAGTATCTGGCTGACCAGCGTCAGGGCACTCACAAGGCTAAAGAACGCAGCGAAAACGCTCACAGCACCCGCAAACTAAAACGTCAAAAAGGCACCGGCGGCGCTCGCTCGGGCGACTACAAAAGCCCTGTCTTTGTCGGTGGCGGCACCATTTTCGGACCCAAGCCACGTGATTATCGTTTCAAACTGAATATCAAGGTGAAACGCCTCGCACGTCGTTCGGCTCTCAGCATGAAAGTCGCCGACAGCGCCATGACAATTGTCGAAAATTTCACCTTCGATGCACCTAAGACAAAGAAATTTGTTGAGGTACTCAATAACTTGAAACTTAACGAGAAAAAATCGCTTATTGTTATTGAAAACCAAAATAATTTCGTATCTTTGTCAGCTCGCAACCTGCAAAATGTCAAAGTGGTAACGGTTTCTTCGTTAAATACTTACGATATTATGAACGCAACCAACATTGTATTGTCAGAGGGTTCACTGCAGGAAATCAGCCGCATTCTGTCCGCGAAATAATCAGAGTCACTTTAACCGTTAAGAATTTTTAACAAATGAATATCATAATAAAACCCCTCATAAGCGAGAAAATGACCCGCATTAGCGAGGCTGCCGCATCGCCAAAGCTTACGTACATCCAGCGTAAGAAGGGCAAGCCGGAACCTGTGGCTCACAACCGTTACGGTTTTATCGTCGACAAGCGGGCCAACAAAATCGAAATCAAAAATGCTGTCGAGTCGTTCTATAATGTGAAAGTCCTTGACGTCAACACGATGAACTACTCCGGCAAGGTGAAGTCGCGCTACACCAAGTCTGGTTTCCTCACCGGACGCACCAACGCCTTCAAAAAAGCTATCGTGACTTTGGCCGCTGGTGATTCCATCGACTTCTACGCAAACATCTAACCTCACAGCACCAACACGCTGCTAATAGCTAACAAAACGTTTATTAATAGTACGACCCACTGACAAGCGGTCTCAAAAAGAAAAAAAATGGCTTTAAAAAAGATTAAACCCACAACTCCAGGTCAGCGTCACAAAATCGTTGTCACAAACGACGACATCACTGCCACGAAGCCCGAAAAAAGCCTGGTGTTCGGCTTCGGTAAGTCTGGTGGACGCAACAATACCGGAAAAATGACCATGCGCTATATCGGCGGCGGTCACAAAAAACTCTATCGTTTGATTGACTTCAAACGCGACAAAGACGGCATACCCGCAACTGTCAAAACAATCGAGTACGACCCTAACCGTAGCTCGCGTATCGCTTTGGTGTGCTACGCCGACGGCGAGAAACGCTACATCATCGCCCCACAAGGCCTCACCGTTGGCCAAACCGTTATGTCGGGTAAAGGTGTAGCTCCGGAAATCGGCAATACACTCACCCTCGCCGAAATACCTTTCGGAACATTGATCCACAACATCGAGCTTCGTCCTGGCCAAGGTGCCAAGATGGTTCGCTCCGCAGGCGCCTACGCCCAACTTATGTCGCGCGACGGCAAATATGCTATCATTAAAATGCCCAGCGGCGAAATGCGTATGATTCTTCAGGCTTGCCGCGCTACTGTCGGCATAGTCTCAAACCCCGAACACAACCTTGAAGTTGGTGGTAAGGCCGGTCGCAATCGCTGGCTCGGTCGTCGTCCGCGCAACCGCGGCGTTGTCATGAACCCGGTCGACCATCCCATGGGTGGCGGTGAAGGTCGCCAGTCTGGCGGTCATCCGCGCTCCCGCAAGGGCATTCCGGCCAAGGGTTACAAGACCCGCGCTCCGAAAAAACAGTCGAGCAAGTATATTGTTGAAAGAAGAAAGAAGTAAACAACTAAAAAGAAGAAACAATGAGTCGTTCATTAAAGAAAGGTCCTTATATTTTCCACAAACTGGAAAAAAGAGTTATCGAGGCGCAGCAGTCCAACAAAAAGGTCACCATCAAAACCTGGTCCAGAGCCTCTATGATTTCTCCAGATTTCGTAGGACAGACCATAGCAGTCCACAACGGCAACAAGTTCATCCCTGTATATGTGACGGAAAATATGGTAGGCCACAAGCTGGGTGAGTTCGCTCCGACCCGTATCTTCCGCGGTCATGCCGGCTCCAAAGACAAAGCTAAAAAATAAATGTTAAGTAGAACGTATCGTCAGGCACTTAGCCAGACACGGTCCAATAAAAAGAAATAGAAAAATGGGACAAAGAAAACGCAACAGTGCAGAAAAACACAAGGAAGCCAAAAAGACTTTATACATTGCGAAACTGATGAACAATCCCACTTCGCCGCGCAAAACACGTCTCGTCGCAGACTTGGTGCGTGGTGTCGATGTCGAGAAAGCTTTAGGCATCCTTCAATACAACCCCAGAGAGTCGGCCCCCAAAATCCGCAAACTCCTTCTCTCCGCCGTCGCCAACTGGCAGGCCAAGAATGATGGCAAACGCATGGAGGACAGTCAGCTTTACGTCAAACAGATTATGGTTGACGAAGGTCGCACCATGAAACGTATGCGCACCGCTCCGCAGGGTAGAGGTTATAGAATCCGCAAACGCAGCAATCATATTACTGTCATCCTCGGAAGCCGTGTCGACGAGGCTGCTAATGCTAACACAGAATTAGAAAAATAATGAATAACGGGGTCTCGTTGACCTCTAAAAAAGAAGAATTAAAGAATGGGACAAAAAACTAACCCAATTGGAAACAGATTAGGTATCATCCGCGGATGGGACTCTAACTGGTATGGCGGCAGAAGATTCGAGCAGAAACTTGTCGAGGACGACAAAATCCGCAAATATCTCAACGCTCGCCTTAACAAGGCCGGTATCTCGAAAGTGTATATCGAGCGCACCTTGAAACTCTTGACTATCACCATCAACGCTGCTCGTCCGGGTCTCATCATCGGTCATCAGGGCTCCGAAGTCGACAAACTTAAGGTCGAGCTGAAGAAAATAACCGGCAAAGATGTTCAAATCAACATCTCCGAGGTGAAACATCCCGAAGTCGACGCCGTTCTCGTCGCTCAGAATATCGCCAAGCAGATCGAAGGCCGCATCCAGTATCGTCGCGCTATCAAGAACGCCATCACCTCAACTATGCGTATGAACGCCGAAGGCATCAAGGTCTCAATCTCCGGACGTATCGGTGGCGCCGAAATCGCACGCACCGAGCACTTTAAGGAGGGTCGTACCCCGCTTCACACTCTCCGTGCCGACATCGACTACGCTCTCGCCGAAGCTCATACTACCTACGGACGCATTGGCATCAAGGTTTGGATTTGCCGTGGTGTGGTTTATGGCAAACGCGAGCTCGTCTCTGCTGTGCCAGGTGGCCAGAAGAGTGAATCACGTCAGGGTGCAGACCGTCGTCCGATGGCCGGTGGGCCGCGCAGAAGACCTGCCAACAACAGAAACAATAACAGTAAATAAGTGATTTCGTTCAAAGGCGCATCTCTCGTGTGCCTCAAACGACAAAAAGAATAAGAAAATGTTACAACCCAAGAAAACAAGATACAGAAAGCAGCAGAAGGGAAAGATTAAAGGCAATGCTTTCCGTGGTCACCAGCTGGCATTCGGAACCTTCGGCATCAAATCCCTCGAAACTTGTTTCATCACAGGTCGTCAAATAGAGGCTGCTCGTCAAGCTGTAACACGTCACATGAAACGTGAAGGTCAGATTTGGATCCGCATATTCCCCGACAAACCCATCACCAAGAAACCTAACGAGGTGCGTATGGGTAAAGGTAAGGGTGCCCCAGAGTATTTTGTCGCCCGTGTCATGCCCGGCACCATCCTTTTCGAGTGCGAGGGCGTGCCCATGGATGTCGCCAAAGAGGCTCTCCGCCTTGCAGCACAGAAACTCCCCATCTCGACCAAGTTTATCGTCAAAAGAGACTACATTGAAGAATAACAAGAAGGAGGAATACAGCTATGAAGAATGAATTAGTTTTAAAAGAGCTTTCGACTGCCGAGCTGAAGGAAAAATTGGACACCGAGCGCGCTCTCTACCAAAAGATGCTGCTCAACCACGCCGTTTCTCCTCTCGAGAATCCGAACAAAATTAAAGAAAGTAGAAAAACTATTGCCCGTTGCCTCACCGAGCTTCGCGCCCGCGAACTCGCCGAGAAAAAATAACCGCTGGCAATTTTAATCCTATTCAATGATGGAAAGAAATTTAAGAAAAGAAAGAATCGGTGTTGTTGTGAGCAACAAGATGGACAAGTCCATCGTAATTCTGGTCGAACGCAAAGTGAAACACCCAAAGTATGGTAAGTTCGTGAAAAAGTCCTCCAGATTTATGGCTCACGATGAGAAAAACGAGTGCAATATCGGTGACACCGTCAGGATTATGGAAACCCGCCCGCTCAGCAAGAACAAATGCTGGCGTCTGGTCGAAATAGTCGAACGAGCCAAATAACGTTTTGCCCATTGGAAGGCTTCAAATGTTTAAAGAAAAAATCGAGAAAAGATGATACAGCAAGAAACAAGAATGACCGTTGCCGACAACAGTGGTGCCAAGAGTGCCCTCTGCATCCGCGTGTTGGGCGGTACGAAGAAGCGCTACGCCTCTATTGGCGACACGATTGTTGTGGCTATTAAGGATGCGCTCCCCTCCGGAAACGTGAAAAAAGGATCGGTCTCCAAGGCAGTCGTGGTCCGCACTAAAAAAGAAATTCGCCGCGCCGACGGCAGTTACATTCGCTTCGACGACAATGCCTGTGTGTTGCTCACCGCAGCCGATGAACTCCGTGGCACCCGTATCTTCGGTCCCGTCGGACGAGAGCTCCGCGAGAAACAATTTATGAAAATTGTCTCCCTCGCTCCGGAGGTATTGTAAAAATCATTAAAGTAGAAAAGAAATGAAATTGCACGTAAAAAAAGGGGATATGGTAAAAGTGCTCGCCGGCGACGACAAGGGCACTATCGCTAAAGTCCTGAAAGTATATCCCGAAAAGAATCGCGCCATTGTCGAAGGTGTCAATGTCAACAAGAAACACACCAAGCCCAACGCCAAACACCCGCAGGGCGGCATCGTCGAGCAGGAAGCTTCTATCCACATCTCCAATCTTATGGTGGTAGTCGGAAAGACACCTTCCAGAATCGGACGCAAAGTCGATGAAAAATCAGGTAAATTAGTTCGTTATTCTAAAAAAACAGGAGAGGAGATTAAATAATGGCTTACATCCCTACACTAAAGACCAAATATAAAGAGGAAATAGTTGGTGCTCTCATGAAAGAGTACAACTATAAGACCGTCATGCAGTGCCCCCGTCTCCTGAAAATAACCTTGAATCAAGGACTCGGTAAGGCTGCCATAGCCGACAAGAAAGTAATCGACAAGGGAATTGAGGAGATGACTCTTATCGCAGGTCAGAAGGCTGTAGCCACCAAGTCGCGCAAGGACATCTCAAACTTCAAGCTCCGTCGCGGTATGCCTATCGGCGTTAGAGTGACTCTTCGTGGCGAGAGAATGTACGAATTCCTCGAACGTCTCGTGACGGCTTCCATTCCGCGCATCCGCGACTTCCGCGGCATCAACGACAAAGGGTTCGATGGTCAGGGCAACTACACTTTCGGTATCTCCGAACAGATTATCTTCCCGGAAATCGATATCGACAAGATTGACCGTATACAAGGCATGGACATCACTTTCGTCACATCGGCCAAGACCGACAAGGAGGCTATGTCGTTGCTCAAACAGTTTGGTTTACCTTTCAAGAATCAGCAAAAATAAACTATAATGGCAAAAGAATCAATCAAAGCAAGAGAGCGTAAAAGAGCCCGCATGGTTGCCAAATACGCCGCAAAAAGAGCTGCCCTGAAAGAAATTGTGCGCACAGGTGAACCCGAGGAGGTCGAGAAGGCTGTCATCGCACTTCAGAAACTCCCCAAAAACGCTTGCCCCATTCGCATGCACAACCGTTGTCAGCTTACCGGTCGTCCGAAAGGCTATATGCGTCAGTTCGGCATCTCTCGTATCAACTTCCGCGAGATGGCTCTCGCCGGCCTCATTCCCGGTGTAAAAAAATCAAGTTGGTAATTAATCAAATTGGTAGTTTTGCAAGTTGGACAAGCCAAAACTACAAGACTTTAAATCAAAAAAATATGGTAACAGATCCTATCGCAGATTATCTGACCAGAATGCGTAACGCTATCGCCGCCAAGCACAGAGTGGTCGAAATCCCTGCATCAAAGCTGAAAAAAGAAATCACAAAGATTCTTTTCGAAAAAGGTTATATCCTCAACTACAAATTCGAGAACGAGGGTTCGCATAACCAGTCAATCAAAATCGCCTTGAAGTATCACCCGGCTACCAAGATTTCCGCCATCTCTGAACTTACCCGTGTAAGTACCCCTGGTCTGCGCAAGTATGTGTCGGTCGACGAGATGCCCCGTGTGCTTAACGGTCTCGGTATTGCTATTGTCTCCACGTCGAAAGGCCTTATGACCGACAAGGAGGCACGCTCGCTCAACGTCGGCGGTGAAGTTTTATGTTACATCAGCTAAACGAAAGGAGAAAAGAGAAATGTCAAGAATTGGAAAAATGCCTATACATCTCCCCAAAGGTGTGGATGTCTCTATTTCTGATGATAACGTATTGACTGTCAAAGGCCCTCTTGGAACTATGACCGAAAAGGTTAACCCCAATATCGCCGTGAAAGTCGAGGACAACACCATCTTCTTCGAACGCCCCGACGATACAAGGGAGAACAAGGCTATGCATGGTCTCTATCGCGCCCTCGCCGCAAATATGGTAAAGGGGGTCTCCGAAGGTTTCAAGACTGTACAGGAAGTGATCGGTGTCGGTTATAAAGTCCAGGCTAACGGCAACGTGCTGGAGATGGATCTTGGCTACTCGCACAAGATTTTCTTCGAGCTTGCACCAGAAATCAAGGTCGAGACCGTTACCGAGAAAGGTAAGAACCCTATCATCACCATGACTTGCTGCGACAAGCAGATCCTTGGCCAGGCTGCCGCCAAGATCCGCTCGCTCCGCAAGCCTGAACCGTATAAGGGCAAAGGTATCCGCTTCCAGGGAGAGGAAATCCGTAAGAAAGCCGGTAAGGCCGCAGCTAAGTAAATAATTTTCAGCAACTGACGCAAAATGTTTCTGCGTCGTGCGCTGTTCAAGCCAAAAACATACAACAATGGCAACAAAAAAAGACATAAGAAGAACAAAGATCAAGTATCGTATTCGTCATAAAGTGTCCGGCACCCCGGAGATGCCGCGCTTGTCTGTGTTCAGAAGCAATAAGGAAATTTACGCACAGGTCATTGACGATGTCAAAGGTGTTACTCTTACCGCCGCTTCCTCGCGCGAAGAGGCTTTCGAAAAGAGTGGCACGAAAAGTGATGTGGCGAACAAGGTCGGCAAACTCGTTGCCGAGCGTGCTCTCGCTGCTGGTATCAACAAGGTAGTTTTCGACCGTAACGGTTATCTTTATCACGGTCGCGTTAAATCATTGGCCGACGGTGCCAGAGAAGGTGGATTAAAATTCTAATAACAATGGCAGAAGTAAATATCAAAAGAGTTAAGTCGAGCGATATCGAATTCAAGGATCGCTTAGTGGCAGTAAACCGTGTAACCAAGGTTACCAAGGGTGGTAGAACTTTCACCTTCGCCGCCATCGTGGTTATTGGAAATGAAAACGGAGTTGTGGGCTATGGCCTCGGAAAAGCCAAAGAGGTTCAGGCTGCCATCCAGAAAGGCGCCGACGATGCCAAGAAAAACCTTATCCGTGTACCAGTGCTGAAAGGCACCATCCCTCACGAGCAGTGTGGCAAGTACAGTGGAGCAAAGGTCTTCCTGAAGCCCGCCGCCCCTGGTACCGGTGTCATCGCCGGTGGTGCTATGCGCGCCGTCCTCGAGAGTGTGGGCGTTAAAGACGTGCTTGCCAAGTGCAAGGGCTCTTCTAACCCTCACAGTGTGGTCAAAGCCACCATCAACGCCTTGCTGCAGATGAAGGATCCCTACACTGTTGCCCAGCTCCGCGGCATAAGTCTCGACAAAGTGTTTAACGGTTAATGTAGGAGGTTTCACAAATGGAAGCAAAAACTTTAAAAATCAAACAAGTCAGAAGCATTATAGGTCGCCCTGCTCGTCAGAAGCGTACTATGCAGGCTCTCGGTTTGCGCAAAATCAACCATACACGCGAAGTGGTGGCCACACCGCAAATCCTGGGTATGATTGAAAAGGTGAAGCACCTTATCACCGTGGAAGAAATGTAATTGTGTAACAAAGTAAAACATTCGATAATGAACTTAAGCAACTTAAAACCCGCAGAAGGCTCGGTAAAACACTCCAAACGTGTCGGACGTGGTGCTGGCTCCGGTAAGGGCGGCACGGCCACACGCGGCAACAAGGGTGCCAAATCACGCTCCGGTTACCATCAGAAAATCGGTTTCGAGGGTGGTCAGATGCCTCTCTATCGCCGTCTCCCCAAATTCGGTTTCAAAAACATAAACCGTATAGAGTATGTTGGTATCAATCTCGACACTATCAGCAAGATTGCCGAGGATAAAAATATAACCGATATAAACGTTGATGTGCTGTGCCAGAATGGTCTTATCTCCGCTAAAGACAGGGTAAAGATTCTCGGTCGTGGCGAGCTCAGCAAGACCGTCAATGTTATCGCCCATGCTTTCTCTGCCAAGGCCCAGAAAGCCATAGAGGAAAAGGGCGGCGCCGCCACTGTCATCGAAAAATAAATATCATCTTGGATACCGGGTGTCCGCATCCGGTATCCTTATCACAAATCCTTATCTAAATGAAGAGATTTATTCAGACACTGAAGAACATTTGGTCGATCGAGGACCTGCGTAAGCGAATCCTTTACACTCTCGGATTGGTGCTTATCTATCGTATCGGTTCCTATGTCGCCTTGCCAGGTGTCGACCCGGGTCAGCTTGCTGCCCTTAAAAGTCAGGGCTCTGAAGGCCTGATGGGACTTTTGAATATGTTCTCCGGCGGTGCTTTCTCAAACGCATCCATTTTTGCGTTGGGTATCATGCCCTACATCACGGCGTCAATCGTCATCCAGCTTTTTGTGATGGTGATACCTTACTTCCAGAAGATGCAGCGTGACGGCGAAAGCGGGCGCAGAAAAATGAATCAGATTACGCGTTTGCTTACTGTCGTAATCACCGGTTTTCAGGCTCCTGCATATATCACGAATATGATGTATCAGCTTGGTGCGTCGTCCAGTGCGCTCTACCCGTTTAACGGCAGCCAGCCAGGCTTTTTCTTCTGGGCTTCCAGTATCATTATCCTTATCTGCGGTACGCTGTTCGTTATGTGGCTCGGCGAGCGCATAACCGAAAAAGGTGTCGGCAACGGTATCTCTCTCCTCATCATGGTGGGTATCATCGCACGTCTTCCATTTGCGCTTTCGGCCGAGTTCGCATCGCGTCACGCCGACGGTGGTCTCGTCATGTTCCTTTTCGAGATAGTAGTTCTGCTGGTTGTTATTCTGTTGGTTATCCTTCTCGTGCAGGGAACTCGCCGTATTCCGGTGCAGTATGCCAAACGCGTCGTCGGTAACAAGCAGTACGGTGGCGTGCGTCAGTACATTCCGATTAAGGTCAATGCGGCTGGTGTCATGCCTATCATTTTCGCTCAGGCTATTATGTTCATCCCTATTACCATTATGGGGTTCTCGAACAATACCGATTCGAAATTCGCTATGGCGTTCGCCGACTTCAACGGTTTCTGGTATAATCTGGTATTTGCTATCTTGGTGATATTGTTCACCTATTTTTATACCGCAATAGCCATCAACCCCAATCAGATGGCGGAGGACATGAAACGCAATGGTGGTTTTATTCCTGGTGTCAAGCCTGGTAAAAAGACTGCCGAGTACCTCGACGATATATTGTCGCGCGTCACTCTTCCTGGCTCGTTCTTCCTCGCATTGGTCGCCATCATGCCTGCCATTGTCCGTTTGTTCGGTGTGCAGACCCAGTTTGCACAGTTCTATGGCGGTACCTCGCTGCTCATTCTTGTAGGAGTCATCCTCGACACTTTGCAGCAGATTGAGAGCCACCTGTTGATGCGCCACTATGACGGTCTCACCAAGACAGGTCGTATCAAGGGCCGCTCCTCATTGTCAGTGCAAGCCTAACTAAACGCTAATCGATGATACTGCTCAAAACAAAAGAAGAGATCGAACTTATTCGTCGGGCTGCTCTCCTTGTGGGGAAATCGCTTGCCGAGGTCGGACATCATGTAAAGCCTGGTGTTCCTACCGCTTTTTTGGACAAGATCGGCGAGCAGTTTATCCGCGACAATGGCGGTATTCCGCTTTGCAAGGGCTACGAGGGTTTCCCCAGTGCGTTCTGCATGTCGGTAAATGATGTCGTGGTTCATGGCATTCCGAGCGAAAAACTCTTTCTCAATGAGGGTGATAACATTTCTATCGACTGTGTTATTGAACTCGACGGCTATGTGGGCGACTCTGCCTACACATTTGCGGTCGGCGAGATAAAACCGGAGATGCAGCGTCTCCTCAAGGTCACTAAGGAGTCCCTATACCTTGGCCTTGACCGCTGCAAGGCGGGCAACCGTCTTGGCGACATAGGCCATGCTGTCCAGCAGCACTGCGAGAAAAACGGCTATTCCATAGTGCGCGAACTCTGTGGTCATGGGGTCGGTTTCAAGATGCACGAGGATCCGAATGTCTGCAACTATGGTGTCCCGGGCACTGGTGCGCTACTCAAAGAGGGCATGGTCATCGCGGTCGAGCCGATGGTGTGTATGGGTTCCAAAAACGTCAAGTTCTCTAAAGAAGACGGTTGGACGTGCCGCACCAAAGACGGCAAGCCGGCTGCCCATTTCGAACACACCGTGGCTATTACCAAAAATGGGCCGGATATCCTGTCTAGTTTTGACTTTATCGAGAACAAATAAAAATCTGTCAATGGCAAAACAATCTTCAATACAGCTGGACGGCACTGTCATCGAGTCTTTGGGCAACGCCATGTTCCGTGTCGAACTTGAAAACGGACACCAGATTATTGCCCATATATCGGGGAAAATGCGCATGCACTACATCAGAATCCTCACTGGCGACAAGGTTCAGATAGAAATGTCACCCTACGACCTTACCAAGGGACGCATCACTTATCGACACAAATAAGAATTCAAACACAAATAAACATAAAACTATGAAAGTCAGAGTTTCTGTAAAGAAAAGATCCCCCGAGTGCAAGGTGGTTCGTCGCCACGGGGTGGTTTATGTAATCAACAAAAAAAATCCTAAGTTCAAACAAAGACAAGGTTAATTCAGTGTTTTGTCCGGCTCTGGTGTGAAGGTGTTAAAATCGACACATCTCCCCTGTCGAAATGCTACGCTGAAAACTTCGGAATCGGCTGAAACCAAAAAACAAAAAGAACATTTATGGCAAGAATTGCAGGTATTGACTTACCCAAAAACAAAAGAGGTGTTATCGGCTTGACCTACATCTACGGAATTGGCAGAAGCCTGGCTTCTGAGATTCTCGCAAAGGCCGGTATCGATGAGAACAAGAAGGTTCAGGACTGGTCAGACGACGAGCAGAACGCCCTGCGCAACATTATCAACGACGAATACAAGGTCGAGGGTGCTCTCCGTTCTGAGGTTCAGATGAACATCAAGCGTCTTATGGATATTGGTTGCTATCGTGGAATCCGCCACCGTCTCGGCCTTCCGCTTCGTGGCCAAAGCACAAAAAACAACGCCCGTACTCGCAAGGGTAAGAAGAAAACTATCGCAAACAAGAAGAAGGCTACCAAGTAAAATTCTCTTATTGTGTAGCGGCCAGCTGCGGACTATAGCGCCCTATGGCGGGAATATCGGAGCCGCTGGCAAACAAATGTAAAATCAAGCAAGAAAAAAGAAATTATGGCAAAAACTTCAAAACCGACCAAAAAAAGAGTCGTAAAAGTTGAACCTATGGGAAGGGCTTGCATCTTTGCGTCCTTCAACAATGTAATTGTCTCTTTGACAAACAACGCCGGTCAAGTGATTTCTTGGTCGTCTGCAGGAAAAATGGGCTTCCGCGGATCGAAGAAAAACACTCCGTATGCCGCTCAGATGGCAGCGGAAGATTGCGGCAAAGTTGCTTATGATTTGGGCCTAAGAAAAGTCAAGGTCTTCGTTAAGGGACCTGGTTCAGGACGTGAATCTGCAATACGTGCAATCAACGGGTGCGGCATCGAGGTGACCGAAATCGTCGACATCACTCCGCTTCCACACAACGGTTGCCGTCCGCCAAAACGCCGTCGTGTGTAAATAGTCTAATGTTTAAAGTTTTAAAGTAGCAAGAAAAATGGCAAGATACACTGGTCCTAAAACCAAAATAGCGAGAAAGTTCCACGAACCGATCTACGGTCCGGACAAGAATTATGAAAAAAGACCTTATGCTCCTGGTATGCACGGCCAAAACAAGCGTCGCGGCAAGACCTCTGAATATGGCATCCAGCTTCAGGAAAAGCAAAAGGCAAAATATACGTATGGCATCCTCGAACGTCAGTTCCGCAAACTCTATGCCGAGGCTTCGCGTCGCGGTGGCGTTACCGGTGAGGAGCTTATGAAACTCATCGAGGCTCGCCTCGACAATGTGGTCTATCGTCTCGGCATCGCAAAAAGCCGCGCCCAGGCTCGCCAGCTCGTCTCCCATCGCCACATTGCTGTCAATGGCGAGGTGGTCAACATCCCGTCCTACTCCTTGAGAGAAGGTGATGTGATTTCCGTTCGCGAGCGTTCCAAGTCGCTCGAAATCATCGCCGACTCGCTCGCTTCTCGCGCTAACAGTTATTCGTGGCTCGAATGGGACAGCAACACTATGAGCGGCAAGTTCATGAATTTCCCGCAGCGTGCCGACATCCCCGAAAACATCAATGAGCAGCTGATTGTGGAACTCTACTCGAAGTAATGCGGGTTGCTGACCATAATCACGAAAAGCCGCGATGGAGGCTGTAAACAATAGTTAAAATAACGAGAAATAAAACAAGATGTCAATATTAGCATTCCAAAAGCCCGATAAGGTTATTATGCTGGAGTCCGACGACTTCCGCGGTTCTTTCGAGTTCCGCCCGCTCGAACCCGGCTATGGCGTCACTATCGGCAATGCGCTGCGCAGAATCCTTCTCTCCTCGCTCGAGGGTTATGCCATTACTTCCGTTCGCATCGACGGTGTCGACCATGAGTTTTCCTCTTTGCCGGGTGTTGTCGAGGATATGACAGACATTATCTTAAGTCTGAAACAAATCCGTTTCCGCCGCCAGATCGAGGACTCTAACAGTGAGAAGGTGTCGTTCGAAATCGTGGGTCAAACTGTTTTTAAGGCAGGCGATTTGAACAACTATCTTAATGGTTTCCAGGTCCTCAATCCCGAGGTCGAGATTTGCCACATGGAACCCACTACGTCTCTTAAAATAGAACTCACGGTCGAAAAGGGCAGGGGTTATGTTCCTTCAGAGGAAAACAAGAAGTCGTCCGACCCGATTGGTGTCATCGCCATCGACTCAATCCATACTCCTATCAAGAACGTCAAGTATGAGGTCGAAAACTATCGTGTTGAGCAGAAGACCGACTACGAGAAGCTGGTTCTGGATATCGAGACCGACGGCTCAATCCATCCCAAGGATGCCTTGAAAGAGGCTGCCACTATTCTAATTCAGCATTTCATGCTTTTCTCGGACGAGCGCATCTCTCTCGAAACTGAACCGAAGCAGGTTGTGGAGGAGTTTGACGAGGGTACGCTGCATATACGCCAGTTGCTCAAGACCAAGCTCACCGACATGGATCTTTCGGTACGTGCACTCAACTGCCTTAAGGCTGCCGAGGTCGAGACTTTGGGCGACTTGGTTTCGTTCAACAAGGTTGACTTGCTTAAGTTCAGAAATTTCGGGAAAAAATCGCTCACCGAACTTGAAAATCTCGTGGCATCGAAAAATCTTGAGTTTGGTATGAACATTTCAAAGTATAAATTAGATAAGGAATAAAAAGAATATGAGACACGGTTGCAAAATAAATCATCTGTCAAGAACTCATGCGCACAGGGTTGCCATGATGTCGAATATGGCCACGTCGCTGATTCTGCACAAGAGAATCGAGACCACTGTGGCAAAGGCCAAAGCTCTGCGTGTTTATGTGGAGCCTATCATCAATCGCTCGAAAGAGGATTCCACCCATAATCGCCGTATGGTCTTTAGTTACCTGCACAGCAAGGAGGCCGTCAACGAGCTTTTCCGTGAGGTGGCGCAGAAAGTGGCCAACCGTCCAGGTGGCTACACCCGCATCCTCAAGACGGGTATCCGCAAGGGCGACAACTCCGAGATGTGTATTATCGAGTTGGTCGACTATAACGAGAACATGCTGAAGGAAACCACTGTGAAGAAGGTGAAAGCCACTCGCCGCGGACGCAGCAAGAAAGTTGAAACACCGGCTGTGGAGGCCGCTGCCGAGACTCCGGCAGTTGAAGCCCCCGCTACCGAAGAGGCTCCGAAAGCTGAATAACACAGCGTTCAAACAACGAAAAGGAATGCGGGACCATAGGGTTCTGTCATTCCTTTTCCCCATTTAATAACCATTTAAAAAAAGAAACCATGTCACAGATTATTGGTATCAGGGGTCGTCAGATTTTGGACTCTCGCGGCAATCCTACCGTCGAGGTCGAAGTTTTCACAGAACAGGGAGCCATGGGGCGCGCGGCGGTGCCGTCGGGTGCTTCGACTGGCGTCCACGAGGCGTGCGAGCTTCGCGATGGCGACAAGTCCCAATATTTAGGCAAGAGTGTAATGCAGGCCGTAAACAATGTAAACACTGTTATCAGTGAAGAACTCAAGGGTATGTATGTCGAGGAGCAGCGCAGTGTCGACCACAAAATGATTGAGGTCGATGGCACTCCCAACAAAAGCCGACTTGGGGCTAACGCCATTCTTGGCGTTTCGCTCGCTTGCGCCAAGGCGGCCGCTATGGAAAGTGGACAGCAGCTTTTCCGCTATCTTGGCGGTTGTGGTGCCTATCTTTTGCCTGTCCCTATGATGAATATCCTCAACGGTGGATCGCATGCCGACAATTCCATCGACTTTCAGGAATTCATGATTATGCCGGTTGGTGCTCCAACCTTTGCCGAGGCCTTGCGTATGGGTGCCGAGGTGTTCCACAACCTGCGCGGCGTGCTCAAGTCGAAGGGCATGTCGACCAACGTGGGCGACGAGGGTGGCTTTGCGCCCAACCTGGCTTCCAACGACGAGGCCATCGAGGTGGTGCTTCAAGCTATCGAAAAGGCGGGCTATCGCCCCGGCGAGGACGTATTCATCGGTCTCGACCCCGCCTCGTCTGAATATTATATCCCCGAAGAGAACGTTTACCAGCTCAAATGGTCAAGCGGCGAGAAACTTACTCCAGCCCAAATGGTCGATTTCTGGAAAAACTGGGTCGACAAGTATCCAGTCATCTCTATCGAGGACGGTATGGCCGAGGACGACTGGGATGGATGGAAGCTGCTCACTGACACCATCGGCGACCGGTGCCAGCTTGTCGGCGACGACCTCTTTGTCACTAACGTGGAACGCCTTCAGATGGGACTCGACCGCAAGGTGGCCAACTCAATCCTTATCAAGCTCAACCAGATAGGGACGCTCTCCGAGACTATCGATGCCGTCAACTTGGCTATGCGCAACAACTATACCGCTATCGTGTCGCACCGTTCGGGCGAGACCGAGGACACCACCATCGCCGACCTCGTGGTTGCCCTGAATGCTGGCCTCATCAAGACCGGCAGCGCCAGCCGCACCGACCGCATCTGCAAGTACAACCAGCTTATGCGCATTGAGGAGGCTCTCGATGATCAAGCTGTTTATCTTGGCAAAAACTTCAAGTTTGTCAAAGGCAAGTAAATTTTAGAAAAACAGTTGCAGGGCGTAGTGTCTCCTCCGACCTACGCCCTTAATATTTGAATTTTATGAGTACACTTGTAATTTGCATCATCGTGGTGTCCACCGCATTGCTTTCGGTTGTTGTTGTTGGTGGCCTCTTCTACCTCATTGTGAAAAAGTATTTCGACAATGAGCAGAAAGTGCGTATGCTCGAAATGAGAATCGAGGAACACAAGGAGTCCTTGCGTGTGGTCTCGCCCATTCGCCTGCAGGCTTATGAGCGTATGGCTCTCTTTTTGGAGCGCATCTCGCCCAACAGCCTCGTGCTTCGTTGCTACCGTCCAGGGATGGACATGCCTACGCTCCAGAGCGAGATGACTCGCAGCATCCGCGACGAGTGGGAGCACAACCTCAGCCAGCAGGTCTATATGTCGAGCGATGTGTGGCAGAAAATACGTCAGGCCAAGGAGGAGATGATAAACATCGTCAATTCGTCGGCAGCCACGCTTGAACGCGATGCCGCGCCCACCGAGTTGGCCGGCCGTGTGTTCGCCACAGTGACGCAGAAAGACTTACCCACCGATGCCGCACTTGAATACATGAAGGCCGAAATCAAAAGCCACTTCGAGTAAAAACGACGCTCTGCCGTTCCCTCGATTCGAAAAAACTGGAACGTGTTGCAAACCGGCTGAGCCCCTATGGTCTTTCACGCTAATACAACATGGTTTGTTCGTCTGAATATCATTGTTGATAATATGTCATAGTTCGGCGAAGCGGCTAATGCAAGCTCACCGTCCCCTGTCGGAAAACAAAGATAATTAAACTTATAGAACCCAGATCGAAGCAAATAGGTAGAACAGAAACAGAAAAATAGATAACAACATAATATTATAGCGTTTACGCTACAACTTGTCCCTTGAAGTTCCACAAATCAAGCACAGTTATGTAAAGCGGTAAACGCCTGCGAGCAATCGTGGGCTTTACTTATAGCTGTGCGGGTCGTGGAACACCTAAGGGACATAAGGAAATGACCACGATTCTCTTTATGCCCACGATAACCCCACACCAAGCCCTCTACTACGCCCAGCTACTTTCTTCCCACTCGGTGGGCGACCGTCTGGAAAGCCTCTCGCAGTCGCTGCTCAGCGCTTCTGTCGACATCAATCCGCATCAGGTCGAGGCTGCCTTGTTCGCTTTCCGCTCGCCGCTGTCGAGGGGTGTGGTGCTGGCCGACGAGGTGGGCTTGGGAAAGACCATCGAGGCGGGATTGGTCATCGGCCAATACTGGGCGACGGGCCGGCGCAACATCATCGTTGTCTGTCCGGCAGCGCTCCGCAAGCAATGGAGCGCAGAGCTGACCGACAAATTCGGCTTGCCGAACACCATCGTCGACAGCCGCAATTATCGCGAGGTGGGATTCGGCAACCGCAGCATCGTCGTCTGTTCCTACAACTTCGTGGCGCGCTACAAGGTGGACATCCTGCGTCACGGTTTCGAACTGGCCGTGGTCGACGAGGCCCACAAGCTGCGCAACGTCTACCGCAGCAGCTCCAAAACGGCCATCGCTGTGAGCGATGCCCTCAGCGGCTCGAAGAAACTGCTGCTCACCGCCACACCGTTCCAGAATTCGCTGATGGAGCTCTTTGGCCTGGTGATCGTCATCAACCCGCAGCTTTTCGGCAGCGAGAAGTCGTTCCGCGCCACCTACGGCAAGGGTGACAACCTGTCCGACCTGCGTCGCCGCATAGCTCCACTCTTCACTCGCACCCTGAGGCGCGACGTGTGCGAGTATATCAACTACACCAACCGCCACGCGCTGACGCAGAAGTTTCAGGCCACCGACCTCGAGCAGCAGCTCTACATCGAACTGTCGGAATTCCTGCGCCGCGACGACATCTATTCGGTTCCGGCCCAGCAGCGCAAGCTGACTACGATGATCATCCGCAAGATTCTGGCCTCCTCGACCTACGCCCTCGGCTTCACGCTGACGCACATACGCCAGCGCCTGCAGCGTATGCTGAAGTCTTTGCATGTCGAGTGCTTCAACCCCGACGATCTTATCGATGCTGCTGCCGAGGAGAACGATTTCTACGATGTCGACGAAGTGCTGGAGGAAGACTTTGCCGGCGAGGCTGACGAGGTGGACCCCACGCGGCTGAAAGCCGAGATAGCCCAGATAGACCACTTCATCGAGCTGGCTCGCGTCATCGACCACGACAGCAAGAGCGACGCCCTGCTGAAAGCCCTTGCCAAGGCCTTCAAGCAGCAGGCTGCGAATGGCGCTCTGCGCAAAGCCATCATATTCACCGAGTCGACGCGCACGCAAGCCTATCTGGTGCAGTTTCTCGAAGCCCACGGCTATGCCGGCAAGACGGTCATCTTCGTCAATTGCTCCGGCTCGTGCATCGCCCTGCAGCCCGAGACCGAGACCTGCGACGCCATCGTTCAGGCATGGTATCCGGGGCAGGAGGGTGGCACCGCCGTTGCCGATGTGCTCTTCGGCG
>CAJONE010000015.1 GCA_905235855.1 uncultured Bacteroidales bacterium
GTTCGGTACCCTCCTTGCCAACATAGCGGCTTATCTTGTGCAGACTGTGGATGCTGATATACAGTACATCGTTATCCCTGTATATAAGACGTATGGCCTCTTGTGTACGACCATTCACCGTCATCTTTTCCAATCCGCTGAAACGGCCTACCCCATAGTCGATATGTGTCACAAAGTCGCCAGGTTTCAGTTCGGTCAGTTCTCTTATGGTCAAAGCCTCGCGGCTATCACGCATATCATGCACATGGTATTTGTGATAGCGTTCGAAAATCTCGTGGTCGGTGAAGCAAACCATTTTAGTGTCGTGGTCTACAAACCCCCCGTGCAAAGGGACCGACATGAACGAAATGGGCATATCGTCCCTATGCGACAGTGTTTCAGTGTTTTTTTTGTCGGGGTTGACGAGCCGTCCGACGGGTTCATCATTAGCGCTACACACCAATATTTTTTCAAGACGGTGCTGCTGCGACTCGGCCGCAATCGAAATGCAGCATCTGTACGCCTGTTCAACATATTTTTTCAAGATTTGCTGAAGCAAGTCGAACCGTTTGTTGATGGCAGGTTGTGGCTCGCAGTTCATTCTCACTGTGGTAGCCTTGGCGAAATAGGATGCGCCACCGTGTTCCACAATCTTGCATTCCAACAGGTTGCCCAACAGCTCTTGTGCGGTGCAGTAGAGTTTTTCTGGTTTCAAATGCTCTACGGGCGAGCCCAATGTGTCGCCGTAGGCTTTTTCCGATACAGCATAGGCCTTGTCGACAGTTTCCAAGGCAGCCATTAGTCCATCCACCCATACGATATCGTCGGAGCCAAGGTATCCCGGCAACGAAACACGCTCCTCTACCGCTTGCCCCGACATGGAGCTGTCCAGCCTGGGCACTATCGATATTCTCTCGTATCGCCTCACAGAGAGCTGGCTTACCGGATCAAAGGCGCGCAACGAATCGACCCTGTCGCCAAAAAACTCAATGCGATACGGAATTTCATTGCCATAGGAGAACACGTCGACTATACCGCCTCGAACAGCATACTGTCCCGGCTCTGCAACAAAGTCCACTCGCTCGAATTCATACTCCATCAGCACATCCATAACGAAATCAAGACCCAGTTCCGAGCCCTCGGTTATCTCTAACGTGTTTTCGCGCAGTGTTCGCGAGGAGACCACCTTTTCGGACAAAGCTTCCGGGTAGGTTACAATGACAAGGTTGCGTCCCGCGTTCAGCTGCTTGGTAACCTCGGTTCGCTGCAACACATTGGCATTGGCAGTCTCTTCCACCTGATACGGACGTCTGTAGCTGGTCGGAAACAGAAACACAAGTTTGTGGTCAACGTCGGTTTCGGTGTCGTTGAGCAATGCCTCTATGTCGTTCTGCAGGTAGTAGGCCTCCTCTTTCCCCGACGCGATAACCAAATGTGTTCGATAGGGATTGTCACCATATATCGCAGCGACAAGCACCGCCATTGCCGACCCGGCCGTTCCGGCCAACCGTACACGGACCCCATTCGCCGACAACTCACTTTCCAACTCTCCCACAACCTTGGAGACTCTGTAAATTTCAAGCAAATCCAATTTATCGTTGTTTTTTAATACTTAAATGTGCCGGCATCGCGAAATTGACACCGGCATATATGAAACTCTTTGCAAAACTACTAATATTTCAACAATAAAAGTGTCTATATCCGCGTTTTTATTTCAACATAAGGCCGATGGCCCTCAACCATATTTTCAGAATTCAATTCCCAACCACCATGACCACTATCCTTTGGGCCGACGACGAGATAGAGCTTCTCAAGCCCCATATCCTGTTTCTCGAAGAGCGCGGCTACACCGTTATACCCGTCACAAGCGGCAACGAGGCCATCGACGAACTGTCGAGCAACGACATCGACATAGTCTTTCTCGACGAGAACATGCCAGGGCTCAGCGGGCTCGACACCCTCTCGCAGATAAAAAACCGCTACCCGTCACTGCCGGTCATTATGATAACCAAGAGCGAGGAAGAACACATAATGGACGAGGCCCTTGGCAGCAAGATTAGCGATTATCTTATCAAACCCGTCAACCCGAAACAGATTCTGCTTACTGTCAAGAAACACACCGAGGCCAAACGGCTCACCAGCGAAAAATCGTCTATGTCCTACCAGCAGCAGTTTCGCGAGATAGGCTTGGAACTCGGCGGACATCTCGACCACAACGAATGGGTTGGCCTGTACCGGAAACTGGTGTACTGGGATCTTGAATTGGCCGACAACCAGGACGATAACATCCACGAAATTTTCCGTTCGCAAAAAGCCGAGGCCAACCGCCAGTTTTGCCGCTGGTATGAACGAAACTACCAAGATTGGATAAAAAACCTGTCGGCAGACAAACCCTGTATATCACCCATGGTATTCCGCGACAGGCTTTTCCCTCTGCTTAAACAAGAGCGTCCGACATTTGTCATCCTCATCGACAATTTCCGCTACGACCAATGGAAATTCATCCAGCCGACCATCGAAAACCACCTGCGCGTCGACAACGACAGCCTATTCTTCAGCATATTGCCCACCACGACACAGTTTGCCCGCAACGCCATGTTCTCGGGGCTTATGCCAGCCGAAATCGAACGTAAGTATCCGCAATACTGGGTCAACGAAAACCAGGATGGCCACAAAAACCAGTATGAAGACCAGCTCCTCGACGAAAACCTGCGGCGCAATGGGTTCAACATCCGCCACTCCTACCACAAAGTACTCAACGCCCAATACGGCAAACGCCTCGTCGACTCAATTCCCGACATGATGCAGAATCGACTGAACGTTATAATATACAATTTCATTGATATGCTGTCTCATGCCAGCACCGAAAGCGGCATCGTGCGCGAGTTGGCCGGCAACGAGCGTTCCTACCGCTCACTTACCCTATCATGGATAGAACACTCCCCCCTGATTGAACTTGTCAAGGAACTCGCCGAACGCGACGTGAACGTCGTTATAACAACCGACCATGGATCGACCATCGTCGACCGGCCCGTCCGCGTCAAAGGCGACAGCTCTTTATCGGTCAACCTGCGCTACAAACAGGGAAGACTTCTCGACTACAACCCGAAGGATGTTTTCGAAGTGCGTGACCCCCGCAACATTGCCATGCCAAAACTTTACGTAACATCACCCTACATCTTCGCCCACGAAAACGACTTCTTTGCATACCCGAACAATTATAACCAGTACGTTCAACTCTACACTGGCACTTTCCAGCACGGCGGCATCTCTATGGAGGAGGTTATGATACCCTTCGTCACCTTGAGCCGGAAATAGCGGAACCGCGACACTTCCCCAATCACTATTCACTAATCACCATTCACTAATGAAAAAAACCTGCATAGCCTTAGTCAAACTTTTCGGATGGAAATACGACGTGCCAGCTCAAGGATCACGTCCCGAAATCGAGCATGCTGTATACATCATGGCACCGCACACCAGCGTATGGGACTTCCTGCTTGGGGTGACCTGCCTCTGGGTGCTGAAAGTGAACTACGGCGTTTTTATCAAAAAAGAGTTTTTCAATTTTTTCACAGGCGGATTGCTACGCCACTATGGTGGCATCCCCATCGACCGCGGCAACCGCAACAACCACATGGTTGACCAGGCGGTGAAACTGTATGCCGAAAATGAGCGTCAAGTGATAGTCATTACGCCCGAAGGCACACGCAAACCGGTGAAACGCTGGAAACGCGGTTTTTACGAAATTGCAATGAAGGCTCACGTGCCCATCGTCCTCACCTACGGCGACTACAGGAAGAAAATCATGGGTGTTGGTCCCACCTTCTACCCTACTGGTGACTTCGATGCCGATATGGTGAAAATCAAGGAGTATTACAGCCATTTCACCGCACGCCATCCGAAGATGTACATCAAAGACTGAACTCCTTGATATGCTGCTCTTCCGAAAGACGGCACACAAGCAGGCGTCCTCCCTTTGAAGCCACAATGTAGTTGTTAAGTCCCTCCACAATAACTCTGTCCATATCCGAGATGTGGACCACACAATCCTCGCAGTTGTGAAGATTAATATTGGTACCAATAACCGCGTTGCCGCTACTGTCGCGCGTGGCATTTTGCAGCAGCGCGCCCCATGTGCCGAGGTCGCTCCATCCGAGATCGGCGGCTATCGTGTAGATGTTGTCAGCCCTTTCCATCACAGCATAATCAATGCTTATCTTGTCGCACAACGGGAATAGACGTCTAAGCGTCGCCTGCTCGTCCAACGTGTGAAGCGAGGGCGCTATTTGGTCCATTATCTCCGCGATTTGAGGCACATACCGGCGCAACGACCGTTCTATTGTAGTGACTTTCCACACAAAGATGCCAGCATTCCAGTAGTATGAACCGCTCTCCAGGTAGCCTTTCGCCGTTTCCAAATCCGGCTTTTCTTTGAATGCAGCCACACGTTCCACAGCACCCATCGTCCGCTGCCCACAGGCTGCTATATACCCATATCCGGTCTCTGGCCGACTTGGTTTGATGCCTACAGTGACGATGGCGTCATTGTGAGCTACAAAGTCGATAGCCTCCTTCAACACAGTGAGATACTCGGTTGTATTCAGAACAAGCGCGTCGCTCGGCGTCACCACGATTTTTGCCTCAGGGTCGAGCTTCGCAATCTTGCGGCTCGCGTATGCTATGCAGGGGGCAGTGTTGCGGGCTTCCGGCTCCGCCAGAATGTTGCCCTCCGGCATCCCCGGCAACTGCTCACACACTATATCCACATATCTCTCCGAAGTGACTATCCACATATTTCCTATCGGACAGAGCGGCAGCAACCTGTCAACGGTCATCTGCAACAAACTGCGTCCCAAACCGAGCACATCGATAAATTGTTTGGGATACTCAGGTACACTCATCGGCCAGAATCGGCTTCCAATTCCTCCAGCCATAACTACTACATGAATCATATTTCGCTAATCACTTTACTATTCACAATTCCTTCATAAGGTTTTCGTTCACGTCGAGGGGGTTATATGGGTGTCGCTCGGCACAGAATCGATCCTTACCACACGCGCAACCTGATGACTCGCCCGAATATGGGTCTCGCCCTGCACAATGACGCTTGAACTCGCCATTTTTGCGCAACAGCGTTTTCACGCCAAGTCCGGCCATCAACGCGGCTACCGCAGCAAAGGTTGCAGAGAGGGTTACAAAAAAAGTGTTCATCCGATTAAACAAAAAATGCCGCATCTCTGCGGCTCTTTTGCTCCCCAAGCAGGACTTGAACCTGCGACCCCCTGATTAACAGTCAGGTGCTCTAACCAACTGAGCTATTGAGGAAGGGTGATTTGTTCTCTCAAATCGTGTGCAAAGATACGCACATTTCCCAATATGGCAAACTTTTTTTTGAATTTTGGGATCAGAAAATATATAACGAACTATACCATAAAGTTTTAGCTCTGCAATAATTATTTGGACGATATCCAAAAGTTGACAATTAAAATCCATCAATCATTCCCACATTTTTCAAGTTTTCGACAATATCGCCCGCCATAATGGATGCCTGCGACTGTTTGTTTACAGCCAGGTCGCCTGCCATGCCGTGTATATATACAGCGGTGCAAGCTGCTTCATAGAGTTTCAACCCCTGCGCCAAAAGTGCGAGCACTACGCCCGTCAACACGTCGCCGCTGCCTGCGGAGGCCATCCCTGGATTGCCCGTGTTGTTTTCATATTCGGATTCGTCGGGTGCATAAACTCTCGTGCGATACCCTTTCCGAACGACCGTAATACCGTATCTTGATGCCATACGATTAGGGCGTTCATCGCCAAACAGCCGTTGATACTCCCTGTCGTGTGGCGTAACTATGCTGTGACCACTTATAAGAGGCAGCAACTCATCTTTGTGGGCAGCCACAATGTTCAGCGCATCGGCATCGAGCACAACAGGCCTTTCGCCCCAACCAGTAAGCAAGGAGTGCAGTGCAAGAAACGTACGTTCCGCCGTCCCGATGCCGGGACCAACCCCGAGTGCATTATACTTTTTAAGACCCTGCGGCACGTTGGCAAACAGAAACCCGTCATAGTCAATTGAGGCCATAGCTTCGGGCACCGCCACCTGCAACGGGTTCACCCCCCGCTCCGGCGCATGAACCGTCAGCAAACCTACACCGCTCCGCATACAGGCTCTGGCAGCAAGTATAGCGCATCCCATCCTGCCATAGCTTCCAGCCACAAGCAGGGCGTGACCATAGTCCCCTTTATGTGTCTCTGGTTTTCGTTTATTCCAAAAAGATGGAAGTTGCATAATGTTATTTTGACATTTGAACCACGTATCGGAAAAATCTCGTCCTTTCGTCCGAAACGATGAGAAACCCACTCATAAAAAACACTTGCAAACGCCGCTATCTTAAAAACGTCAATAGCCGAGAATCTTGAGCATAGACTTGTGGCTCTGTTCTTTGGCGAAGAGTTTAGTAGAGTATTCGCCGTTCTCGTCTTTGTCGATGATAATATGCTTCGGCGCCGGGACAAGGCAGTGCTGTATGCCGCCATAGCCGCCGAGAGACTCCTGGTAGGCGCCGGTGTGGAAAAAACCGATATAGAGCGGCTCGTCCTTCTGCAACTTCGGCAAGAATATTGCATTGGCGTGCGAGTCAGCGTTGTAGTAGTCCTGACTGTCGCACGTCAGTCCGCCAAGAAATACACGCTGGTATTCGCAATCCCAGTGGTTGATCGGCAGCATGATAAATCTCTGGTTCAATCCCCACGTGTCTGGCAACGTGGTGATAAACGAACTGTCTATCATATACCACAGCTCGCGGTCGTTCTGCTGTTTTTGTCCCAGAATACTGTATAGCGTCGCACCGCTTTCTCCAACCGTAAACGATCCGAACTCCGTGAAAATGTGTGGTTCCTCAACACCACGGTTAGTGCAGATTATCTTAATCTGGTTCAATATCTCCTCCGCCATATACTCATAGTCATAATTGCTTGCCAGAGATGTTTTAAGCGGGAACCCACCCCCGATGTTGAGCGAATCCAACTCCGGACACATCCGTTTCAAGTCGCAATACACGTTCAGGCACTTCGACAACTCGTTCCAGTAGTAGGCCGTGTCGCGGATGCCAGTATTGATGAAAAAGTGTAGCATCTTGAAACTGAACTTCCTGTTCGGTTTGATATGTTCTTCATAGAAACTTACTATATCATTGTAACGTATTCCGAGTCGTGAAGTGTAAAAATCGAACTTCGGTTCCTCTTCGGCCGCGATTCGTATGCCAATCTTCATTGGAACCGACGGAGACAAAAGCATCTCGTCAAGCGTAGTGTATTCGCTCTTATTGTCGAGTATCGGCACCACATTGCAGAACCCGTCGTTATACAGACTCACAATGTTTTCAATATATTGTATTTTCTTGTATCCGTTGCAAACTATAAACTTGTCCTTGTCAATCAACTTCTGCTCGTAAAGTTCTTGTATCAGGTTGATGTCGAACGCCGACGAAGTTTCAAGGTTTATTTCGTTTTTGAGAGCCTCCTCAAGAACAAACGAGAAATGGCTGCTCTTGGTGCAGTAGCAATAGTTGTATGTACCCTTGTAGTCGGTCTTCGCTATCGCAACATTAAACATTCTCTTTGCTCGCTGTATTTGCGAGCTTATCTTCGGAAGATATGTAATCTTCAGCGGTGTACCATACTGCTTGATAACCTCCATCAGCGGTATGTCATGATACATCAATTCGCCCTCCTCTGTGCGAAATTCGTCCTGCGGAAAGTCGAATGTCTGATCAATCAAATCGTAATACTTGTTTCTCATTTTTTATAATCCGATTAAGTTAGTTTATCAAAAAACTTGCAATCCAAGCAAGGCAAATCGAAAGCAAAGATACAAAGAAAAGTTTGTATCTCAACATTTCAGTCACAAAAATACAGCAGCAACTGCGGATCCGCTGTCAAATGTCGACCGAAAAAACTAATGCCGCTATTGTTTTACAATCTTGGCAACAACACCATCTTCGGTCCGTAGAAAATAAATTCCGTCTGCAAGCGACGTAAGATTAATGCTGTTGGAGCCTGCTGCCAGTCCAAACGAATTGACCGGCATCCCAGTTGCAGTAAAAAGCATTGCCACCGTTGATCTATCTGACTCAATATAGACAATGCCATCGGTCGGATTTGGTGAAACCTTAACAGCTCCATTAGTCAGATTCTCCGTCGCTGGCACATCGAGTGACTCCGAACAATCGAGGACTTTCATGCCCGTTTTGTAGCCTTGGGCAATTGACGAGAGTTTCATGTGGCCATATTCAACAGGACGATTACATGTAACCACAGCCTTGCCCTCGCCATCCGCGAATGAAGCACCGAGCACATTGTTGTCGTCATCGGTGACGGCAGTGTAGGCATACGGAGCGGTAGCCACATAAAACTGTGTAACCCCAATGTCGGCGCCCCAATATGACAGCGGCATGTCTTTTGCCTGTGCAAGCCACGGCATCATCGACGGGTCGCCAAACAGGTGGTACACTTGCCAGTAGTAGTCTTTGATATCGCTTGTGGAGCCCTCTACAGCCATATTGCCACTCATCAACAGCGCACCCATAGTTGAGGCCCACTGCGCATACTCCTCTCCGTGAGTGTGGAAGAGGTGGTCGTAGGCGCCACGGCTGGCAGCGTTGTAGTCGTGCGACATGCCTCCGCCGATATAATTTCTGAGACCAACCGCCCAATAAAAATCCTCGTTCCAATATGTCGAGTTGCTGCTGCCTATGTATATCGCTGCTCCACAGTGGTTTCCGATACGCATCAATGCCTCGGCAAAACACACCGGTTCGTCGAACTTGGCTGTCAGACAGCAATTGCCTATCATAACGCCACATTTTTTTGAGTTAGCCATATCGCCTACATGGTCGTTGCTCATCAACGGCTTGTCCCACCGGTTCCACTGTCCGTGGGCCGAATAGTTTATCCACCCGGCTCCGTCGGAATATAGCGACCGAATATATTCGGCATACTCCGAACGATTGGGCATAACACTTACATTAGGCACGTGCGGTTCAATCTGCGTGTTGTTTTTAAACTCCCTTACCGAGCGGAAGCCGTGGTAGCCGTTGACATACTGCGTGGCGACATAGTCCATAGCCGGATCGGCATGCGTATAACCGAAGTCGCTGCTATAGCCTCCGTCTACACCCGCCACAAGCAGTGCCCTGTCAAGAAACGACGCATCAGGAAACTCGTATCGCTCGTACATCAGTATTTTTTCGATTTGATGTTGTAGCTGGCCGACACTCTGCGCCGAGAGCCTCCCATAATGACAGTCTGGTAGATTGTCGTTGGTCCAACAAGCATAGTTAAGGTCAGAGACGTGCTCAACATATCCGTAGTAGCTCATATTATAGCTGTAGGCAAACGTCGGAAGCTGTTCGACATCACCCACCAGCAGCAAATACAACGGAGCGGGACATTCGACGGTGGCGTCGGTGTACTGGCGCTTAATGTATGACCTTATTGACTGCGCATCGCTCCCAACCTCGGCCTGGTCGGTATAGGCCACGTCTACCGTATAGCCCGTGCCGCGTTTCCAGTCGACAAAATCGTCAAATTGACCACGAAACATCGGATGAGAAACGATAAGGTAACGTATCGGTATTGATGCGCCATTTTTTTTGTTTCCGGCATCAATCATGTTTAGCGTTGTCACGTTGCATCCGAAAGCCGGTGTATGGTAGAGTGCCAGTTTCTTGGTGGCCGCCTCATCAATATCATGAAATTTCACAACTGCTTCGACATGAGTGTAAACCTCGAAGCGGTTGGCTACAGGGTTGTAGCGCACCGGCGAGAAAATGAGCTGTCCCAAGCGGCGGTCGCGCGCGATGCCGGCCACACTTACCGAAACCAGGTCTGCTCCATCGAATGAGTCACGCCCATACAGCATACGGTCGATTGCAAGAGTGTCGAGAGAGCGCCCTGCCGTTTTGCAAACCGAGGGCTGACGCGGCGATATGGGAAAGGCAACCCCCAACGAATCACCATCGAGGACAACATGCTCCTCGTACAGCACCTCCACCTCTACCCTACCGCATACTGGCATTTCGATCCACTCGCGCATTGCAGGCAACAACGGTTTGCCTACTTCGGACGACAATTCGAAGCCGTCTATGGTGACCGTGTTGAACGGAACACCTTCCAGCTCAACGGTCGCAACATTTAGTTTGGCGGGAACCGAAAACGAAACCTTAAGTGTTTCTCTCGTTGAATTTTCCAAAACACACCTTTGCTGCCCGCATAACAGATGCGGCAACAGCACCACAAGAAACAAATAAGTAACCTTGAAATTCATTGGATTCGCCATCTTAATGAGACACAACAATCTTGCCCGTTGCCAAAAACGAGTGGCCAACCGCACGAACAAAATACGTACCTACGGAATAGTTCGACACATCAACATTATGAACCGCATTTCCGCTTGTCTCGCTTCCCCAATAGACCACACGTCCTTTGATGTCGACTATTTCATACTCTACCGCATCGTCCAATCCGTCTATTGTCAGCCCCACACTTACCGCTGCCGGGACGGGGAAGCATCTTAAATTGACGGTGGCCACGGGTTCGAGCCGGTCGAGCGGCACCACCTTTGGCTGGTAGTTTTGAGCCACTGCCGAAACGTAATAGTTTTCGCTGTCCAATGCCTGGTTGCATTCAATGTCGGCCACCCCGTCGATGTTGGCAAACGCCGCACCAACCAGATTATATCCGTTGTCGGTTATAGCAACGTAGGCATGGGGGATAGTGTTTACGCTGATATGAGTGGCACCGTCTTCAACGATACTGTATGACAAAGGCATTTCTTTGGCCTGTGTAAGCCATGGCATAAGTGATGGATCACCGAACACATGGTAAATCTGCCAATAATATGACTTGTATGCGTTAGTTGAGCTTGACCCCTGCACGGCCATGTTGCCATACCATACAATAGCCCCAAGTGTCGTAGCCCAAGTGTCGAACAACTCGCCATGCGAGTGAAAGAGGTGGTCGTAGATACCCATTTTGCCGGCATTGTAGGCCTGTGTCATACTCCCCGATATCGAAGTTCGGTAGCCAACCGACCAATAAACGTCTTGATTCCAGTAGGACGAGTTGCTGCATCCGATATAGGCCACGGCCCCGCAGTAGTTGTCTCGACGCAGCAATGCCTCGGCAAAGCATGTGCGCTCGTCGAACTTGCCCGTAAGACAACAGTTGCCTATCACCACACCGCACTTCTTGCTGTTGGTCATCGTTGCAACATGAGTATTGGTGAAAGAAGGTTTATGCCATCCATTATAGTTACCGTGAGCGGAGTAGTTTATCCAACCCGCCCCTTCGCTGTACTTGCTTCGCACTTCGGCCTCGTAGGTATTGCTTCTCACTGCCACCGCAGTGGCGTTCATATTGATGGATGTCTTGTTTTTATACTCGCTGACGGAAGCATATTTATAGAAACCGTTATGTCCCAAAACAGACTTGCTGTCGCCGTTTACGTAGAACTTGGCTGCATAATCCATAGTTGGATCGGCATGCGTATAGCCATAGTCGTCTGACGAGCCTCCATCGACCCCTGCGACGAGAATTGCCCTGTCGAGAAACGATGGATCGGGGAACTCGTAACGTTCGTAGAGCAAAGTCTTTTCAACTTGAGCCGTAAGCTGACTTACCGACTGTGCGGAGAATCGTCCATAGTAGCAGTCGGGAATTTCGTCGCCATCGGTCCAGCAGGCATAGTCAAGATCCGACACATGGCTCGACCCGCCAGACGAGAAAGCGTACGACTTGGCTGGTATCTGTTCAATGTCGCCCACAAGGAGAAGGTAGGTCGGAGCCGGATTTGAAGCGGTCGCATTGGTGTATTGGCTTTTTATGAAGCTTTTTATCGAAGTCTGTGAATTTCCGACTGCAGCATCGTCGGTATATGCGACATCGACGATATAGCCCGTGCGACGCTTCCAGTTGACAAACTCCTCGAACTGCCCCCGAAACATGTGGTGAGAGACAATAAGGTAACGAATCGGTGCTGCATTGGAAAGTTTATCGTTTTGACCCTTGACTCCCAGACCTCGCTGGTCGAGCGAATTAATGGTGGCAATATGGTTGCCGAATGCCAGCGAAGCATGCAAGGCCTTCATTTCGCGTGTTGCAACAATATCAGCATCGCGATAGGTCAAAACTGCCTCTACCTCGGTGTAGACAAGAAACTTGTTGGTGACCGGATTATATTTCACCGGTGAGAAAACCAACTCGGCAAGGTTGCGGTCACGTGCCACTCCAACCGGCTCAACCGTGACCGGTTCGATGCCACTGAATGCATCGGTCAAATATAATGCTTCATTGAATGCCAATGCTTCGGCATTGCGGCTGTCCGACTTGCTCACTGGCGGCTGAACCGGTTCGACAAGATTGGTCACCCCAATGACTTCCCCGTCAATAACTACATGGCTTTCGCTGACTATCTTGACATCCACACCGTCGCAGAGCGGTATTTCAATGAGTTTCCGCATCGTGGGGAGAGACGGTGCACCGATGACAGACGACTGAACGAACCCATCTACCGATACTGTCGCGAAATTAATTCCATCTAAAGTGACACTGCCAACATCAAGTCTATCGGGGGCCGTAAAGGCGACAGTGAGCCGATTGACATCAGACAACCTAACGTCGCACCTTTCCTGCGAAAAAGCAGAATAACATGCCACGACGAGCGAAAAAGTCAACAGCGATCTGAACATTGACCAAATGATTTATTTTTTTACAACTTTCTTTAAGGTAGTAATTCCACCAGCAGTTATCCGTACAGTGTATATTCCATTGGCATACTTGCTCATATCTACAGTATTTCCGGCAGCGTTTGTGGTCACTATACGTCCAATAGCGTCGATGACCTCAATTTTCTGCAGACCATCGGCCTCAACCACAAAAAGATTGGACATCGGGTTGGGATAGATTTTCGCATCGGACAATGTGGCATCCGCATTGCCGATGCCAAGCTGGCGCGACGTAGTCAACACCGGCTTGTAGTTTTGTGCGGTTACAGCCAAAGTGTAGTTTTCCTCTGTCAGTGGCTGGGTGGTATTGATCGTTGCATTGCCATCACCGTTGGCAAAAGCCGCACCGACGAGCGTATTGTCCTCGCTGGTTATAGCCACATACGCGTATGGAACACAACTGACACTCACAGAGGTAGAGCCCACATGCAGCCCGTTGCACGTCACTGCCATATCGTCAGCCTGCGTGAGCCAAGGCATCAGCGACGGGTCTCCAAAAGTATGGTAAATCTCCCAGTAGTATAACTTGTCCCCATCCTCGGAACTGGAGTTTTCGACCGCCATATTGCCGCTGAACATCATGGCACCCACGGTCGGAGCCCAAACTGAATAGGCCTCGTCATGAGTATGGAACAGCCTGTCATACATGCCGAGATTGTCAGCCATATACTCATGGGTCATGTTGTCACTAATTGAGTTGCGCATACCGACAGACCAATAGAAGTCCTGATTCCAATAGGTTGAGTTGCTCGCTCCAATATAAGCGACTGCACCAGAATAATTGTCCTTGCGAAGCAAAGATTCGGCAAAGCAAGTGGTTTCATCGAATTTGCCCGACAGACAGCAGTTGCCAATCATGATGCCACACTTCTTTTCGTTGGTCATCTGAGCCACCTGCGTAGTGGTGAGCTCAGGGCCGTGCCAGCGATCCCAATCGCCATGGGCTGAATAGTTAATCCAGCCAGCCCCCTCGGAATATTTGGCACGTATGGCCGCCACCGAACTGGCAGAAGGCTCCACACTCACATTGCTGGCGCCCGGGTTGATTGATGTGTTGTTTTTGTACTCATATACATTTGCGTAGCCGTTGTCACCATTCATATAAAACTTGGCTATATAGTCCATAGTGGGGTCACAGACCTTATAGCCGTTGTCGCCTGCCGACCCCTGATCCTGACCAGCAACCAGAACGGCAACATCAAGAAACGACGGATCGGGAAACTCGTAACGCTCGTAGAGCAAAGTTTTTTGCAGCTGGGGGCGCAACTGCTCGACGGTCTGAGCCGACAAACGTCCATAATAACAGTCCGGTATACTGTCGCCATCAGTCCAGCATGAATATGGCAGATCGGAATAATGGGTATTATCCTCTTCCCACCATCCCGGGATGATTACAAGCGTTGAAGAATGTTCGTAAGCGGGCAGCTGCTCCAAATCGCCAACCAAAAGCACAAAAGCAGGGGCGGGCCTTTCGGCTGTGGCTTCCGTATATTGGCGTTTCAGGTATGCAGCTATCGAGCTTACTGTATTGCCAATCTCAGCATTGTCGGTATACACCTCGTCGACGATGAAGCCTGTGCGCTTTTTCCAATTGACAAATTCGTCCAACTCGCCACGAAACATTGGATGAGACACTATAATATAGCGCATAGGGGATGAAAGGGTGGGATTTTTTGCCAAACCAAGACTATTGATGGTCTCGATGCCACTTCCGAAAGCAGGTGAATAGTGCAGTTGCTTCATCTCCTTTGTAGCGGTGACATCAGGGTTCAGATAAGTCAAAACCACATCCACCTCGGTATAAATCATAAACTGGTTGGTTACAGGATTGTAGCGCACTGGCGAGAAAACGACCTGTGCCAGATTACGGTCACGGGCCACGCCAACTTTCTGCGTAGTGACGACATCCAGCCCACAGAATGCATCAGTATTATATATTTCTTGGTTTATCACCAACATATCGCGGTTGCGGCCTTGGGTCTTACTCTCCGATGGCTGAACCGGCATAACCTGACGGACAACGCCAAGACTTTCGCCGTCGACAATAGTGTGCCTTTCGCCAACAACCGTAACAGAGATTCCATCACACAACGGTATTTCAATCATCTTGCGCAATGTGGGCAACGAAGGGCAACCAATTCTTGACGAATGGTCAAACCCCGCCATTGTCACGTCGGTGAATTCGTGTCCCTTTACGGTAACAGACTCTGAATTGAGCAAAGATTTAGCCTTGAACGTCAGCTCAAGCCGGCTGAAGTTGGAACCCTTTACCTCACACTCGCCCTGCGCCATAACAGATATGGCGGAGAGAAGAATTGCCAATGATAAGAAAAACTTTTTCATAGTTTTATCGTATTTTTACTGTTTCATTATCTTTCTAACAGCCACTGCCCCATTTGCTGTAACCCTTACAGAGTAAAGACCAGAGGGGAAGAGACTTAAGTCAACCACATTGCCGGACTGACTCGACAGTATGCGCCCAACGGCATCGATGATCTCTATTTTCTGCAACTCCACAGCATCAACAAAGAATCGGTCAGCTGTGGGATTGGGGTAGATTCTCATAGCCCCTGTCAGTTCTTCACGGTCATCGCAAATCGCACTGCCCGACACCGTGACATCCAACAGCAACGGCTTGTAGTTTTGTGCCGTGGATGCCAATATATAGTTTCCTCTTTCCAAAGGTTGATCGCAACTTATATCGGCAATGCCGTCAGAACCTGCAAACGCGGCGCCAACAAGGGTGTTGTCAGCCGTGGTGATGGCAACATAGGCATACGGCACACAGTTAACCGTGATATGTGTCGCCCCAATCGTGGCTCCTCTATATGTCAATTGCATTTGCTTGGCTTTCGACAACCACGGCATAAGCGACGGATCGCCAAACACATGATAGATTTGCCAATAGTAGTCCTTCAACCCCGAATCAGAATTTTGTACAGCCATATTGCCGCTCATCAAAATAGAGCCCAACGTTGTGGCCCACAGGTCAAAGTTCTCGCCATGGGTATGAAACATGCGGTCGTATGCACCCCTTTTGTGAGCCATATAATAAAGATTCATGTTTGCACTGATAGCATTGCGTTGCCCTACGGCCCAATAGAAATCCTCACCCCAGTAGGTGTAGTTGCTGCCCCCAATATATCCAACTGCACCGCTATAGTTGTTCTTGCGCAAAAGAGCCTCGCCGAAACAGGTCGGCACATCGAATTTGCCCGATAGACAGCAGTTGCCAATCATAAGGCCACATCGCTTCACATTCGACATCGTTGTCACGTCGTAATTGCTCAACGACGGTTCGCCCCACCCCTCATCGTAGCCATGCGCAGTGTAGTTGATAAAGCCAGCTCCCTCGCTGCATTTTTCGCGAAACTGGTCGCCCATCGAATTGCTCACCACTGCGACGTTTGTTGAGTATGGGTTGGCTGACGGATTGTTCTTGTATTCCGTAACCGACGGGTAGGCGTAAAACGACGTATCGCCCATTACTGGTTTATTGTCTCCATTGACATAAAGCTTTGCAAGATAGTCCATGGCCGGGTCGGCGTTTTCGAAACCAAGGTCGCCTTCGTTGCCACCGTCAACACCAGCCACAAGCAACGCCCTACCAAGAAACTCGTCACTTGGAAACTCATAACGCTCATACATCAAAGTTTTTTGGATTTGTGGTGCGAGCTGACTGGCATTCTGTGCCGAAAAACGTCCGTAATAACAGTCTGGTATTTCGTCGTCATCGGTCCAACATGCATAGTCGAGGTCGGATACATGTTCGTCTTCATCATGAGTATAGGTCTTAGCTGGCAGTTGCTCAACATCGCCCACCAAGAGAAGAAATGTGGGTGCGGGATTTGAAGCCGTCGCACCAGTATACTGGCTTTTGATGTAACTCTTTATCGAGGCCTGTGTGCTACCGACGGCAGACTCGTCGGTATAGGCCACATCGACAATGAAACCAGTGCGTTTTTTCCAGCTGACAAAGTCATCTAACCGTCCGCGAAACATCGCATTGGCAACTATCAGATAACGCATGGGAGATGAGGCCGAAGCCTTTGTGACATCAGAACCGGCATCGATACGATTGATAGTGTTGACAGCCTGACCGAAAGCAGGCGAGCGATGCAACTGTTTCATTGCCGTAGTCGCCTCGATGTCAGGGCTTTTGAAAGTCACAACAGCATCCACCTCGGTGTAAATCAAGAACTGGTTTGTTACCGGATTGTAGGCTACCGGCGAGAATACCACCTCGGCAAGGCAACGGTCGCGTGCCACACCGATTTTGTTGACAGTCACTACATCCGGTCCATAGAACGCATCAGTGCAGTAGACATTGTCGTCAAACGACAACAAAGCCGTGTTGCGGCTGGCAGTTTTGCACAACGAGGGCTGAACAGGCGCAACCAAACGAGTTATGCCAAGCATCGCTCCGTTGACCATGATATGACTTTCGTTTTTTACCTCTATCGAAACACCATCGCACAAGGGTATCTCTATCATTTCTCTCAACACAGGGAGCGAGGGACGTCCGATCTCGGACAAATGTCCAAAACCGTTCATCGAAACCGAGGTGAAGTCGCGACCTTTCAATAAAACATTTTCCACATTGAGATTGTCGGTCGCCGAGAACACAATTTCAACAAAATTGAAATCTGATCTTTTCACCTCATACTTTTCTTGTGCAAGGGCAGACAAAGTCAAGACAATAAAGAGGATTGGCAAGGGTAATCTGTAGCTCATGTTGATTTCACTTTTTTAGTTCGGCAAAAGACATGTCCCACGATGGATCCGCTTCCACATTAATCTGTATATGGCTCACCGGATGTTCGAACGAGACACTTCGGGCATGTAGCGAAATGCTGCTGTCGGGGTTGGATCGTGGAGCACCATATTTCAAGTCGCCCTTTATCGGACATCCGATATTAGCCAGCTGACAACGTATCTGGTGATGGCGACCAGTGTGGAGATGCACCTCGACAAGGAAGTATCCGCCTACCGATTTTCCGATGACCGAATAATCCAAAACAGCTTCTTTTGCATTATCTTTAGTATCGTTGGAAACAACAAAACTTTTATTTAGCTTCTCGTTGCGTACCAGCCAATTTCGCAAAGTTCCAGACATTGGATCAGGGCAGTTTTTCGAGACAGCCCAATAGGTCTTCTCTATGGCGCGTTGCTTCACAAGAGCATTCATGCGCGAAAGCGCTTTTGACGTTTTGGCGAAAATGACCACACCACTAACCGGTCGGTCGAGACGATGAACGAGGCCACAGAAGACGTTGCCGGGTTTGTTGTCACGCTCTTTAATGAAAGCCTTTATCTCGTCGACCATACAAAGGTCGCCACTCTTGTCGCCCTGCACAAGCTCGCCGGCCCGCTTGTTGACGAGCAAAAGGTGGTTGTCTTCATATAATATCCGATCGGCGGTCATATGATGAACAATACAATAATTACAGTAGCAAAGGGTAGCAATATCAGCAAGCTGTCGAACCTGTCGAGAAATCCACCATGACCAGGTATCGCTCTACCGGAATCTTTCAGTCCTGCGGAGCGTTTGAGCATCGACTCCACCAGGTCGCCCAATGTACCGATCACACCACATGTCAAACCCAACAGGGCACCCTGCCACATCGACAATTCGAATACCGACCATACACCAACTGCAACAGTTCCGGCAACAGTCGCGATAATAACACCGGAAACAGTTCCCTCCCAAGTTTTTCCGGGCGAGTGCTTTGTCCACATCTTATGACGTCCAAACAGAGAACCCAACATATAGGCACACGCATCGTTTATCCAAACCAAGACAACAACCAACAAAAGCAACCAGACATTCAGCATCTGCATAAAAACCATCGAAGCAAACGGAATAGCGATATAAAAAACCGGCAATAAAGTGTAACCTATATCTCCGAATGGTCTTTCGGAACCGCGCCAAAGCTGGATGACCGCCGACAGAGGCAATACCAACAGCACGCACGCTATAAACAGCATGCCTAATATAGAGTAAACGTCTTCAGAAAGTCGGAGACCCCGAAAAAAAAGAATCAAAATCGAAAACAACAAAATAATCATACAGACAGCCAAATATCCCATCCATTTGATTGGTTTTGCCGATTTAAGCCGCGCTATACGGTAAAACTCGAAAGTGCACCCGCAAGCAGCAAACAACAGAAACAACAGAAACACAATTGTTCCAGCACTATCATTGTACAGAATTTTCCCGCTCAGCATAGTTCCAACGAACAATGCTACATAAATTACCGAGCTGGCTGTGCGGATCCAGAATTTTTTCATTTTGCGTCATTGTTGGCATTTGCATCGTCGCAAATGCAGTTGTCATTTGTCACTTCACTGTCCTGTTTCTGATTGGTACTGTTTTCATTATCTGACGACTCAATGCTTTCCGTACGCTGGTTCTCCTCGTCAGTGTCCCACGGACGTTTGCCGTAGATACGCTCCAAGTCCTCACGGAAAAGGACCTCTTTTTCGAAAAGCTGGCCGGCAAGCTCGTCGAGTTGCTCGCGGTGGTCAACAATAAGCTTCTTGGCATTGCTGTATGCCTCCTCGACAATGCGGCGAACCTCGGAATCGATTTTTTCTGCCGTTTTCTCGCTGAACGGTTTCGTGAACCCATAGTCGGATTGTCCGCTGGAGTCGTAATAGCTTATATTGCCGAGTTCCGGACTCATGCCGTAGTATACCACCAAAGACTGTGCCATCTTCGTGGCTCGTTCCATATCGTTGAGCGCGCCGGTGCTGACTTTTCCAAACACCACCTCCTCGGCAGCGCGTCCTGCCATAAGCGACTTGAGTTCGTCAAACATCTGTTCGTAGGTGGTAATCTGTCGCTCTTCGGGCAGATACCACGCAGCTCCGAGAGCCCGGCCGCGCGGCACGATGGTCACTTTAACCAGCGGCGACGCCCAACGCGAAAGCCAACTTACCGAAGCGTGACCAGACTCGTGGTAAGCAATGGTGCGTTTCTCGGTTTCAGAGAGTATCTTCGAGCGTTTCTCGAGACCTCCCACAATGCGATCGACAGCATCGAGGAAATCCTGTTTCTCGATTATTTTCTTGTTCTTACGGGCAGCACAGAGGGCAGCTTCGTTGCAGACGTTGGCGATATCAGCGCCCGAGAACCCAGGGGTCTGCTTAGCGAGGAACTCACGGTCAACATAACCCCCGGCATTCTTGTCGTTGCAGAGCTTGAGACCTCTCATATGAACTTCGAATATAGCCTTTCGCTCCTCGATATCGGGCAACTCGACATATATCTGGCGGTCGAAGCGACCGGCGCGCAGCAATGCCTTGTCGAGCACGTCGGCCCTATTGGTGGCAGCCAAAACGATAACGTTGGTGCCGCTACTGAACCCGTCCATCTCGGTTAGCAGTTGGTTGAGGGTATTCTCACGCTCATCGTTGGCGTTACTCAAACCGCTGTGTCCACGGGCACGGCCTACGGCATCAATTTCATCGATAAAAATGATGCAAGGTGCTTTTTTCTTAGCCTCCTCGAAAAGGTCGCGTACACGCGATGCTCCTACGCCAACGAACATCTCAACAAAATCGCTGCCCGACATCGAGAAAAACGGCACATTGGCCTCGCCGGCGACAGCCTTGGCAAGAAGCGTCTTTCCCGTACCCGGAGGTCCCACGAGCAGCACACCCTTGGGAATTTTGCCGCCAAGGTCGGTGTAGCGCTTGGGATTTTTCAGAAAATCCACCACCTCAACAACCTCTTCTTTCGCGCCGGCAAGACCAGCAACATCCTTGAAAGTGATGTTGGTCTTAAGATTCTTGCCGTCGTAGACCTTGGCTTTCGAACGTCCGACACCGAAGATACCGCCACCGCCACCCATCTGGCGTTGGGTGGCACGGGTCATAATGTAGAAGAAAAGGATGAGCAGCAGAAACGGGCCGAACATCACAAGAATATCGCGCCAGGCATTCTTGCGTTTCTCGATTTGGTATGATATATGTTCGCCGCCAAGCTTCTCCTCGACCGACGAGAGTTCTTTGTCGAAATGTTCGAAATTGCCGATATTGTAGCGGTAGAATGCGTTTTCGGTTTTCGACTTTCCGATTATGGGTGCAACGCCTTTCAACTCGGTGTACTTGGACTCTACCAGCTCATCCTTTATATGCACCTCGGCATACTCCTGATTGACGACAACAATTTTCTCATAGTCGCGGTTAAGCAGGATTGGCTCAAGTTCTTCCCAGGTCAGGTTCTTCGATTCACCGCTTTTCCCGGTCGGGAAAAGCAGGTAGCCCAAGCCAACTATCACCACACCGTAGATGATATACAGCATAATGTTGCGGCTCGGTTTTTTCGGCTGCTGCCCCTGCGGGTTCTGTTGCGGTTTCTGCGGCTTGTCGCCGTTATTCGGTTTCCGGTTCTCTTCGCTCATCTCAAAATGAATTATCGGTTTTTATCACGTTGCCATCGGCCCAAAGCTGGTCAAGACGATAGTAGTCGCGTTTGTCTTTCACAAAAATATGGACAACCACGTCAAAATAGTCCATCAGTATCCATTCGGCATTGGAGTAGCCCTCGACCTTGGAAGGGTTCTGTCCGAACATCTTTTTCACTGCCACGTGCACCGCATCGCTCATAGCCGACACATGTGACGGCACATTGCCCGATGCAATGACGAAGAAACGTGCCGGAGCTGACTGTATGTCGCGCAAATCAAGTATTACGATATCCTCACCCTTCTTGTCGGAAAGGGCCTTGGCCGCAACTCGCGCAAGCATTTCGGATTCGCTTTTCTGAGTCGTTTTTTTTTCTTTTTCCATCTATTTGCATATTATCAGTTTTGCGTTCAAGGTGCGAACGCCGTCTGTCTCGGTAATATCAACCCTCACATAACGGTCTGGCAGCAAGGGCTCGATTTTCTCGGTCCATTCGGTAAAACAATAGTTGCCAGAAAAGAAATACTCTTCGTAACCGATGTCGTAAGCCTCGTCGAGCGACTTAAGCCTGTAGAAATCGAAATGGTAGATGGGCGTATCGTCGGCTGACGAGTACTCGTTGACAATGGCGAAAGTGGGGCTGCACACATTGTCGGACGAGCCGAGAACAGCACACATCTCCTTTATCAGCGTAGTCTTGCCGACACCCATAGAACCGAAGAAGGCAAAGAAACGGTCGGACGCAAAAGTATCCAACAAAGCGCGCGCCACCACATTAAGTTGCGACACGCTTTCGAAAACAACATTATAGACCGAACGGTTCAATGCTTATCTGATTCTTTCTGCGTCGCGGACTTTCTTTTCGTCGCGTTTAATAGCATTCTGGGCGAGGAAGAGCAGCACAACGCTGGCCACCGGAGCCCATGCGGCCGCCGAATAGGTTGTAGCCCACTCGAGGTCGGCATACGACTGTTTAATGGGTTTCAGGAAAGCATCTGCCGCCCAAACGAAAACCAAAAACACGTAGACCACATTCAACAGGAAACCTACAGCCACCATACGCACCTGTCGCGTGCGATTCGCATACAGGAAAATGGCGATCACAGCAATGGCAATAACGAGAGCAGCCAAAGCAAACATGGGCCAAACCGGAACATTCTTGTAGCCGATATTGCTCACATTGCCGCCAATCTGTTCGTATTCATCGGTCGCGACAGCCTCACTCGCCACGTCTGTCTGAACATCGCCATCGAGCGACTGGTTTTTGATGAGACTGAATTGTGCATAAACCTGCTTGTCGGGGGTTTTGTACTTTGCCACAGGAAACATGAAACACAGCGCCATTGCACAGGCGGCAAGGAGGAGGTAAATGGATTGAATTCTCTGTATCATGAAATGCTTTTATGTTGATTGATTGAAAATCTCTTTGAGGAGTGCAGAGCATGGGCGGCATGCTGACGACACGTCAGTTGCTGTCTTGACCGTTATCGAAACCATAGTCGAGCAAGTTGCCGACATTGCGATAATGCCACTTACCCACCACTACGCCGTCCTTCATAAGCACAAAGGCAGGCATGGCACGGGCCATAACCAGAATGGCCTTCTCGTCGGCACCGTAGAATTCGAGCTGCAAATTGTTGTCGTAAATAAAGGACTGTATGTTTTCGGTGAGTGCAGACGAGAGCACAACCATCATAATGTCTTTGTCTAATGCCATCTCGTTCACCGCCTTGAGCGCACGCAAGCCTCTTTCGCTTATATCGTTAAGGTCAGGATGAGGCAAAGTGGCTATAATCAGGTAGTCGGGCGAGCAGAGCATGTCGACAGCCATATCGTTGCCCTCCATGTCGAGCATTGAGAAACCGTCGGCCTTTATCTCGTGCGGGTCTACCACACGCGATCCCACAAGTTGCCAGAGCGTGGTGTCCTGATAAGCAGCCCAATCTTTAGTTTCAATTTCCACCTCCTCGCCAGTGTTCAGATTCTTATAAGTCATATAGCTCTTCATCTGGAGGGTCTGGTCAGTCTCTATCATACGGTTGCCAACCTTCCATGAACGGAAATCGATGCAAGGTTCGTTGCAGATGTTATACACCTCGAAACCCACCATTAAAGCGACCGAAACAATGAGTACGATCATGTCGCGTTCAAAACGCGGGCGATAACGCAGTTTCTGCGTCAGGAAAATCCAAACGGTTGGGATGTCGAGCACCACGTTTTTCCAAAATGTCTGCCAGTTGGTGAGTTTCACTGCATCGCCGAAACAGCCGCAGTCGGTCACCTTGTTAGTGATGGCGTCGACAAGCGTGGTCACGGTGAAAAAAAGCATCATGGCAGCCAGCAACCAAGCCGACAGGCGACGAAACGATCCTGTCAGGAGCAGCACACCCACTACAAATTCGGCGCAGATTAGTGCCACCGACAGGAAGTTTGCCATAGGCAGAGCCCACTCAAAAGTAAAGCTGCCGATTGACCAGGCAGTCATATATTCCTGCACTTTGAAAGCGGTGCCGAGAGGGTCGACACCCTTGGTAAAACTGGAGAACAAGAACACCAGCCCCACAAACCATCGTGCGATGATATTGAGAATGTAGTTAATTTTTGTGTCTTTCATGTTGTTAGCTAAAGTGTAAGTTTTTTTTCCCGTCCGCGTCAATGACAACGGCCAATGCAGGCCGGTCATTGTTCGCTGAGCCTTATCAGACAGAAAATCGAATAATTTATGATGTCCTTGTAGCTGCCCTCGACCCCCTCGGAGATGACGGTCTTGCCATCGTTATCTTCTATCTGCTTGATGCGCCGTATTTTCATCAGTATCAAATCGACCATCGAACTAATACGCATCTGACGCCAAGCCTCGTCGTAGTCGTGGTTTTTGGCGGTCATAAGTTCGGTGGCTCCTTTTATGTGCTTGTCGTAGAGCGCGAGAGCCTGTTCGGTAGGGAGTTCGTCGTCGCCGCTGCCACCCAGTTCCTGCTGTATCAAAGCCATCGTGGCGTAGTTGACCATCGCCACAAATTCCGGCACTATACCCTCATCCACAAGTTGCAGACCCTTTTCCTGTATACTGCGTATACGATTGGCTTTGATGAATATCTGGTCGGTGAGCGAGGGCAGACGGAGTATGCGCCACGACGAACCGTAGTCCTTGGCCTTTTTCTCAAAAATTTCCCTGCATCGGGCTATCTCACGTTTGAATTCCGCAGAGGTGTCTGCCATATTATGATTTTTATTATTGTTGATATACAATTAATAAACACTCTACACGTTTTATATGCAATGAGCAAAGATACAAATTTTTCGGCATTTAGCCTATGCGCAGGCAAAAAATTGGTCATATTTGAGCGCCCTGCGATAATGGGGATATTGAATATCAGCACAGACTCATTCTACGACGGCGGACGATACTCGTCGATCGACGCTGCCGTTGGACGTGCCGAACAGCTGGCCGCCGACGGTGCCGACATCATTGACATTGGAGCATCGTCGTCGAAACCAGGCAGCCCGATAGCCTCAGCCGACGACGAAATTTCACGCCTGCACCCCACAATAGAACGGATACGTCGGTCACTGCCCGACACCATCATCTCGGTCGACACATACCTTGCCGCAACCGCAGCCGCAGCCGTCGAAAGCGGTGCCGACATGATCAACGACATAAGCGGTGGACAGTTTGACGGCGACATGTTCGAAACCGTTGCACAGCTACAGGTGCCATACATACTGATGCACACATCAGGGAAACCCGATGAAATGCAACAAAAGTGCGGCTATAACGACATTGTACAAGATATGTGCCTCTATTTTTCCGAACGGCTGAACCGGCTTTACTCGCTCGGTGCGAAGGACGTGTGGATTGACCCTGGATTCGGCTTCGGGAAGACCTTGGAACAGAACTTCGAACTCCTTGACCGCCTCGACGAGCTGACAGCGGCGTTTCGCGAGCCACTGGTTGCCGCCCTGTCGCGAAAATCGATGATTTACCGCAAACTCGGAACCACACCCGACAAGGCTCTCGACGGCACCATTGCGCTGAACACCAAAGCACTTATGCTCGGCGCCAGGATAGTGCGGGTTCACGACCCCAAACCGGCGGCTGAAACAATAAAACTATTATTTGACTAAAGCCACTGGGAACTGACCAACCCAAACAGAACATCTCACATTCAACACCCATTCGTTATGATTACACTGATTGCAGGTTTACATTCCATCCGATTTGTCGACATCGTCGATATACTTTTGGTGACGGCTCTATTCTACTACATCTACCGTTTGGTGCGCGGCACCAACGTGATACGCATTTTTTGGGCCATACTTGTCATAATCATAGCCCGTCAGATAGCCTTTTTCCTTAACATGCGGCTGTCGGGAGCCATATTGGGGCAGATTGTAAGCATCGGACTTGTGGCACTTGTCATCATCTTCCAACCCGAAATAAGGAAATTTCTGCTCCTTGTCGGGACAAAGACCACAACCGCCGGCGACACATTCAGGAAACGGTTTCTCTTCTGGAAACGCAACATATCGCAGAACAGCACGCTAAACGTAGAGCCATACATACAGGCCTGTATGCACATGTCGCAGTCGAAGACCGGCGCTTTGATCATATTCAAGCGGCAGAACGAGCTGGACGACATCATCGCCACCGGCGAGCGGATTGACGCACTCGCATCGGCTCCATTGATAGAGGCCCTGTTCTTTAAAAATTCGCCGCTTCACGACGGAGCAGTGATCGTGCGTCGGAACACGATTCTCGCCGCACGCTGCATATTGCCTGTGTCGTCGAACAGCCTGATTGACCCCAACCTCGGCCTGCGTCACCGCTCGGCAATCGGCATAAGTGAGCAGATTGACGTGATAAGCGTGGTGGTGAGCGAGGAGACGGGGGCGATATCCTACGTCGTCGACGGACAGATACATCACGATGTCTCGCCCGTAGAGTTGCGCCAGTTTCTGGAACAAAACCTGTGAAGAAAACGAAAGCCTTTTCTGACTTTTTGCAAACAAAAAAACAATTTTCGCACACTTTTTTGTACAAATAATTTGAATTTCAGACAAAAATATTATATTTGCGTCATTATAGGGATAAGCCGAAAACCCTATAGAGTAGGCCTAATTTAAACAAATTTAACTAATTATGAAGAAAATCGTTTTGGCATTAGCCGCTATCGCAATGGTAGGATTGTTCACCACCTCATGCAACAAGAAATGCACCTGCAAAACCTATGCTTTAGGCGTTGTTGTAAGCACTCAGGAAGACATCGAAATTGAGAGTGGCAAGAAATGCAAAGACATGGGAACAATCTACTCCGACGATGAGGGTAACAACAAGACAGGTGTTGAATGCAGAACCGACTGGTAAGCCAAACTTTGTACTGTAACAAATAATTGGGGTTGCCGAAAACCAAATAGAGTAGGCATAATAAACAAATCAAACAATTATGAAAAAAGTTCTCTTTTCTTTGGCCGTAGTGGCAATCGCTGCCGCTTTCACCTCATGCAACAAAAACTGCGACTGCACCACCTATCTTGGTGATGAAGGCACAACAACCGAAGTGAAATTGGACGATCTGAAGACCGCTTTCGCCCAGTATGCCGAAAATACTGAAATCAAAAAATGCAGCGACCTCAACAACGTAACAACCCTTGAAGGCTTGAAATACGGTGTTGTCTGCAAATAAGTGCTGACAGTATTTCTTTAACTAAAATGGCGGCTGCCAGAGTGCAGCCGCTTTTTTTTACACTTTCAAAAAAAACATCATGAAAAAGACACTTATTTTTCTTTCCACAGTGGCATTGGCCGCAGTCATGTCATCATGCTCAAAAACCTGCCATTGTACAAACCATTTCGCAGGCGAAACCATGACAATGGACTACACCCTTAAAGAGCTACAGGAAGATTATCCGAACGAAAACATACAGAAATGCAGCGACCTCGACCTCACTGGTGAGAACGCGGGTATTCGGGTTGGCATGGAATGCAAATAGAAGCCTATGGGAGACATAAAAGTTTGAGCAGGCTGCCTAATGGTAGCCTGCTCAAACTTTTATGTTTACAGTAATATACAATTTATTTCAGGTTGAACTGAAGCGACTTTTCGCCTTTGACGGTGCGGATATACAGTGTATAGGATGCCTTGGGCATCTTGGCGATAGTGATTTTAGCGCCGTTCTTATAATTTGGAAGCGTGCGAACCGACTCGCCTTTGGCGTTTACAAACTCCACTTCGGCAGTCGGGCTTTCGAGAGAAATGGTTATGTAGCCCTCGGCAAGGTAAGGTGTGACTACGACTTTCTCCTTCGAACTGCCTTTTGCAACAAGGCCGGAGGAGACGGTGAAGTCTTTTACAAAAAGAAAACCGTTCAGCCCATTGAACATATGGCTTGCGGGTTCGACAGTAGCGTCTGTGGCAAGTGTTATTTCGCCGCTGGCATCGGGCGGGAGTTCGAAATAGTACAGCCCGTCGGCATCGGTGACGGCGGTTCTGCCGCCACACCTGACCGTGAGGCCTGCAACCGACTTGCCCTTGTCGTCGACCACACGGCCCTTTACGCCATAGCCGTCGAAGCGTACAAGACCGCCGCCCTGCGAGCCGAACCATTTGCAGCCCTTCCGGTCGATTGTCATGCAGCGCACTTGTGCGTTGGGGAGTTTAGAGTTTTTTGCGTTGTAGACATGCCACTTGTCCTTGCCGTTAAACACAGCCACCCCCTTGTTTGTTGTCATCCAGATGGCGCCGCGGGCATCGATGCAGATAGCATTGATCTGGTTGTCGGGAAGCGGTGAGTTTTTTGTGTCGTAAAGCTGCCAGCCAGTGCCGTCGAAACGGCACAGGCCTGCAATAGTGCCAATCCACTTCACATCCTTGCGGTCGATGGCTATAGCCGGCACATTGCCTATAGGCAGTTTCGAGTTGGCCGTGGTGTAGGATGTCCAGGTTGAGCCGTCGAATTTCGACACGCCTTCGTTGGTAGCCACCCACTTGGCATTGTCCTTGTCGATGGCAATGTCCATAATGAAGTCGCTCTTAAGGCCACCCTGGTCGGCAGTGTATTTCTTCCAAATGTCACCCTCGATGCGCACCAGGCCGCTCAAGGTGACACCAATCCACACCACTCCTTCACGGTCGACAGCGATATCGCGAATAAGCGACATGTTGTACTTGTTCAACTCCTTGGTGTGCTCGGTCCAGTGGGTACCGTTGAATTCGAACACCCCGTAGTCGTCGGTTCCAATCCAGAGCACTCCACGTCGGTCGATGGCTATACAGTTGATAAACTGGTCTTTAAGTTTTTGGTTAAACATGGAATAGTCGGTCCATGTGCGGCCCGAAAGACGGCAGAGCCCCAACGTGGTGCCCACCCATACGGCCCCTTTCGAGTCTGACGCCACCGCCATGATGTCGTCGCCGACGATTTCGGAGTTTTTCAACGTGTAGGCGGACCAACTTTGTGCTCGTGCAAAAGACATCGATACAATGAGCAGGATTATGAGCGGCAAGCGTTTCAATTTGCGACTATCGGACTTTCGGTTATCGACATTCAATTGGGTTCAAGTTTTGTGTTTTTCCTTCTTAGCGGCAGGGAAAAGGATGTTATTCAAAATCAACCTGTAGCCGGGCGAGTTAGGATAGAGCGACAAGTCGGTGGGAGGGTCGCCCACATAGTGGCGGTAGTCCTCTGGGTCGTGGCCGCCGAGGAAAGTCCATGTGCCTTTTCCGTATTCGCCGTGGAGGTAGCGCACCTCGCCCAGTTCCTTGTTCTCGGCGAGTATGACGGCAGAAGTTTTTACAGTCTCCTTGCGAAAGGCCGTTGTCTGCCCCATAAAGCCGTGGATTATGCGCGTGTGGTTCTGCGTCAGCATTGTTGGCACCCAGTCCCACTTGGCCGAGAACTCGAAAAGGGTGAAGAAGTCGGTTTTCTCGTTCACGACCCGTCCGCGCGCCTGCTGGTCGATATCGATGGTCGAGATCTCGTATTCGGCGGGGTTAGTGCTGATGCGGAAATCCTTGAAGGCAAAGGTCTTCGTGTAGTCCAAGTGGTTTTGGGCATCGGGTTGTATGGGGTCGCCGTCGAACATGACGTCGCAGATGTCGACATTCTCGGCGGACAGCGCCACATCGTAGCTGTCGGGGGCCGAGCACATCGCGAACAGGAATCCTCCGCCAGCCACAAAGTCGCGTATTTTGTGGGAGACGGCCAGTTTCAGTTGCGAAACTTTGGCGAAGCCGAGTTTCCGGGCCATTGCCTCCTGGGTCTTCACATCTTCGATATACCATTGCTGCGAGCGATAATTGCCCCAAAACTTGCCATACTGCCCTGTGAAGTCCTCATGGTGTAGGTGGAGCCAGTCATACTTGGGCAAGACACCTGCTATCACCTCCTCGTCGTATACGATGTCGTATGGTATTTCCGAATAGGTAAGCACCAGCGTCACGGCATCGTCCCACGGCAGTTTGTTCTTGGGTGAGTATACAGCAATCTTGGGGGCTTTTTGAAGGCGAATCGCATCCATGTTGACCGACGGCTCGGCAATCTGCGCAAGAATGTTGGCCGACTGCCCGTCGGCGATGGCCTCGTACGAGATGCCGCGCAGTCGGCACTCCTTCTCCAGCGCGTCGGCATGCTTCATCATAAACGATCCACCACGGTAGTTGAGCAGCCACGTAACCTCCACCTCTCGTTCCAGCGCCCAATAGGCGACCCCGTAGGCCTTCAGGTGGTTGCGCTGCGACGCGTCCATCGGCAGCAGGATATAGGTGGCCCTCGCGCCCGCCGTCCATAAAAGCAGCACTATTATCAAGATAAATTTCCGCATACAGATACAATAACGCCAGCAGGCAAACTTTATTATAAAGGCACAGGATGCCACCCAACGGAGGCATCCTGCAAAGTGCGGATAAACGGACTCGAACCGTTACGGCTTTCGCCACTAGATCCTAAGTCTAGCGCGGCTACCAATTACGCCATATCCGCATTTATGCAAACTGCAAAAGCGGCTGCAAAGGTAAACATTTTTTTCAAATTGCGCCGTTATTTGTAAATTTGCATCCGCATAATGCAGTATGCTATGAACTGGATTGTACTGATATTTGCAGGGTTGTGCGAGGTGTGTTTCACCTTTTGCTTAGGACGCTCAAAGGGGCTCGATGGCCTACAGTGGTGGCTATGGATTGGTGGTTTTGTGTTTTTCTACGTGCTCAGCATGGTGCTGCTGATGAAAGCCACACGCACCATCCCTATCGGCACAGCCTATCCCGTATGGACTGGCATCGGCGCGGTGGGATCAGTGCTTATGGGCATATTCATATTCCACGAACCCGCCACCTTTTGGCGCCTTTTTTTCATCACCACACTGATTGCCTCGATTGTAGGCCTCAAGTCGTTCTCTTGACAATTCAAACCGTAAACCGGGGCTTTGTTGAGGAATGCAAGTCGGTGACAGTTGCCGATGGCGTATGAAACCACAAAACGATAGGTCGCGCAAAAGCACTATCACAGCCGATTTGTGACATTCATTTGTTTTTTTGAGCCGCGCTGCGAACAGCCAAACGGGGGCTGATAAGCCCGCTCCGCGGGCGCCCCCGCCGGACTGTTCGCAGGGGATGGTGCGGCGAGGATGGCGGAACGGAAAAAGGCTAATTCTGAGAGCGCGAGCACACGGCGCGCACGGATCGCCCGAGGCCGCGGCCGTCGATGCTCACGCCCTGGTAGTCCGAATAGAAGCGCATGCCCCACGCGTAGTCCGGGTCCGACTCGTTGAGCGACGCAGACCAGTAGTAGCCGTACGAGCCCGCGTGGTAGAGCTCCGAGCCGTAGCGGAAGCCGGCAGCTGGCAGGAACAGGCTGCTGCCGTTGGGACCCGTGAAACGGCGGCCGTACAAGCCATTTTGCTGTGTCCACTCGCTGCGACAGTTGTCGAGCAACTCCTGCCATTCGTCGTCGGTCGGCATACGGACATCCCAGCCAAAATTGGCCGTGGCCACATCGTCAGCGGGTTTTAAGACGGGTGAGGTTGTCGTCAACGCCACAGTCAGCGACATTGCAGTACTTGGTCAGCTTGCCGTGACGGTTTAAAAAAATGTACGTGTCATCGTCGTACATGCCCTTGGGCTTGTTCTCGCCCCAGGCAAAGTAGTCGCCGAAGTCTTCGGGAGCCACGGCTCCGACATTGCATCTGGCCCACAGCAGGCCGCTCGGCAGACCCAAATCCACCCACTTGTGAGAATCCGCGCCATGGGTGTCGGGAGAAAAGCTATTGTTTGTCATGGCTTATGTTTTTGTTTTCGCTCTGCAAAGATAGCATTTAATTTTGACGCCACCCCATCCATAAGATTTGCCATAGGGTTACAACTCCGATGGGACGACTGTCGTGAACCTTTAGCGGATGCTGTTTGCGTAACTTTTCGTAACTTTGCAGCCGTAAACCCAAACCGCACGGCCATGATACAGCTGCCCAAGACACGCTACCCAATCGGAATTCAGACTTTTTCGGAGATTATAGCCGGAGGCTACGTCTATGTTGATAAGACCGACCTCGTGTGGCAACTGGCCCACACGGCCAAGTTCACATTCTTGAGTCGCCCGCGGCGTTTCGGCAAGTCGCTGCTGACCACCACGCTGAAGTCCTACTTCGAGGGTCGCCGCGACCTGTTCGAAGGCCTCAAAATCATGCCGCTGGAAACCGAGTGGAAACAATATCCCGTCATCCACCTCGACATGAGTTTCGCCAAAAACCAGGGCACCGCCGACGCACTCAAAGACTGTCTGAAAGACTCGCTCTACACTTACGGTGAACGCTATGGCATTGACATTGCCGATGTCAACCCCGGACGCTACCTGCGCAGGGTAATAGAGAAAGCCTACCAAGCCGAACATTCGCAGGTGGTTGTTATCATAGATGAGTACGACGCGCCGTTGCTCGATGTAATGCACGAGCAGGAACGTCTCTCACCGATGAAAGAGGTCATGCAGGAGTTCTACCAGCCACTCAAGGCCTGCGAGAGCATGATTCGATTCTGTTTTCTCACAGGCATAACCAAGTTCAGCCAGTTGAGCATTTTCTCGACACTGAACAACATTATGAACGTGTCGATGATGCCCGAGTTCGCCACCATCTGCGGCATCACCGAACAGGAGATGGAGACCCGCATGGCCGACGGCATCGACGTGATAGCCGAGGAATACGAGTGCTCACACGACGAGATGGTGCAACGCCTGCGGCTGAAATACGACGGCTACC
>CAJONE010000016.1 GCA_905235855.1 uncultured Bacteroidales bacterium
AGTAGTTGAAAATGCATTGAAGAGGGGAGACTATGTGACGGCAATAAACAGGGGTAGGCGGGAAATTATTAATGGATGCGAGACAATTTTATCCGACAGGCACGATTACCAAAGAATTGGTTGTGCTTTGAGCGGCAGACAGTTTGATGTCGTTATAGATTTTCTCGTCTTCAATCAAGAAGATGCCATTCAAAGCTACAAATTTTTCTCACAAAGATGTAATCAATACATACTTGTATCTTCCTGCTTAGTGTATGACTTTTCAATAGGTGGTGTCATGCGTGAAGACTCTCCACGGGGACTTTCATGTTGGCAATATAGCATAGGGAAGCGTGACGCCGAAGATGCGCTTGTAAAGATTGCCTCGGCAAAATCAAGTTGTCATTATACTATCGTTAGACCATTTGTGACATATGGCAATACAAGAATCCCCTACGCATTGGCCCCGACTCATGGCTGTGATTGGACCATGTGTTTTCGCGCTTTGGCCGGGAAACCTGTTATTACATGGGATGGGGGGCAAGGATGTTGCAACATTATGCATGTTGAAGATTTCTGCGATGGACTTTTGGGATTAATGATGAATGAACGAGCATACGGAGAAGCGGTGAACATTTGTGGAGACGAAGTTCCGCATTGGAAAGAGGGCTTTCGGAGCTGATTATCAAGTCATAGAAATCTTTGTTTTCCGGTGCAGAGCCAACGATAAAATGGGCTGGCGAAAGCGAAAGAATCAGACGAATCACGTCCACTGGTTCATGCGTAAAGTCAATAAGTATATCAAAATCAAGATTCATAAAATCATGAATCTGTACTTTCTCAGGTTTACCATACCAATTCAAATCCTTATTACAGAAATAGTCGGCAGAGAATTGTTGCAAGCAATAGAAAGGGACTTCCTTGTCATCGATGTAACCAAGCATACTTACGGAGCGGTCGGCTGACTGTATAGAAGAAAAGACGGCATAAATGTCCTTGTAACTGTCCTCATCGGTAATCTTACATAGGATTCCCACGCGCTTGGCTTTTTGCAAAGAGGTAACGACAATATCCCTAACTGGTTTATTTTCAGCCACATACCTCTTTGTTACATACTTCTTTATAAAATTCATTTCTAGAATTTTAGTGTAAATAAATGTAAAGCGCAAAAATAATAAAAATAATTAAACATTGGCTTTTACTTTGACCTAAACTTTGATGGGAAACAACTCGCATCCAGCTTGGGTAAGGAGCGGAAAGGTTGGACACGCCATAGGCACCAGCAAGCATCTTGGAGGAGACTGGCATATAGCTGCATTTCACAAAAAGAGCTCAATTCTTCCATCGCATCGCCCGCTGCAAGCTCTTCACGTTCACCCGGATGGTGCACCCATCGTCGGTATTTTCCACCTTCTCTTGGAAATAGAAATGCTTTGGCGTCAATCCGCGGCTGATGCCTTCGTCAATCATTTTCTGGTACGCCTCAACATAGTTGTTGCCGATGTTGCCGTCGAGGATGGCGTTGCAGACTGCGTCCTTGATTTCGCCGACCGCCAGTGAGGGGCGCAGTTCGAAGGTGTTCATAATCAGCAGGCCGTCAATCGGGGGACGCCAATTACGCAGTTTGTCTTTCGCCTCAATCTCCACCAATTTGCGCCTTACGATCTGGAAATTATCCAGATACTTGCGCACTTTTTCGGGATTCTTGGAGGTGATGTCTGCATCGCAGAGCAACATCAAGTCGTCGATGTCATCGCCGGCGTCGAAAAGCAAGCGGCGCACGGCCGAGTCGGTCACAATGTCCTCCGCAAGGATTATGGGACGCATGTGCAGCATTACCAGTTTTTCCACATAGCGTTCTGTGCCGTTAAGCGGAAGGTGCATTCTTTTGAAAATCGGTTTCACCATGTGGCTGCCCTTAGCCTCGTGGCCATGGAAAGTCCAGCCCACTCGCTGGTCGTAGCGTTTGCAGTAGGGTTTGCCGATGTCGTGCAGAAGCGCAGCCCATCGCAGCCACAAATTGTCGGATTTTGCCGCTACATGGTCGAGTACCTCGAGTGTGTGGTAGAAATTGTCTTTGTGGGCGCGTCCGTTAACGGTCTCCACGCCTTTGAGTGCGGCAAGTTCTGGGAATATCAGTTTCAGCAGGCCAGACAAATTAAGCAGTTTGAACCCTGTCGACGGGTGTGGGGCGAGTATAATCTTGTTCAGTTCGGTGACAATCCGTTCCTTTGACACTATGCCGATGCGCTCGGCATTGCCAGGAATGGCATTGAAGGTCTTTTCGTCGATGCGGAAACCAAGTTGTGTGGCGAAACGTATTGCCCGCATCATACGTAGCGGGTCGTCGCTGAATGTGATGTCGGCATCGAGCGGAGTCCGTATAATACCATCGTTGAGGTCGCGTATACCCCCAAACGGATCAATCAGTTCGCCGAAACTATCGTTGTTGAGCGAGAAGGCCATTGCGTTGATCGTGAAGTCTCGCCGGTTTTGGTCGTCCTCAAGTGTCCCGTTTTCGACTATCGGTTTGCGGCTTTCGCGGCGATAGGATTCCTTGCGCGCACCGACGAATTCGATTTGCCAATCCTGGCTATTCCACCTGTAATGGAAAGCTGCGGTGCCGAAGTTTTGGTAGATCGAGACTTTGGTTTTCGGGTTTATGCTCGCAGCAGAGGCTTTGGCCAGTTCGATGCCGCTGCCGAGACATACTATATCGATGTCGGTGCAGGGACGGCCGAGGAAATAGTCGCGCACTACACCGCCTACGGCATAGGCGTTCATGCCCAGTAGGTCGGCTTCGCGACCGATGATTTTGTAAATAGGGTTGTCGAGCAAAAAGTCGGTTGGTGTTGTGGCGTCGGTGGGCATAGACTCTGGTGTCGCTGTTAGAATTTCTGTCGTTGGACTATGTTGCCCTCCTCGTCGTAGAACTCCCATTCCCCGGTACGTTTGCCATTGTCGTAGAGACCGCAATAGTATGGTATGCCGCTGTCGCGAAACACGGTGTACTTCCCGTTTTCTCGTCCGTTGACAAATGTGGCCTCGGTCTGCAGAAGTCCGTTGGGGTGGTAGAAGAGCCATGGCCCTTCGCGTTTGCCGTCAACGGTTTTGCCCGAAGAGCGGAGTGCGCAGTTGCTGTAGAACTGGTAGATGAATTGGACGTTTGTCTGGTGGAACACCACGGTGGCCGGGGTTCCCAGCTCACTGTATTCGTTGATGGAAAGAGAGTCGTAGTCGCCCCGTAGATAGGGGTTTCCCTGGCGGTCGAGCAGTTGCCAGTCGGCCCCGGATGTGTGGTTTGACGAATAGTTGCCCGTGGCGAAAAGCTCGCCGGTGGGGTAGTAGTAGCGGCATTCGCCGTCGGGATGGCTGTCCTTGCCGCTAAAATGTTTCTCATACTGCAGCTGTCCGTTGCTGTAATACATGCGTTCGGCGGTCTTGACGGCGTCTGTTTCGTTGCCCTTCATGGTGTAGACGAGTTGTTTGCCTCCGTCGGGATAGGTCGACACGACCTGCTCGAACTCCTTGGCACTGTCCGTGCACGCGGCAATAACAGTACAGGCAGCAGTTGCGAATGCCAAAAACTTGCTTCTCTTTGTCATTTGTTTACTTGTTAAAACAAAACCTTGCCGGCGCGATTGCGGCATTATACAAAGAAATAACGCAGGATTAGTCGAATTCGTATGCAAAGCCGAGTGCAAAAAAGCGGTCGGGATTCTTCACCTGTATTTCGGTGGCGGCTTTGAGCTGTAGGCTAATTGAATTGTGACGGTCGATTTGATATGTGGCGGTGGCGACGGTTCGGAATTCGTCGATGATTTTCTTCGATGGGTGGTTTAGGCGTTGGAAACATTCCTCGGTGAGCGAAAACTTCCACGGTTTGTCGGGAATAGTGTAGCTTACCCCGATGCGGTTGCGCAGATAAAGCTGCGGGTTGTACTTGTAGTCGCCGATTGTTTCGTTGCGAAACGTGGTTTGCAGGCGCAGACGGTAGCCGATTGACCAGTTGCCGAGTTTCTTTGTAAGGTTAAGGTTCAGGTTGAGGCGGTGCTGGTCTTCGTAGTAGTGTTTCGAATTGTATCGGTAGATGAAGGCGTAGCTTGCGCCTAATTTTATCCGGATGCCGTGGGGTTTGAGACTGCGGCGAAAAAGCGACTGGGCAAGTGCCAGTGTGGTCTCGGTCTTTGTGAAACGGGTGCTCAGTTGCTTAAAACGAAGTTCCTCGGATATTGAAATTTCGGTACCCTTGACAATTGAGTGTGAGTATTGTGCCTCCCACTCTGTTCCGAAGTCGTAGTTTTGAGCCGTGATGAAGCCTGCCGGCAGCATGGCGGCACAGAGTGTCAGTAGCGTCGTAAGCCCTTTAATCCTGTTTTTCACGATTTCGGTTGACCTAAATGTCAGAAATAGGCGGTAACGAAACGTCTCACACCGTTCCCTTGTATTTTGTTACCATATCGATGCTCGACCCCTGACCATTGGCCGGACGATAAAAAACCTTGATATAGGCTGTGTCTTTGAGAAAGTTGATATATCCGACCTCGGCTTTTACAATGTCGAGTCCGGTGCGTTGGCGCAGGTCGGCCAGCATGTCGTCGTAGCGTTCGGGCTTGATCAGGTCGATTTTCTCGTACATGATCATTTTTGTGGCTTGGGTGTTTTTTGTTCGGCTGCCGACACCGTACTCCATTGCCCATGTGGCGAGAATGACCAGCACATTAGTTGTAAAAAGCGCCACATAGCTGCTGGCGGCCATACCAAAACCGTTGACTATTGAGATTCCGATTATCACGAAAAGGTAGGTCATCTCGCGAATCGGCACGGCATCGGTTCGGTAGCGCAACAGTCCGAATATGGCAAACAAACCCAATCCGAATCCGATTTCAATAGAGAGGTTTTTGAGCATGAACAGCAGCACGAAAATTGTCACGCCGAAGAGCATATAGGTGAAATAGTAGTCTTTGCGGCGGCTTTTCTTGTAGTAGAAAAAGTGTACAATAATCCAGCACACCAAAGTGTTGAATGCAAAAAGTGCAAGCAGGTGGAGAAGTCCTGGGCCGTCGAAAACCGGAATACCAAGCATATCCATAACCGGTTGTTCCACACCATAGTGCGAGCTTATGATAGTGTCGGTAGCGTGTGAGGCCTGCTCGCTCAGAGTCTCGGCCAGTAGGTCGCTGTTAATCGGCGTTGTGTCGGTCAGCGGGGTTCCTGTGTAGATGTTTGCCATATTATAGTGATAAATGGTTAGTGAATGGTGATTATTGAATGGTGATTATTCTGTTGTTGTCTATAACTTTCCCGATGAAACGAAGTTTTGGCTTAAAGCGGTTGGTTTTGGCGTCGGGGGCTGTAAGTGCGGTGCCGATGCAGTATTTGCTCATGCGTTTGGGGTGGATACGCATGTCCAGAAGAGCATGGTCGATGGGTGTAGCGGGTGCGCCCACTTCACGTTTCACCTCCATCACCACAAGTGGCGAGAGGTCGCAGTCGATTCCCGACGTGTGGTTGTGAAAACAGATTTCGCTGTCGATGGTGACACGCTCGTGCATTCCTTTGTCGACAAGTGTGATGCGGCGAAATGTGTTTTCGAGCTGGTCGTGTAGCGATGGGATAGCGTATGGGCTTTCCTTTAGCAGAAATTTGCACACCTCGTCGATTTCGAGGCAGCGGTCGAACATAGATGTGTCTATGGGTATGCGTATTTTGTTGGTTTTGCCTTTGTTGTTCTTGTTCTTTATTTCGAAAAAGGTGGTCTGGCTGTTGCGGTAGCAGCGCACACGCAGTTTCTGGCGGTTGAGTTTGCGGTTGTGGTGTGCGGTGTACATGGCAAGGTCGGCAGTGTCGAAATAAAGTGTGCGGTACGGTGCCAATGGTTCGCCGTCAATCCGCTGCACGTAGTAATATGGAGCTATGCGTTCAAGTAGGGCTGCAAGTTGCATGCGGTTGATCAGGAATTTGTCGTCCACGCGATTCATAAGCCGCACTGCCTTCATCTCACTCAGTGTGATGGGCGACATTGTGTCGAGTATGGGCTTGTATTGTTCCAAGGGGTGGTTGTTTAAGGGGTAGGGGATTCCTTAACGACTATGCCAGATTTGTTGCGGAGGTCCTATTGTTCACGGTATACGCGCTCGAATATCTTGGTGCTTTTTAGTTTTCCGTTTGGCAGGTAGGTGTATTGTTTTGCCTTGGTGCCGTCGGCATTGTAGTCGTATTTCTTAATCGAAATCACCTTGTTCTTGTCGTTGTATTCTATTTCGCGGGCGCATTTGGTGTTGTTGCCCTCGTATTCGTAGACGATACGGTATTTCTGGCCGTAGGATGCATATTCAATCTCCTCGATTTTGCGCCCCTGCTCGTCGAAAGTTGTGATGTTGTCGAGAAATGGGGTCTGAGATCCGGCTTTCAAATTCCACTCCTTGACCACGAGGTTTTTCTTCTTTTCGCGTTTGTTGCCCGTGGGCTGCTGGGCCATAAGGCTTACGGTGCACATGGTCAGAATTGACAATACAATAATCTGTTTTGCTGATGATTTCATGGAATTTCTGTGTTTGTTGATCAAGTTGATGATGGTGGTCAGGCTTTCAGGCGTATCGAAAGGGTTTTGGCTTCGTATATTTCGCCGCTGGTGCTTACTATCACGGTGTCGCTAACTATGTACGGTATTTCGTCGGCGTTGTCGCCAAATGTGTAGACAACGTAGGTGTCGGGCAGCAGTTTCTGGAAATAGTAATAGCCGTTGTCTCCTACGCGGGTGTCGTCGATGTGGTATGTGTCGCCCAAACGTTTCACGTATACACGTTGTTCGTAGGCATTGGAGGTCATAATGTCGCCGTTTTTGTCGAAGTAGGTGGCGCGCACCCTGCCGCGTATCATCGATGTGCCGTAGGCTTTGCCGCGGTGGATGAATATGTCGTCGACAGTCACGGTTTGGCCGCGTTTCAGTGTCACGGTTTTTTTCTCGGCCACTTTTTCTCCCGTGGCCAGTTCGCTGTAGGCGAATATTGTGTAGTCGCCTGGTGTGAGATACTTGAAGCGGTAGGTTCCGTCGTCGCCGGCCTCGGTGTCGTCGCCGTAGAATATGTCGTCGCCATAAACGATGAACACGTCCTCTTTGGCCGCAGGCATCGTGTCGGCGGCAAGTGTGTAGTTATCGTCTGGATGGTTCACTTTGTATAGTTTTCCCATAATGGTTCCGGTGCCTCCCTCGCCCTCCTTGTTGCATCCGCACAGAGACATTGCAGCCATTGCTATTGCCGCCGTTACTATAAAAAAACGTCTGTTCATGTTGTATTTTGTAAGTTGTTGTTTTCTGGTTGTCAGAATGAGAAACGGTAGTTTATGCCCAGATGCCCCTTGAAGCCGTATTCGCGGGAGTAGGACTTGAGTGTTGTCCCTTCTTTGTTGGCGTCGACCACTTTGTCGCTGAAGTAGTCGCCCATAAAGTAGAAATCAAGGGTGTTGCGGCGGTCGAGCGTAACCTCAATTCCAATCGCACCTCGATACCTGTTTATGTAACCGCCGTTGAATCCGGTGAGAAACCAACCTTCCTCGCCGTCGTCCTCGCCGTCCATTGTGTAGTAGGCCGTGCCGTCGTAGGCAGCGCTGATAACGGGTGCGTTCATATAGTTTCGGAGTTCGAAATAGGTGTAGGGTTCAACGCGTCTGAATCCCTTGTATTTCAGCATAAGACGGCTTTTTAGCGTTAGTGCGCAGGCCGGATTCTGGTAGGGGTTGTAGTCGCCTGTGCGGAAAGTTGCCTGAAAACGTTCTTTCAGCGAAAGATTCCAGTTACCCAGTTTGAGTGTGCCTGTGATGTCGGCAAATACTCGCAGTCTGGGGTTTTTGAACTTGGTTTTGGAATGGTTATAAGAGTTTATAAGTGCGGAACCGAGTCCGACTTTTATGTTCTCATGTGCCTTGTATTTCACTGCAAGAGTGGTGTGGAAGCGGTCGAAACTCTTGAAGTTGTTGTCGAAACGCAACTCTTCTTCGAGCGAGATGTGTAGCCCTTTTATAATTTTTTTGTCCACGCTTGCCGATACACGAGCACCGATCTCGGCTGCCTGTTTTTCGTCGGTCTGTGAACTCACGGACAGGGGCAATGCAAGCAGAATGGCTGATGCGGCAAGTGTTCGGATTAGTATTTTCTTTGCGCTTTTCATTGTTTCTTTTGTCTGAAAAATTAATGACCTGGACCGCCGCCCGGATTGCCTCCTCCACCAGGCCCGCCGGGGTTGCCGCCTCCTCCATTTCCACCGGTGTATTCAGACATACTTACTGACGATCCGCCACTTATGTCGCCTCCCACGGTGAAAGTGCCGTTGAAATAGGATGTGCCGCCGCTGACGGTGATTCCAGATGTCAGTGACGGTTGTGATGAACCTGAAACCACGAGTCCGTTTCCGCCGTTCGAAGGCGTTTTGAACGCATAGGTGTTGTCGCCCACGGTCAAACCGTACCATGTGTTTGCCGACCACGACGAGGTCGAGTAACATGTTTGGGTTAGAGACGAGTTGTTTTCAAGACCGCCGATAGCCAGCAGAGTGCCCCCTGTAAGATAAAGTTTGTAGCCGCCCTCGGTGTTGGCATCGATGCCCACTTCGGGTTGGGATGCGCCAATGGCATAGACTATACCTCCCTTTACATAAAAATTGCCGTTGGCATCCATTCCATCGTTCGATGTGGCGTGGGCGCACACCATGCCGTCCTCTATGGTGAAGTCGCCTGCCGAGTTTATGCCGTCGTCAGCCGCCGAATAGCCGTAAACCACGCCTCCGGTGACTTTTATGGATCCCTTTGACTCAATGGCCTCGTGGCTGGCGGAGCTGACGCTGACTGTTGAACCGGAAAAAGTTAGGTCGCCGTCGAACTTTATTCCTTTGGCCGATATGTCGCCTGTTGTGTAGTTAGAACCTGTAGTGGTCACTGTAACGGTGCCGCCGCTGAACACTCCTGTTCCGTCGCCGCTGATGCCCTTACCGCCGCTGCCAGTGTTGGTGATGGTAAGTGTGCCGCCGCTCATGGAGAAGGCATCAGACGATTTTATTCCGGCGGTTCCGTCGTAATCTGACTCCTCGCTGTCGTAAGTGGCGTTGCCGCTCACCTTTAAGGTCGTTGTGCCGCCGCTTATGGTCACCGATCCGTCGGATGTGATGCCTTTTTTGCCGTCGGCAGACGTTGTGATATCCAGCATTCCACCTGATACGATAACTTTGTTTTTGCCACGAATGCCGTGACCAGATGTTGTGTTGATTGCCACTGTTGGCGAGTCGAGAATGCGGGCGTAAGAATCTGATGTGATGCCTGATTTGCCTATGGCTGTCACTGTCAGTGAGCCAGTGCCGCTTATCAAAAGTGCGCCCTCCGAAAAAAGTGCGGCCTTTTCGTCCTCGTCGCTCGGAGTCTCGCTGTAGGTCGTACCGTCGGCAAGTTCGCAGGTTCCACTGATCACTATGTAAGTACGTTTGCCACTCGACGGATAGTTTTTTGACCCCTGTATGTTTATGGCAGCGCCAGAGCTGTTCTTTATCGTTGCGCTGTTGAGACAGATTGCCTGTTTTTCGGTGCTGTAGATTTTTAGGTAGCCGTTGTTTGTTGTGCCAGAAACGTTATACTGTACGGCGTCGGTACCGTTGTTTACGATAGTGACACAGTTATCTGAAATTGTCGTCTCAAAGTCGCTTGTAACGCCTGTAACCAGAGCGGTTTCGCTGGTGCTGAAAACCACATCAACTGTGCGGGTGAATGCGATGTTCTCGACGTAGTCGTTTGGATTGTCGGTTTCGGTGTATTCGACGATGTTGTCTTTCCCGCAAGCGGCAATCATCAAACTGCAAGCCAATAGCGCTGGCAACGATTTGTGAAATACAGTTGCTTTTGATTTTTGTTGCATTATGTTGGTTGTGAGTCGTTTATAAAGTCGATGGCGAGCTGATGAAAATGCTCGCCATCGTATCTGTGTTTTATTGTGCTGTGGCTGATGTGCCATTGCCCGACGTTGTGACCGAGGCACCACTATAGAGACCATGCCAGTCGGTGCCGCCGCTTATGGTTGGCGAAGTCCAGTAGGTGTAGCTTCCGGACTGGATCTGTGGCGTGGTAACGTATATGCCGCTGCTGCCGCCTGGTTTTGCGCCGGTCGTGTTGTCTTCAAAACCGCTTTGTCCGGTCGATACCGCGGGCCATTTGAATGTTATTATCTCGCTGCCGCTGCTGTTCTTCACCGTGAATCCGTTTTGGGCTGTGGTTAGAGCACCGCTCGAACCGCCGCCGCCCCATGGGTTGCCGCCGCCCGTCGAACTGCTTATCGTTATCGACTTTTGCCCCGTTAGCTCAGGTGTGGCTTCGGTTATGCCCATGCTGCCACCTATGAGTACCATAGTGCAGTTTGTGGCTTTGATATATCCGCCGCGGTCGCCGCAGTCGTCCACAGTCACCTCGGTGCCGCTGGCTATTATGGTGCCGCCGTTTATCTCGATTGTTATAGTAGAATTAGATGAGCCGCCCCATCCGCCACCGCCGCTGTTTTCGGCACCGTTGCAGTCGATTGCGTCGTTGCCACGTGCGTAGGCCCAGATGTGCCCGTCGTTAATTCGTATGAAATTGGATGCGTTGATGGCATCGTCGTATGAGTTGGCTTCGATGTATCCGCCGTTGATTATGATGGAGTCCTTGCTTTCGATAGCCTCGCCGCTAGGGTCGCCGCTGGTCTGTGCACAGAAAGAACACACGTGGCCGCTGTTGATGTGGATCGATCCGGTTACCTTGATGCCCTTGGGCAGTCCTTTCCAATAGTCGGAGCTACTGCCGCCACCAGGACCGAAACCGCCGCCAGATGTTGTGTTGACAGCCGTTCCGGAGGTTTTTGCGAAAACATGCGTCAGGTCGTCGTTGGCACCAGTTGTACCTACGTTGAATGTGCCGTCGACCTTGAAGCCGCGTCCGCCTTTGCCAGTGCTTACGCACGAGATGGTTCCGGCGTTGATATATACGTTGGCATCGGTCGATACGCCTGCCGAGCAGTATCCGTCGGTGGCCGACGTGCCGCTGCCGCTTGTCACGGCTCCGGCTCCAGATGTGGTGATGTTAACCGTGCCGCCGTTCTGGATATAGTTGGTGTCGGCCGATACTCCTTTGCCACCTACGGTCATGGTGATATTACCACCGTTGACGGTCACATTGGCGTTGCTCTTGATGCCGACTGTGGTGTAGCTCTTTGTAGTGGAGTTGAGTGTGTAGGTGCCGCTTGTACCAAGAGCCGAAAGGGTAATGCTGCCTGCGTTGATTGTCACGTTTCCGTCGGCCGAGATGCACTTGCCGCCGGCGTTTGCCGTCGAGCAGGTGACGTTCACCGTGCCTCCGCTGACAGTGGTGTTGCCATCGGTCTTGATACCGCTGCAGTAGGAGATGCCTGTGGCATCGGTCACATAGGTTCCGTTGGCTTTCACAGTAGTCGAGCCGCCGGTTATCGACAGGTTGCCGTCGGCTTTGATGCCTTTCGACTGGTTGCCGGTCACGGTGATGTCGTGTGTGCCATTGCTGATTAGGATATTGGCGTTGCCGCTTATGCCCTTTGCGTCGGCACCGCTCATATTGACGGTTATGTTGCCGCCGGCGATTGTTATGTTGCCGTCACATCCTATGCCTTTCACGCCGCTACCGGTGCTTATGACGTTGATGGTTCCTCCGGTGACCTGAATGTAGCCTTGGTCGCCGTCGATTCCGTCGCCTTGACTGTTGACGGTCAGTGAGCCATCCTGCATAATGAAGTCGTCAACGTTCATGCCGTCGCCGGTCGTGGACTGGTTGACGATGTTTACTGTTCCGCTCATCATTATGGTTTTTCCGCTGCTTTGGAAAGCATGTTTGGTATATCCCTTCACGGTGAGGCTACCGTCGCCCTGTATTTCGATTTTGCCCTGGCTTTGCAGTGCGGCCTTGTGTTCTACGGCAGTGATATTGGTTGTGTCGCTCACATAGTTGGCTGTGCCTGGCGCGAGGTGCAGCGTTACGCGGTGGTCGTCCACCACGCGTATGGCAGAACTGCTGCCGCTGTGCAGGTGCAGTCCGTCCATATACAAGACAAGGCTACTGTCGGTGTTGATGACGAGGCTGCCGTCGACTGATGTTCCGTCGAGGATGTAGGTGAGGTCATCGATTCCTGTTGCAGCGTTGACTGTTACATTTTCGCCGCTGGCGGTGATGGTGAGCCCTTGGCTACTGTATCCGTTCACAATGGTTGGAGCTGCCCCGTTGTTCCATGTTATGTGTATGCCATTTTCGGTGTCTACAGCGGTGGTGTCGTGCTGCTCAATGACACCTGGGTCGTCGGTGTCGTTAATTGCGAAGTAGGCAGTGTAGGTGGCGTTGTCGGTAACAGTAACATAGCGTGTGGCTTCGGTGTTGTTGTCGTTCCATCGCACGAAGTGATATCCCGAGTTGGCCGTAGCCGAGATAGGTGTTGTGGTGTTGGCCAAAAACTGTCCGCCCCCCACGGTGTTGCCCATCGTGGTGTTGTCGGAGACGACGGTGAGAGTGTAGTATACATCGGCCTCGAAATAGGCGGTGTAGGTCGCGTTGGCGTTGACAGTCACAGTGCGTTCGGCTTCGGTCACGTTGTCGTTCCATCGTACGAAATGGTATCCGCTGTAAGGAGTGGCCGATATGGTGGCTGTGCTGCCTGCCAGATATTGTCCGCTTCCATGGGTAACACCCATCGAGCTATTGTTGGCCGTGACGTTGAGGGTGTAGTATGTGTCGGTCGAGCCGTTGGCCTCGAAGTAGGCATAGCGCGTTATGGATGATGTTACCGTAAAGCTGCGTGTTGCCGAGGTGTTGCCGTCGTCCCACCGGGTGAAATGGTATCCGGTGTTGGCAGCCGCCGATATGGTGGCCGTGCTGCCTTCAAGATAGTATCCTGTGCCGCTTGTGGTGCCCATATCAGTGTTTGACGAGATAGCCTGAACGAGGTAGGTCACGTCTTCCTCGAAATAGGCTGTATAGGTGGCGTTTCCGCTGACGGTCACCACACGTGTTGCCTCGGTGTTGCCGTCGTTCCACTGTTTGAAGTGGTATCCGTCGTTGGCTGTGGCAATGATGGTAACCTGTGCGCCGAGTGTGAGACCCGTGCCGCCGCCCACGGCTGTACCCATGGTTGCATTAGCGGTCTGCACAGTGACGCTGTAGGTTGTAACAGGTGTCGAGCCGTTGTTGAAAAACGTTATACTGTCTATTTCGGAAAAACCTTTTGCCATGTCGATACCGTTGACAGTGAATGTGGCTACGCCCTGGTTGAGCTTTACCGAGTTGACGGTTGATGTGTTCCACTGGGTTGTGACATCACCGTTTTTATGAATTCGCAGGCTATAGTTTTGGGCCGCTGCAAACAATGTGCAGCACATCAAAAATGCAAGTGTCAGAATCTTGTTTTTCATAGCTGTTACCATTTGCAGAGTTTGGTGGTTGTGTTGTTTATCTTTACCATATAAATGGCCGACGGAAGTCCGGAAATGTCCAGACGGCCACCTTCCTCGACGGTTGTGTCAATCAATAGTGCGCCTGTCATTGTGTAGACACTCACTCTGTGTGGGCCGCTCTCGTTGGTGCGAACTATGCAGTATTCCTTTGCGGGATTAGGATAGAGAATAGGCGCTGATGTGGCACTAATGTCGTTTATGCCCGACAAACCATCAGAGAATTTCATTGATCGGATTCCCGACATTTGGATTGATGTTTCGTCGCTTGTGGCGGACTCCTTTATTATTACGTAGTCGCCGTTGAACGTGATGTTTCCGTCGGTCTGCACCGTGTAGGTGTAAACGGCACCGCTCGTTCGGGTGACAGTCACGGTCGATTGTGACCATACCGAATCTGGAGAGAAAAACTGCAGTGTGAGAATCGCTGCCAACAAGAAATTCTTTTTCATAAGTATTTTGTTGTAGTTTCTTGATTTTCAAAAAAATGTATTGTATAAAATCGTTTTATTGTATGGCAAAGATAGCCACATTTGACAAACATTGTATTGTCAAATGAGTATAAAAATTTTGCAATTTTTCTTTTGAGCCGAACATTTTTGCTGTTTTGACTAATTTTGCAGTAAAATTAACAAATTTATATGAGATGGAGAATCCAGTAGATTTTGTAAGACAGTTGCAGGATGTTCTTGATGAAAAAGGTGTAATTGTTATTGATAATGTGACAGCTATGCCAGCCTACAATATGAACTATGTGCAGCCATACTATACTATCAGTATCAACCACTGCGGCTCGGTTGAAGGTCTGTATGAGAGCAATGACTTTGTTTTTTCGCGACATGATATATCAGTTCTATATCCAGGACATACAATCTATATTCAAAAATCCTCTCCCGACTATTGTGCCTCTCTCATCATCATCTCTGATCGAATTTATAGTCAATTGAATTTTATCAACACCAGCGACAACCGTTTTTTGTTTGAGACAGAACCTCATTTCAGACTTGCTGATCGGCAGTATGCCGAAGTCCTCTCCATTGTCGAGGTGTTTCGTGTTATCAACGGGCTTTCTCATGTTAACCGTAATGAGATGCATGCGACCTTACTGGAAGTCTTTATGAGTGTCATAGTCAGTTTCAGGATTGAAAATGTAGGAAAAGGCTCTGATGGGAAAAATCGTATCAGTCCGCTTCTGTACGATGCAATCAATATGCACTGCCACCAGCATCACGACGTGGAGTTTTATGCTGATCTTTTTTGTCTATCGCCAAAACACTTCAGTGCTGTGGTGAAACGAGAGACAGGCTACGGTGCCAGCCATTGGATTCAGCAGCAGATTGTTGCAGATGCCAAGTCGTTGTTGCGTACCGAGCATCAGACCTCAATACAGGAAATCAGCGACCGCATTGGCTTTCCAGATCTGGCCACGTTCAGCCGTTTCTTCAAACGCCAGACCGGAATGACACCATCGGCTTTCCGCCAGTCGTTGTAGTGTATTGTATCGGCTACTCTGCCCCGGACCTTTTCTTATTGCGCACAAACAGTTCTATGCCGTAGTGCCATTCTATATAGTCGGCATGTGCCGCATGAGCCTTGATCGAAACTCCCGCGAATTGGTTCAGGCGGTTCCCGAAGTGGAAAAACACTCCGAGCCTTTCGTAGAATGGTATATCCACAGCTTCGGACTTCACAATATAATAGCCTGCCGACAGGCGTATTGACATGCAACCCCATCTCGGTTCAAAACTTAGTGCCGTGGCGAGATATGGCATAACGTTTTTTTTACGGTACAAGGTCTCCACTATTTCGGTGTGGCTGCTGTTGTACATTACGTCAATGTTCGCTCCGAAGCCGAGACACTGGTTCGGATAGAACATATAACCAGCCTGTGCGGTATATGCAAAGTAGTAGTAGTCCTGTTTGGGCTTCACATTTCGTGTGCCGAGCCAACGTGTCTGCACTGCCGCAGGCGCGAAAGAGAGCCATATCCGGTGCGATGAGAACCGTGATCCACCGCGCCAGAATTCGGAATTGCGCACAGCCAGTAGCGAGTCGGGCTGCGATGCTTTACCGTACGTCTGCGTGGTGAACATTCGCCGGTTGCTAAAACGGTATCCTGCGGTAGCTACCAAGTAGTTGAGTCCCTGGTTTGGTTTCAGCATATACCCGTTTGACGAATGAGTGAAGCGCAGGCTGAATGTAAGTGCCGAATGGTCGTGAAAGCCTATTGTGTAACCTGCACCGAGGTTGAATATGCAGTTCAGGTATGAGCCGATAAACTGATTGAGTGTGTCGTGCGATCGTTCGTGAGGGTTGGTGAATATGGATAGTCCTACGCCAGTGTACCAGAACAGTTCGTGGTTATAGTGGTTTTGCTTGGATTGTGTGTCGCCGCTTGCGGTCGAACGCCATACGACGTTTTGCATTTCCGCCGTCAAGGAAATGCGGTCGCCGGCTATGCCGTAGTTCGAATGCAGATATTCAAGATGCAGGCCGAAACGTGGCTGCTTCCAAAACTGTTCCCAGTATTCAGTGCCGTCCACCTGCCAGTCGGCTGCGATTGCAGCCCCGAAGTCGCTTGCTGCTATGTATGAGTATTGTTTTGAGTTAGGTATTGTGGCACCACCAATTACCGATATCATATACTCGGCGCGCCGGCTCATCCAGTGCGATTCCTGTGTGTAGGCTGTCACCACGTTGCACAGTGCAATGCAGCACAACAGTCGCCGTCTGGTATTAATTACGTTGTTCATGGCGGAGTAATATAGTCGGAGTAATTGGAGTAATCGAGGGGAATGACAAAGCGGTCATTGACCTTAATGTCGGTTGTGTTGCCTGAGCAGGCAATCAGTTTGCGTAGGAGGTCTCTTTCTCAACTGTCAACCTGCTTTAAGTATTCATCTTCCGTAATGACGGGTATGCCAAGCTTTTCAGCTTTTTTTAGTTTTTCGGGTCCCATGCGTTCGCCGGCAAGCAGGTATGAAGTTTTGGTCGAGAGCGAACTTGACACTTTGCCTCCGTGCTGCTCGATATGGTTTTTTATCTCTTCGCGCGAAAAGCGGCTGAACACGCCGCTCACCACAAACACTTTGCCGTCGAGCGTGTTCGACACTTTAGTTGCAGTGTTTTTCATCTGTAATCCTGCGGCGCGTAGCCGCTCAACAGTCGTGCGATGTTCGGGCTTTTGGAAGTAGTTGAAAATTTCTGCCGCGGTTTTTTCGCCCACGTCGTCGATTTGGGCCAACTCGCTTTCGCTGGCGTTCATCAGGGTATCGATGTCGCCGAGGTATCGTGCCAGCTTTTTGGCCCCGACTTCGCCAACAAACCTTATACCCAGTGCGAAAAGGACACGCTCGAAGGGTGTCTGTTTCGATTGTTCGATGGCTTGAAGTATATTGTCGGCGCCCTTGCTTTGTATGGATGCGCCCTGTTCGTCAGAGGCGAGTCCGACGAGTTGTTCTTTTTTGAGGTCGTACAGGTCTGCTATGTTGCGTACCAGTCCGCTGTTGTACAGCATTCTTAAACGTTCGCTTCCGAGGTTGTCAATCCGCATGGCCTTTCGGCTTACAAAGTGTTCCAATCGTCCTACTATCTGTGGTGGGCATCCGTCTTGGTTTGGACAGTAATAGCCGGCTTCGCCTGTTTCGCGTACAAGTTTGGTTCCGCATTCGGGACATACTTCGGCAAAGTGGACTCGTTGGTTGTCGGCGGTTCGGTGTTCGGGGTCTATACCGACGATTTTGGGGATAATTTCGCCGCCTTTCTCCACGAGAAGCCAGTCACCTTCGTGTATGTCGAGACTGGCCATGAAGTCTGCGTTGTTGAGTGTGGCGCGCTGTACAGTGGTGCCGCCAAGCTGTACTGGCTGCATCTTGGCCACTGGGGTAACCACTCCAGTGCGTCCGACCTGATAACTAACACCCAACAATGGTGTCGACACCCGCGCCGCCTTGAACTTGTAGGCGATGGCCCATCGTGGCGACTTTGCGGTCAGACCCATCTTTCCCCACAGCGACACCTGGTTCACTTTGATTACGATACCGTCAATGCCAAACGGAAGGTTCCACCTTTCAGTGTCCCAATAGTCGATAAAAGCTTTTATTTCGTTGATGTCGCGACATACCTTTATATAGGGTTGTATCTTGAATCCCATTTGTTTGGCTGCCTGAAGTCGTCCAAAATGTGTTTGCATGATTGGGGCATCAAGATTGTCGCCCATCACGAAGTAGGCACAGAACTGAAGCTTGCGTTTGGCACACTCGCGCGAGTCCTGCAGTTTCAGTGAGCCGCTGGCGGCGTTGCGCGGGTTGGCGAAAGGCTCATCTCCATCTATCTCACGCTGGCGGTTCATTTCTTCGAAGGCCTCGAACGGATATACAACTTCGCCCCTCACCTCGAAATCGGCGGGGAAAGGCGGCTGTAGTTGGAGCGGTACGGTGGCTATTGTTCGGGCATTGGCAGTTATGTCGTCGCCAACCGTACCGTTGCCGCGTGTCACGGCTTGTGTCAGCATGCCGTCCTTATAGGTCAGTCCTATGGCCAGGCCGTCGTATTTCAGTTCGCAGGTGTAGTCAAACTGCTCATCGCCGATTAGTTTGCGTGTTCTGGCCTCAAAGTCAACAATCTCACCTATCGAATAGGTGTTGCCAAGCGACAGCATGGGAACGCGGTGGTCGACCTGACGGAATGTTTTGTTTACTTCGCCGCCAACACGCTGTGTTGGCGAGTTGGCCTTTTTCAATTCGGGGTACTGCCGCTCCAGTTCTGTCAGTTCCCGCAGGAGAGCGTCGAATTCGTAGTCGCTCACCAGCGAACGGTCGTTCATGTAGTATTCGTGGTTGTAGCGGTTGATGAGCGCGGTGAGTTCCGATACACGCAGGCGAGCGTCTTCTATGTCTGTATTGCCAAAAAGATCCATAGGTTTTCTTCAATAATCCGTGTTAATTTCTCCAGTGAAATTGCATGCCACAGAGCCAGTGAGCGTCACGTGGCAGTAGTTGTTGCCGATGGCTTCGAAATCCACATTGAAGTTCCCCCCTCGGGTACGAATCTTGTGGTTGCCGGTCGCTATGGCGCAGGCCGTCACACCCGTGCCGCAGCTCCAAGTCTCGTCCTCGACACCGCGCTCGTAGGTGCGAACCTGCAGTGTGCCGTCAGCGGCGTTGCTGACGAAGTTCACGTTGGCGCCGTATAGTCCCATTGCGGGGTTGTGGCGTAGGCGGCGACCTTCGGCACGTACATCGACCGCATCGATATCGTCAACTTGCTGCACGTAGTGCGGTACGCCAGTATCAAGCAGCCATCCGTCCAGAATGCGTTTTATGCTGTTGGTGGCCACATCCTTCATGCCCAGCTTTACGGTTCCGCATCGTGACGCGATGTCCCAGTCCACAATCTCGGCTTTGTGCATTCCGTCGTCGGCACGAAACAGGCATTTGTCGCCTGTAATGCCAAGCAGGTGGGCGAAAGCCACGATGCAGCGACCTCCATTGCCGCACATAGTGGCCGGATGTCCGTCGCTGTTGTAGTATCGCATGCGGAAATCGCCGTCGTCGGGGCTGCTTGGATTCTCGATCATGATAAGTCCGTCGGCTCCGACACCCTTTCGCCTGTGGCAGATGTGGCCAATCTGTTCGGCTGAAAGTTGTATGTTTTTGTCGCGGTTGTCGACCATTACAAAGTCGTTTCCCGCTCCGTCGAATTTATAGAATTGCATAGTGATTCTGTTTTCTATGACGATGGTTGATAAAGCCGACGCGTGTTTGCTCGCGTTTGATTATCAGTTATTCAGGTAATTTGTAGTTTATGTCAGATGTTGCGAGTATGCTTTAATCGGTTGATTTTTCTGTAGTTTCCTGTCGCTCGAACCATCTCCGTGTTGCGAAAACGAGAAGTGAGGTGATAACTATCGAGCAGAATATCACCGAGTAGGCTATGTATTTTATGGTTGTGGCTCCAGGTATCACGTTATGGCCGGCCATGATGTTCACCCTTTCGGGCATGGCGGCCAACACTGCGGCCACCAGTCCTTTGGGAATCATCATCGACACCACCATACGCTCCGACTTGGTGTTCTCTCGACCCACAACGCTCAGCAGCAGGAACCGCAATGCGAAAAGCAGCAGGGTGATAACCAGTCCGTAGAACAGTTCCATAGGGTTTGTGAATGGAATCGAAATGCCTACATATACAAAGAAATAGGTTTTAAGTATGAACACGATTTCCTTGAAGAAACTCTTTTCTTCAAGTTGCAGCGGCTGCATTCGGTCGAGCCTCATAACGCCGAGTAGGGGCATACGGAAGTATTCCACATTGCCCAGCACCACTCCGAACGCCAAGGCAGCTATGGCTCCGCTGTAACCCAAAGTTTCGGCTATGCCGTAAATTACGAATACGAATGCCGGTGTCAGGAACATGGAGTTTTGCAGTTTTCTTACGCGGTCGAGCAGACCAGCCCAGAGTATGCCGCCCACAATGCCAAGCAGCAGGGCAAAGAGCAGTGAGGCCAATACCTTGAACACCATGCCTGTTATGCTGGCGGCAGTCATATTGCCTACGGTCGATATTTCGAGTGTGGCTATGGTTATAACTATACACAGCACGCCGCTGGCCGCCGATTCGAGCGTCAGAACCATCCGTGCTTTTTCGCTTACCTTCATCTGGTTTACCAGCGGTATCACTATGGCTGCCGCCGTGCCCGACACTATCGAACCTGCCAGCACCGATGCGAGCCAATCGATATGCAGAACATAGTGTGAAAAGCATATCACTCCTGCCATCGATATCAGGAACGACATGATTGTCACCTGCACCATACCTTTCCAATATTTACGAATGGTGTCAATACTCAAATCCAACCCGCTGTCGAATAGGATGAAAAGCAGTGTTAGCGAAGAGAATACTCCGCCTATGCTTTCAAGGTCTTTCGGCTGAACAAGTCCTAATACCGGCCCCACGATTATGCCTATGCCCATCAGCAGAACCACGTCGGGTATGCGCCGCTTGCTGAATATGGCGGAGAACAGATGGGCGCTAAAGATAAGCAATCCTAAAACTATGAACGTGGAACCCAGATGATTTGAAAGTTGAAAGTGTTCATGCTGTTGTGCCACACGCCTGTGGCATAAGGTGTGTAATTGGCAATCTATATGTCAATGTCGGGCAGTGTTTTCCTCAATTCGGCGAGCATGGGGTTGAGTTGCAGCATTGCATCGTATTTTTCGCCCGACTGGTATGGCATGGCGGCTTTTTCTTCGGCTTTGACCACTATCTTTGGAGAGAGATTGTGTATGCCGCAGTTTCGTCTGAGACGTGTCATCACCTCTGCAAGTATCTTTTTTACCTCATATTCTGCAAAGCTGCTTGTGAGGGTGATGATGACTGATTTTCCATCCTCGCCTGCCTGTGGTTTGACGTCTTTGAGAAAGGTTTTGATTTTATCGGGATCGCTAAACGTCGAGAGGCTGTTTGGCTCGAACAGTGCGTTCCAGTTGCTGTCGAGATTGTCTTGTGTCAGGTTCTCAAGTTGCCCGCCTTCATGTGTAGTCTGTCTGCTGACAGCAGTCTGCTGCTCACTGGTTGTCGGTTGCAGGTTTGCATATGGGTCGGCCATTGTGAACAGTGCGGCCTTGGTAGCCGTTGGCTGTTCTGGAGTTGCTGCCGGTTGCTGGTTTGCATACGGGTCGGCCATTGTGAACAGTGCGGCCTTAGTTGCCGCCGGCTGTTCTGGTGTAGCTGCTGGTCGACTGTCGGTCGACTGTTGTTTTGTTATATGTTCCGCCTCTGGCGATCTTGCAATCTAACTTACGCCGCTTTGCTGTGTTTGGTTCATCGTGACACAGCAGAGTTTCGTTAGGCAAACCTCGATGAACAGGCGTTTGTTGTTCGATTCGCGATATCGGAATTCGTAGTCGCTTGCTATGTTGAGATATTGTAGCAGCAGGCTTACGCCGCATTCCGAGGCCTGCTTGCCGAAGTTGGCGCGGTCACTGTCAGATACGTCAAGCAGCGGTAAGGTGGCTTGATCTATGGAGACCAGCAGGTTGCGCAGATGATTGCTGAGCCCTGTGATGAAGTGTTGCCCGTCGAACCCTTTGTCGAGTATTTCCTTGTATAGCAGTAGCGACGATGCAATGTCGCCTTTGCGGAATAAATCGGTAAGTTTGAGGTAATACGAGCTGTCGAGGATGTTAAGGTTTTTCAGGCATTCCTCGCGTGTGAGTTTACCGCCGGTGAATGTGACGAGTTGGTCAAACGTCGAAAGAGCGTCGCGCATACCGCCTTCGGCGTGGTGGGCTATGATGCTTAGCGCGTCGGGTTCGAATTCAACGCCTTCGCTTTTTGCCACGTATTCGAGATGGTTGACAATGTCCTGCATGGATATGCGTTTGAAGTCGAATACCTGACAGCGTGAGAGGATGGTGGGTATAATCTTGTTTTTTTCGGTCGTAGCGAGTATAAACTTGGCGTATGCCGGCGGTTCTTCAAGTGTTTTAAGCAGTGCGTTGAAAGCCGATGACGAAAGCATGTGTACCTCGTCGATGATATATACCTTGTATTTCCCCGACTGTGGCGGCACACTTACTTGCCGTATCAGTTCGCGCGCATCGTCCACACTGGAGTTTGACGCGGCGTCGAGTTCGAATATGTTCATTGAGGCGCCGTTGTTGAAGTCGTTACACGACTGGCAGTTGTTGCATGGCTCTACGTCGTCTCCTATGTTGGGGCAGTTGATGGCTTTTGCCAATATTCGTGCACAAGTGGTTTTGCCCACGCCTCGCGGGCCGCAGAAAAGGAACGCTTGTGCCAATTTGCCCTGTTTTATGGCGTTTTGTAAGGTGGTGGTGATAGATGTTTGCCCCACCACAGAGCTGAATGTGCCTGGACGGTATTTGCGTGCTGATACTATGAATTTTTCCATCGTCGCTATCGCTGTTAAATAATCCACAAAATTAAGAAAAAAATCCGAATTGAAACCCTGTCCGCTTTTTTGAGGCTACAGCAGGTAGGAGTTTCCGTTTGATTTCAAACTACGGTGAACGGCTGTAGATATGCGTTCAGTATGGCCCATTTGCCATTTAGCCGAGTGATTCGTCAAGGCAATGGCACTCGCATTTGCACCGGCGGTGTGCAGGATATTCTGTAGGCTTGATAAGTGAGAGGTAATATCCCGTCAATTGTTCAGTCAATCTTTTTCCAATAGGCTTTTTCGCTGAAAGCCATGAAAGAGCCGCGGATTTGCAGGCGTCCGTCGTTGAGAAAATGAGCGTCCATTTTGGCACGTATGCCGCGTTGGGGATCGTAGACTTTGGTTCCGTTCCACTCGTGTTTCTCGCTGTCGTATTTCAGTCCGCTGAACAACACGGTGCGGTCGAGCGGGTTGGAACGGAGTTTTTTGTCGGGGTTTTTCTTGTCGAGGCGTTTGTTGCCATCCTTGTCTTTGTCCTGCTCGGCCCAAAACACCTGTCCTTTGTAGGTACCGTCGTTTTGTTTGGTTATTTTTGCCTTGAAATGGTCTTTGTTCTGCCAGGCTTCGTATGTGCCAACGATGTTGTCGGCGGCGAGATTCATTTGGTTCTGAGCCGATAGCGGCTTGCTGAAAAACGGCAGAGACAGTACAACCGTGAGGAGAAGTGTTGCGAGTTTGCGCATAAACTGCGGTTGAAATAGTTCGAACTATATAATCATCATGGCATCGCCATAGATGCCGAAACGGTATTTTTCCTTAATGGCAGTCTGGTAGGCTCGCAAAACAAGTTCCGGTCCGCCGAACGATGATGCGAGGATAAACATTGACGACATGGACGGGTGGAATCCGGATATGAAACGGTCGGCGATGGTGAAATTGTAGGGTGGGAATATGAATTTGTTGCTCCAACCTTCGTAGGGGCTTATCTTGCCCGGTATGGTCACGGCCGTTTCGAGTGCTTTCATGGTGGTGACACCGACAGCACAGACGTGACGGTGGTTTTGGATGGCGTTGTTTACTATGTCGCAGGTGTCTTGGCCGATATACATTTCCTCGGCGTCCATGCGGTGCTTTGACAGGTCTTCGACTTCGATGGGTTTGAAGTTTCCGATGCCGGCGTGAAGCGTAAGCTCGGTCCAAATCACATCGTTCAGTTCGAGGCGCTTGAGAAGTTCACGGCTGAAATGGAATCCTGCCGACGGGGCGGCCATTGCGCCTTCGACCTTTGCATAGTAGGTTTGGTATCGTTCGGCGTCCTCTTTTTCGATTCCGCGCAATTTGCGTAGCTCGTCGGGCAGGGGTGTGGTGCCAATGCGTTTCACCGTTGCCATGAACTCATCGTGGCTGCCTTCGTAAAGGAAACGCACTGTGCGTCCGCGAGAGGTGGTGTTGTCGATAACCTCTGCCACCAGCTCGTCGCCACCGGCTCCGAAATAAAGCTTGTTGCCAATACGGATTTTGCGGGCAGGGTCAACAATCACATCCCATAGGCGTGTTTCCTCGTTGAGTTCGCGCAGCAGGAATACGGTTATGCTTGCACCGGTTTTCTCCTTTTCGCCCATCAAGAGCGACGGAAACACTTTTGTGTTGTTGGCTACAATCACATCACCGGACTCGAAATATTCAATCATTTCCTTGAAAATACGGTGCTCAATCTCGCCTGTGTCGCGGTGAACCACCATCAGACGTGACTCGTCTCTTTGCTTTGCGGGCCTCAGTGCTATGAGGTCTTTGGGCATGGTGTATCGGAATTGCGAAAGCTTCATCTCTAATTTCTTTAGTTACTCTACAAAACTCATTTTACGATTATATATTGTATAAAGTTTCGTTTTTTGTGCCAGTTTTTGTCCAATTTAAAACTTTTTTCCGTATATTTGCAATCCTTAACCCGAAACTAAAACATAACACTATGGGAAGGGCATTTGAATACCGTAAAGCTCGCAAACTGAAACGCTGGGGCAATATGGCTCGCACGTTCACCAAAATAGGCAAGGAAATTGAAATCGCCGTCAAGGCCGGTGGGCCGGATCCTGCCGCCAACCTGCGCCTGCGTCTGCTTATGCAGACCGCAAAAAACGAGAGTATGCCCAAGGAAAACGTGGAACGTGCAATAAAGCGAGCCACATCCAAGGACACATCGGACTACAAGGAGGTGGTATATGACGGTAAAGGACCTCATGGTACTGCATTTGTTGTAGAGACCGCGACCGACAATCCCACGCGCACGGTGGCCAACATCAGAGCTGCTTTTGTGCGAGGCAAAGGTGAATTGGGTACCATGGGTATGAACGATTTCCTTTTCGAGCGCAAGTGTTCGTTTGTGGTGGCTTGGAAAGAGGGAATTGACATGGACGAGCTGGAACTTGAACTCATCGACTGTGACATCGACGAAGTTTTCCGCGACGAGGACGAGATAATGATATATGCCGATTTCAAAAACTATGGCCCCATATCGAAATATCTCGAAGACCATGGCTACGAAATCAAGTCGTTCAAGTTTGAGCGCATACCAGTAACAATGCGCGAACTTTCACCCGAAGAGCTGGAGGACGTGAACGCCTTGATTGAACGCCTCGAAAACGACGACGACGTGGTAAACGTTTATGTGAACGTCTGAACGGGCTTGTGTCAGATAACTTAAACCATAGCTGATACAGAGGCAAAAACGGAAATTTTCAAGCAATGACTCTCAAACGAATTCTTTTCAGAATGGCTGTAAGAGGGCTTGAATCCGTGTGTATGCTGCATCGCCCCAACGCGGGGTGTATGGAGAATCTCACCATATCGCCGATGCCCGACGGCAACGGGCACACGGATATCATCACCGTTGCGTTCAACAACTATGCCATAATACCGCTTCACCATCATTATCTCGAAAAATATTTCGCGGACCAGCATACTCACATAGTGTGCGACAACTCAACCGACACGGGCGCGTCGCGTGAGATTCGCGACTATTGCCGTCAAAACGGGATAAGCTACATACGTCTGCCCCAAAACAGATTGAAAAAAATCGGCGGAAGTTATTCACACGCGTGTGCGTTGAACTGGGTGTATAGGTATGTTGTAAGGCCGCGCGGAGCCCACTATTTCGGAATAACAGACCACGACCTGTTTCCGGTTGCGCCGGTAAGTCTCGCTGCTATTCTCGATAGGCAGCATGTTTATGGACCATTGAGGCAGCGCGGCCAATACTGGTATTTGTCGGCAATACTCTCGTTTTTCGACAATCGTTTTCTTGATGGACGCAGTGTCGATTTTATGCCGGTGAACTACAATGGCCGCGACTATCTCGACACTGGTGGGGGCTTGTGGCGAGGGCTGTATTCGAAACTTGACCGTAGCCGCATTGACTTCTGCAGTGAGCGGATGGAGAATTTCAAGGAGGGCGGCTGCCGTCATCAGGATCAGGTTGAGATATTCGACGAAAAATGGCTCCACACAATCAACGGCTCCTATTGGAAAAAAATCGAGATTGAAAAGGAAGGTATAATCCCAGACTTGATAAAGAAGTATGAGCAGCAGTAGCTTTATTTGCAGGATATGCGGCTCGGAGCTGCAGGATCCAGAGTCGTTCACCGCCACTGAGGTAAGGTTTGGATGGGGCGACGAGTTCGAATATGTAAGGTGCCCGCATTGCGGCACTGTACAGATACGCACTGTTCCCGACAATCTGGGACGCTACTATTCGGGTGGCTATTATTCGCTGCAGACGCGCTCGCAAGCTGACGACAACAGTCCGCTGCGGAGTTTGGTGCGCCGATTTGTGGTAGATTATAGGCTGAAAGGCAGGGGGCTTATTGGCAGGCTTTTGACCTCAATGCAGCCTGATTCGTTCGAATGGATTGTACCCGGGGCTTTCACGCGCGACTCTTCGATAATTGATATTGGATGCGGCACGGGCCGGCTTGTGCTGAAATTGGCGCAATGCGGATTCCGTAACGTTGGAGGGGTTGAACCGTATATAGACAACGACATAACATACAAGGTGAATGGCCGCGATGTGGTGATACGCAAAGGCAGTGCCGAATGCCTTGGGGGAAGCTATGATGTTTTGATTTTAAGTCATGTGCTGGAGCATGTGGCCGATCCCGACGGTTTTGTGGAAGGTTTGAAGAAACTTATGCATAAGGGGAGTTGGCTGGTTGTGTCGCTGCCGTTGTTGAGCGCGTTTGCGTGGAAGGAGTATGGAATCCGTTCGCTGCCGTTTGCCGACTGTCCGCGTCACCTGCATGTCATGACATACGAGGGTTTCTGCTCGTTTGTTCGGAGGCATGGTCTGAAAATTGTGTATAATAAGCCATACTTTTCCGAAAGCGCGGTGCGTGATGTGAACGGCAACGTTTCCCCCGCAGTGGTCAGCAGGAACAAACGTGAGCTTGCTGCCGAATTGTTGAAAAACAACGATACAGGGTTGAACCATATTTGGCTGCAGCTTGACGCTGTGTGAATTTGGTCTCCCTGTGACGGTGGTTTATCGTGCGCATCCGAGCAACCCTTTGCTCACGTTTTTGCGAAACAGAATCAGTTTCCATCCTTTGCCGGGTTTGAGCATCACCGTGTATCCTATGCAGAGCACTGCTGATGCCGCCCATTTGACGAGTTCGGACATTAGGCGTCTCGCATATTTGGCTTTCCCAATGGCACGTGTCCGTATCCGTTCGCTTTGGCCTATTGAGGTTGTGAGACGGGCGAAATAGTCTTTGGTCAGTTTTTTGGGTGGTATGAGGTGGTATAGTATGGCATTGGGCAGATAGTAGAATTTCATCCCGTGTGATATCATCTTGTCGAAGAGGTCTTTTTCTTCGGCTCCGATCAGGCTTTCGCCCTTGCGACCGAGGTCGACGTTGAACAGTCCAACCTTGTCGAAAACTTTTTTCCGATAGGCTGCATTGCCGCCGCCGGGGAAGGCGTTGGGAGGGAATGCGCGTTCGGTGTTGCCGAGAAAAAGTTTGCCGGTAATGAGCTGTCGAGTGTAGTGGCTCATCCACGGTGGTTCGCTGCACCCATCGTATTTGGGCAGTATTGGGCCGCCAGCAGCCACGGCGTTTGCGTTTCGGGCGAAGAATTCGGCATAGGTACTCAAGTATTGCGGATTGACAATGGCGTCGTCGTCGACATATACAAGTATGTCGCCGTTGGCGTTGAGTATGCCACGGTTGCGCGCATACGAAAGCCCCTGGTTGGATTCGACGAGGTAGGTGAGGCGGATGTCGGGAAAGGCAATGGCAAACCGTTCGCATTCGGCACGAGTGTTGTCGGTGCAGTTGTTGTCTACCAGCAAAATTTCGAATTCTGAGTGGGGCAGGTCGCCGTCGGCTATGCTTTTCAGAACATTGAAAATGTACCTCTCTCGGTTGTAGGTGCAGATTATGACGCTTATCATACGCGGGTTGCTATGCGGCCTTTGTCTGTTGTTTTTTGTTTTTCCGATAGTATAAGGTTATGGCTCCTGCGGCAAGCAGTACGAAAAGAATAGAGCAGACTATTGCTATGGTATCGCACGTGTTGGCCAGTGGAGCTTCGTTGCGGAATTCGATCTCGTGGTCGCCGGCTGGGATTTCGATTCCGCGAAGCACGTAGTTCACGCGGATGTAGTCGGCCCGTTTCCCGTCGATGTAGGCAAACCAGTCGGGTTCGTAGTAGATTTCGCTGAACACGGCCAGCCGGTTGCCCGCTGTGTGGCTTTTGTAGCTCACTTTGTTCGGGTTGTATGGTTTTGTGTGGATAGCTTCGATACGGTCGTTGCTGTCGGCCTTGATTGCGCTCACCTTGAATTCGGCAGTGTTCACTATGGCGGTTGTGGCAGGGTTCAACTCGTTGAGCGACAGAATTTCATCGTTGGCATTTTCAACCGCCTTTATATCATCGACTAGCCAGCAGTTGCCCAGCGCGTCGGGGTTGCGTTGCACTTGCCCGTTGTTCAGCACAATGTAGCGGGCGTTGAGCATATTCAGCACACCAATGTTCACGTGGCGCGACAGGTAGAAGTCGATAAGGTCTTGATATCGACGCATTTTCACGGCGCTGTAGCCGCCTATTTGGTGATGGAATGCTGATGGTTTGCTGTCGTTGAAGGTGTTGACTGCAATGTTGTACACCCGATAGTCCTCGTCGCCGTTGGTTGCGGCCAGTTTGTCGATTTCGTAATCCCACGGGTCAGCTGTAAGATGCACCTTGGTGGCCTTTACGAAATTCTTTTCGTTGAGGTATCGACGGTCCACCCACCAAAGGTCAAACACGACGAGAACTGTCAGGATGCCGCAGATTGCAGCCGTGGCATACCTGTTCTTGCCCAATTTGTTTACATAGAACCACAATGCTGCGCAGGCCAGTGCGATGAAGATGATGCTGCGCCAGGAGTCTCTCACGAAAAGGGCTTTGCGATCCTGAATGAATATGTCCTGAATCTGGATCCACTGGTTGCCGTATTGAGCCGCCATCTGGGTGTCGCCGCCCCCTGTGAAATTCAGGCTGTTTGAGACAAAAAGCCCGATGATGAGCGTCAGGAGTGACACCCCTCCTGAAATGTAAAGTGCCATATTTTTGCTTTTTGCTGGCACTTCGTCAGAGAACAACTGTTTCAAACCAAGCACAGCGAGCAGAACCATGACAACATTGGCCAGTACGAGGCTCATGCTTGGAGTACGGAATTTGTTGTACATGGGAAGGTGGTTGAACAGCCATTCGTTGAACGGCATAAAATTGCGTCCCCACGACATAAGTATTGCAATGATGGCTGCTGCCAGAATCCACCAGCGTTCGGGACCTTTAGTCAAAATCATTCCGACGAGGAACAGGAATATGACGATGGCTCCGAAATAGACAGGGCCGGAAGTGAAAGGCTGGTCGCCCCAATAGAGTGGTATCTGGGTTTGGTGGAATGCCTTGTAGGAGGCGCTTTCTTTGCCAACGGTTTCGCTGCTGCCGCCCCCCATGGCTCCAGGGACAAGCAGTGTGTAGGTCTCGTCCTTGCCATAGCTCCAGCTGAAAGCGTAGTCGATGTTGAGTCCGGTGGTTTTGCCCGATAGCGACTCGGGTTCTCCGTCGTGGTAAAGGTCTTCGGGGGTTACGGTTATCGAATTGCCCCCGCGCATTGTATACTTTGCGTACTGCTGGGTTGTGGCGAGAAGTTTTGCATTGCATCCCACCGCAAAAACACATCCTGCGAGGAGAATGCCAACTCCAATTGCAAAGTCCTTAATGTGTTTCTTTACGATAGCGTGTATCAGATGTGCTGTGCCCAGACAGAGTGCACCGATAATGGTGTAGTAGGTTATCTGAATGTGGTTGAACGAAATTTGGCAATAGAGGGCGAATGCGAACAGTAGACCGCCCCACAGCCAGTCGGGAGCCTTGCTTTGGGCCTTTTCTGGTTTTTTTCGGAAGCAGAGTATCATGCCTGCAAAAATCGGCATAATCATGGTCATGGCGGCAGCTTTTGTGATATGGCCGGCCTCAAGTATGATGATGTTGTAGCTGCCAAGTCCGAAAGCGAGTGCGCCGATCAGGGCAAGCCATGGCGAAACGCCTATAGCCACCAACGCCACATAGAATCCAAGCAGGTAGAGAAACATAATGCCTATGTCGCGTCCCCAACCGAAGTATTCCATAGTGAGCGTGTTGCGTAGCGGCACCAGCACGCCTTGGGCGGGTTTGCTGCCGCCCACCTGATAACTTGGCATTCCGCTGAACATCGCGCTGTTCCAATAGGCGTAGTCGCCTGTGGCAGCGTGATAGTCGTTGGTCTCTTTCACCATCGATTCGAATTTCTCGATATCGCCTTGCCGTAGTTTTTTCCCGCTAAGCACAGGGCTGAAATACACGCAGGCTACTATAAACATCAGCAACACGATGCCGACATGGAGAAATATGCGCTTGTTTTGTCTTTTCATGATAATGTACCTTTTCTTTTGCTATTTATAGGGCTGGAGTGGCCTTTCATGTTTTCGTTTCAGGGTAGGCTATGCGGATGTGGTAGATGCTGGGAAGTTTGTCTTTCAGCATTTTCCGGATACGGGTTATGTCGTTGAAAGTGAGGTTGCAGTTGTCGAGTTGCTTTTGCTTTATCTTGCCGTCTATAATGCTGTCGATTAGGCGGTCCATGTTTTCTTTGTCGTGGGTTTTGAGGCTTTTGCAGGCAGCCTCGACACTGTCGACAATCATCACGATTGCGGTTTCGGTCGAGAATGGGGTTGGGCCTGCATAGCGGAATGCCGACTGGTCGATGGGTTCGTTGGGGTGGGTTTCTTTCTGTTTTGCGTAGAAATAGCCGGTGTAGGTGGTGCCGTGGTGAGTGCGTATGAAATCGACCACAACACTGGGTAGTCGGTATTTGCGGGCAAGTTCTACACCATCGGGCACATGTTGCGTTATCACTTGTGCGCTTTCCTCATAGTCCAGCTCGTCGTGCGGGTTGAAGTCGCCGCTCTGGTTTTCGGTGAAGAAAAGGGGTGACTTCATTTTTCCGATGTCGTGGTAGAGTGCCCCCACGCGGGCCAGCAGCGGATTGCCGCCAATCTCGCTCACGATGTCCTCGCTGATGTTGGCCACCTGCATTGAGTGCTGGAAAGTGCCTGGCGCGTTGCGACTCAACTCTCGCAGGGCTGGGGTGTTGGTCGACGATATTTCCATCAAGGTGAGGTTTGTTACCATGCCGAACATTCGCTCGAATATGAATATAAGGGGGTAGGCCAGCAAGGTGAGCAGGGCGTTGAGGAAGAAGACGAGGTAGCGTATTGGGTTGATGGTGTCGAAACTGGTAAACTGGCTCAGCACACCGCATGTGTAGATGGCCGAATAGGTGACGAATATCACAAGACTTACGATGAAAAACTGGCTGCGCCGCTCAAAGTTGCGCACGCTTATGATACTCATCATGCCTGTCACGAGTTGGTAGAAAATGAACTCGAAGGGGTTTGGCACCATGTTGCCAAGTATAATCACCGTAGCCAAATGGATGTATAGTGCCACGCGCATGTCGAAGAACACGCGCATGAGTATGGGGGCAATGCAAAGCGGCACAATGAGTATCCAATCGTCGTTCACGTGTAGCACCAGTGCTGTGGCTGCCACCTGAATCAAAATCACAAGCAGTACAAAGGTGATTTTCTTGTTGTCGTCAAGGATTCTGTGTCGGGTAATTTTGAGGAACATGTAGAGCGACAAGAGTGCGATGGCGCATAGGAAGAATAGACCCGTATAGCGTCCTACTGGGCTGTATTGGCTTTTCATGCGGTCGTTGCGTTCGCGTTCGAGTGAGGCGATTACCTCTGCCGTTTCTTGCGATACGGGTTCGCCTTTGCTGACAATCAGTTGTCCTTTTTTGACGGCATCGGTGGCGGCTTTGGCGCGCGAAAGCCACGAATCGAGTTCGAGCTGTGTGCGCACGTTGTCGAAACGTATGCTCGGCTGCAGTATGCTGTCGGACAGGGCTTGGTTGGCGATATCGCGATTGCGTACAAAGTCGGTAACCCTAAATTCAGATCCTGTGTTGCCGCGCAGCAGCACCAGTGTGTGCAGGTCGATGTCGGGGAAGTCGGCGGGCTCTTCGATATAGCCAATGCGGTAAAC
>CAJONE010000017.1 GCA_905235855.1 uncultured Bacteroidales bacterium
CACGACAATTTCCGCATATCAATTTCATTGTTCTTTCACGGGCAAGGAGAAGGACTCAGAAACAGGCTATTACTACTTCGGCGCAAGGTATTATAATTCGGACTTGAGTATATGGTTGAGTGTAGATCCGATGTCTGACAAGTACCCGAATTTGTCACCATACAACTACTGCGCTTGGAATCCGATGAAGATTGTTGATCCAGATGGGGATACGGTTATTATTAAAGGAGAACAAGCTGATCGAGCTGTTTCACAATTACAAACAGGCAACATGTTGGTTTCTCGCTCTGAAAATGGAGTATTATATGTGGATATTGGTGATAAAACAAGGTCTGATTTAACTGCAGAAGAACGACTAATATATGATGCCATTAATAGCAGTCGGGTCACCGTTGAGATAATCACAGGAAAAACAGAGGCAAGAAATGATAGGAATATCTTTAGTGCAACAATTGATGGAGTAACAGAGAACTACAACTGTCTTTTTGGCGGTTCAAATTTAGGATCCTTTATTTATTCTGGTGGGACAAAAGCAAAATCATTCGGTTTTATTGATATGGATTTAATTGAGAGAAATGATTTTGATCAAGGAGTAGCGCACGAAGTATCTGAGCATTTTATATCTGGAAGTATTGCAATACGAGATCAAACAAATGTGCCAAAAGCCGAACAGGGTGTGCCAAACCCAAGAATGATGGAAGCTCACAATGGTGCTATACCCGCATTGTTGCCACGAGGTGGCATACAACAATTTGGAATCAAATATGGACAAATGGGTAAAATAAAGACCAGATGAGTAGCTATAACAGAATACTGTCATTGTTCCTACTTCTAATGTATAGTGTAGAAGGACATAGTCAAATACATTTTTCAGTATTGGATACTGTGCCATCTAAACTGACACCTGTCGAATTTGAGGGGGATTTCAAAATTATTAGTATACGCAACTGGGAATTATCCTATTTGATTACTGTTATTAGCGTGGACACTTTAAAAACAAATGCTCCAGAAATATGCGATAATAATACAGTTAATTTGCCGTTTACTATTATTAGTTTCAAAGATGAAGCAACATCAAAAAGACTTCGCTTAGAAATGAATCTTTTGAGAAGAGCTCGTTTTCATAAAGGACATCCTCCATTCTTTGTTAATCCAGAATGTTTAATTGCAGAAAAAAATGAAAATCCTGGGAATAGAATTCGCATAGGAGATATCTACAAACTAAATTTGACTCCCTATGGACAAGTATGGTCTGTATATAACATTTCTAAGGATGATTGGCATTTATTCTTTAAGGTAAAACATCCTAATGGGCAGACCATAAAAATACCACTTCCTCTTATAGAGAACCAACTTATGGTCTCCTCTGAATTAAAAGGATTGTCATTTATTTGGAAGGATAATAATTGATAATTGTTGAATAGAAAAACGGATTAGAGCGAGCTGCAAAATAGCGTTTTTCTAGGCGAAATTTTCGGCCAATATTCCTCCGTCAAGGAGAAAGACTCAGAAACAGGATATTACTATTTCGGGGCAAGATACTATAATTCCGACTTGTCAATATGGCTGTCGGTCGACCCAATGGCGGACAAATATCCAAGCTTGACTCCCTACAACTACTGCGCATGGAACCCGATGAAGTTGGTGGACCCGGATGTCGATAGCATTATTTTAAGTGGTTCTCGAAGGGCTGTTGAATCTGTCTTAAACCAAATGAACTCGAATTCTCAAAGCCTTGATTTTTCAATTGATGCGAATGGTAGGGTTATTTGCGAAGGCCTAATTTCAAGTTAGAAGTGCAACACAAGGTAAACCTAATTTCAAGTTAGAAGTGCAACACAAGGTAAAATAAAAAATGAATTATAATGCGTAACTTTGCAGCCATTATACATGGGCGTTGTCCTAAATTTGTAGTTAAATGACGTATGGCATGCTGATGGACAATTTACAGTACAGAAAAACACTATGGCATAATGCAAGACTGCGAGGAAATAAGTGGGCAAAAAAATAGACGATGAGGACTATATGATAGAATACGAAAAATACACTCTTGACAACGGATTGACCCTTTTGCTGCATAGCGACAGCGAAACGCCAATGGTTACGGTCAATACGCTGTATGCTGTTGGCGCACGGGACGAGAACGCGGACTGCACGGGGTTGGCACACTTGTTCGAACACCTTATGTTTGGCGGGACCGTTCGATATCCAGACTACGACAAGGTGGTTGAAACGGTTGGGGGGGAGTCGAATGCATTCACAAGCAACGACTACACCAACTATTACATCACGGTGCCGGCGGGATATCTGGAGCAAGCTCTTGACTTGGAGTTCGACCGAATGAGAGGTCTCGACTGGAGTGAGCAGCGACTGGCGGTGCAGCAACGTGTGGTAACGGAGGAATACAACCAAAGGTATATAAACCAGCCATATGGCGATGTCATGCTGCTACTGCGCCCTTTGTGCTTCAAACGGAGTCCATACCGCTGGTGTACGATTGGAGCCGACATTCGCCATGTTGCCGAGGCATCGCTCATAGAGGTGCGTGCGTTTTTTGACAAGTGGTACCGTCCCGAAAACGCTGTTATGGCCCTTGCTGGAAATTTCGACTGCCGAGAGGCTCTCGACTTGGTGTCCCGCTTCGCGATGCCAGAATCCAGTATGAGCGGGGGGGCTCGGATGTTGCCCCTGTCGGAAAACGCGGTTTTTCAATATGCAAACCGAATATATGCCACCGAGCCGCCGCAGTGTGGCGAGCGCCGGATGGAGGTGACACGGGATGTGCCGGCCGATGCCTTATATAAAGCCTATCCGATGTGCGGTCGCACGGATGCCGACTTTGTCGTGTGCGACATGATAAGCGATGTTCTTTCGAATGGCAAAAGTTCGCGTCTTTACAATAGTTTGGTGCGCGAGCGTCAGCTTTTTTCCGAAATCAGTGCCTATGTGTTAGGCGATAGAGGAGAAGGGCTTTTTGTGGTGTCGGGCAGGCTGAACGACGGTGCGAGCCTTGAGGATGCCGAACGGGCGCTGGACAATGAATTGGAACGTCTCGCGGTCGAGGGCGTTTCGGACGACGACCTACGCAAGGTTGCAGGGAAGTACGAGTCCACCTTTGTTTTTTCGCACTACAAGGCTTCCGACCGGGCCTTGGCCCTGTGTCACTTTGAGTGGCTCGGCCACATTGAATGGGTAAACCGTGAGCCAGAGCTGTATTGGAAGGTGTCGCCCGAGGACGTGCGACGGGTAGCTGGCGAAATGTTTAGAAAGAAAAACAGTAACGTCCTGTGGTACAGGAGGAAAACCGAACGGGGCGAGTAAACTTTTTTCGCACGTTGATGTAATAATAAATTAAAATTCGGCAAATGTCGAGAATAGGCAACATAATGAGAGGCGTAGGCCGCAAGATTTGCGCCATTCCGTACCGCAGGATTGGCAACAGGCTGCTGCGTATGGCCAACGGAGTTCTGCATTGGCTCACTTTCAGCGTTCTGCTCCCCAAAAGGATGAAAGGGGTTTCGAAGGAAAAGATCTACAGTGTCATTTTCAAGTCGGACACGCCGGCGGGCAAACGTTTCGACATCTGGCTTCTGGTGGCGATTGTCCTGAATATTTTGCTACTCATTGTCGACAGTATGATTGGAGACAACAACAGCAGTACGCTCACCGACCGTCTGCATCGCAACAATTCGTGGATGTGGTGGGTTATGAAGATACTCGAATGGGTGTTTACGCTTGCTTTCACGGTGGAATACTACTTGCGTATCTACTGTCTCAAAAAACCGTGGCGGTATGTGTTCTCGTTTTATGGCATAATAGACTTTCTTTCGATTTTTCCTGCATACTTGAGTCTGCTGTTGCCGGCCACGCAAGCGCTTTCGGTGCTTCGTTTGCTCCGTATGCTGCGTATTTTCCGCATATTCCATATCGAGCGTTTTGTAGAGGAGAGCCACCTGCTGCTCGAAGCACTAAAACGCAGTGCGGTGAAGATACTGATATTCATGTTTTTCGTTTTTATATCGGCGGTGATTCTCGGCACCGTGATGTTTGCGGTCGAGGGCAACACCAACCCACAGATGTCGAGCATACCCAAGGGGGTATATTGGGCGGTGGTAACGTTGACAACAGTCGGCTACGGCGACATTTCGCCCGTCACGCCCGTCGGTCAGCTGATATCTGTTATCGTTATGATTCTCGGCTATTCGATAATAGCCGTTCCGACTGGCATTGTGGCAGGCGAAACTATCGAGAGCCGGAAAAACCGGAAAAAGAAAATCAAGAAAATGCTCGATCCTGTGACCGCCGATGACGAGGAAGCGGAAGATATAAGCTAAATGTGTTCTAATGTAGTTGTTTTCGACGAAATTCCATGAAAAAGACAATCGCTATAATACTGCTGTTTCTCTGCTACTTCTTTCCCACATTAAACCTTCTTGCCCAAACTGTCAGCGGCGTGGTCACCGACCGGCAGAGCGGCGAGACCCTTATCGGTGTCACCGTGATTGACCGTGCGAGCGGCAAAGCTGTGCTTACCAATGCCTACGGGTTCTATAGCCTCTCGTTGCGTGGTTCGGACAGTGTGAGTTTGCGTGTGTCGTATGTTGGCTATACGCCGTTCGAGCTCGACACCGTTTTGTCGGGTGACGTTGTGCTTAACGTGAAGCTCTATGCCGGTGTTGAGTTGAAGGAACTGACGGTTAGCGCCGAGCGTGTGGGCAGTCTGCGGTCGTCGCAAATTAGTGCGGTTGAGGTGCCGATTGAGCATATCAAGGCGGTGCCGGTGTTGTTTGGCGAAACAGATGTGCTGAAAGCGCTGCAGTTGATGCCGGGCGTTCAGAGTGGCACTGAGGGTACGAGCGGCATATATGTCCGCGGCGGTGGTCCCGACGAGAACCTCTTTCTGCTCGACGGTGTGCCTCTTTACAATGTCAACCACCTGGGCGGTTTTTTCTCGGCTTTCAATGCCGACGCGGTAAAGAACGTGACGCTATACAAGGGCAGTTTCCCCGCTCACTTCAGCGGCAGGCTTTCGAGTGTCATTGACGTGACTACCAACAACGGCAACGACAAGTCGTACCACGGTCTCGCTTCGGTGGGTCTTGTGGCCGCCAAGCTGGCTGTCGAGGGCCCTATCATAAAAGAGAATACCACGTTCAGCCTGTCGGGACGGCGCACATATTTCGACCTGCTGTCGCAGCCGCTGATGGGTATTGTCTCGGCTGCATCGGATATGCAGACCAATGCGGGTTACTATTTTTTCGACGCAAACGCCAAGCTTACCCACAAGTTCTCGGACCGTAGCCGCCTCTACGCCTCATTTTATATGGGCGACGATGTGCTCTATGCACGCTTCAAGACCAAAGAATCGGTGTTATACGGCAACACTGGTTTCAACGAACACATGAAACTTCGCTATAGCTGGGGCAACATCGTAGGTTCGGTGCGCTGGAACTATGTCATAAATCCAAGGATGTTCATGAATGCCACACTGGCCTATACCCATTACCGCAACAAGATAAGCCTCACTATGCAGGACGAGTATAGCGACGGTACCGACATAAGCAAGTACGAGGCCGGAATGAGTTACAACTCTGGCATTCACGATATTTCTGCCCGTGTCGACTTTGACTATGCACCCACATCAAGTCACAATGTGAAGTTTGGGTCAAGCTTTATCCACCACATTTTCCGTCCGGAGGTGAGCGGAGCCAAGGTCGACATGTACGAGAACAGCAACGGAGTCGAAACCCGTTTCAACCTCGACACGATTATTGGCCAAAGTCTTGTGCACGCTGAGGAATTGAACCTGTATGTCGAAGACGACTGGAGCATCACCGAGGCGGTTAAAATCAATGGCGGCTTGAATTTCAGCGGCTTTCTTGTGCAGGGCAAACCCTACGGAGCTGTGCAGCCGCGTTTGAGCGGGCGCTTCCTCGTCACGCCCGACCTTTCGTTTAAGGTGGGCTACGCATGGATGACGCAATATATGCACCTGCTTTCGAATTCGTCGGTAAGTCTGCCAACCGACCTCTGGGTGCCGGTCACCGCTCGTATCAAACCGATGCAGGCTCACCAGGTGGCTGTTGGCGCGATGTATAGTTGGAGCGGCATCGCCGACTTTTCGGTCGAGGGCTACTACAAACACATGAACAACCTTATGGAATATCGCGACGGAGCCTCGTTTTGGGGAAGCTCGGTCGGCTGGGAGGACAAGGTCTGCCTTGGCGAGGGCTGGTCATACGGCATCGAGTTTCTGGTGCAGCGCAATATCGGCAAATTCACTGGCTGGGTAGGCTACACGTGGAGCCACTCTGACCGCATATTCAATCGCGAGGGGCAGGAAATAAACGGTGGCAAACGTTTCCCAGCAAAATACGACAGGCGGCACGACATCTCCATTGTGTTGATGTACAAGTTCAGCAATCGCATCGACGCGTCGCTCACCTGGGTCTACAGCACCGGCAACATGGCAACCCTCGGCTTGCAGGAGTATGAGGGCGAAAACGGTGAGGCGGTCTCCTATATAGAGGCGAGAAACAACTACCGCATGCCGGCCTACCACCGTATGGACGCCAGTGTGAACTTCCACAAAAAACTGAAACACGGCGACCGCACAATCAACGTCAGTGTATATAATCTCTACAACCACAAGAATCCGTTCCTGCTCTACAAGCGTGATGGAAGGGTTTCGACCAACAGTGCCACGGGCCAGATTTATCCTTCGTCGCTGATTCAGTTGTCCGTATTCCCGATAATCCCTTCGATATCCTATACGTTCAGGTTTTAAATGTCAAATTTGCGGATTTTGTTGAACACCGTGCAGTGAAATGACAATGATATTATGAAACAAGCATCATACAGAATTTTCGGAGTTGGTCTTTTGGCCATTGTCGGTCTTTGGGCATCCGTTTCGTGCGAGAAGGCTGTCGACTTCCGTGGCGAGGAGCAGTCGCCTGTTATTGTAGTGACCTCCGTTCCGGAACCCGACACCACAATCTCTTTGCGTGTGACCTACAGCCGTTTCTTTCTCGCTGGCGGTGATTTCAGGCCAGTTGCTCACGCCACGGTCTCTGTGGCCGCCAACGGAAACTCTTATGCCGGTGTCTACAACGGCAGCCGCTATAACGTCCCTTACACCGTGCAGCAGGGCGATTCTCTGTCTCTTGTACTGCGTATTCCCCAATCCGACACCGTGCTGACTGCATCGACGCGAGTGCCATTCCGCCCCCAGGCTGTGTCGAAAGGGGTGTCGGGGCGCAACCTCCGTTTCTCGCTCTCAGACCGTCCGGGCGAGCGTAACTACTATCGTGTTTCGCTGCTGGCTGTCGATACCATGATACACTACTACGACAGCAATGGTCATTATGTGCTTCCCGACGATGCCGGCGCCGTTGGCTGCGACACTGTGGTTGACACTACTAACATCTACTTCTCGTGCAGCGATGCCGCGCTTACGTCTGATGCCTCCTCGCTCAACATCTCGTTAGACGGCGATGAGATTTTCTGGCAGCTCTATTTCACCGACGAGCTATTCGATGCGCAAACGCGCGAAATCAACCTCGTGGCCGAAGAAAACATCCAATACGACTATGAATACGAAAAGGACGGCTCTGGCATTATTAGATATTACCTTTTGCGTGTCGAGTCTCTTTCGCGCGAGGCATACCTGTATGAGATTTCGCGCTCCAAGCAAGACGACGGCGACTTTTTCTTGACCGAACCCGTCCAAGTGCAGTGCAACATCGTAGGCGGTATCGGTATTTTCGCGGCCAAGTCTGTGACGGTTCTCACTTTCAAAAACGCTAATTCTGAATAGTTTGATGACAGATTCAAATGGCACGAATACTCATAATTGACGACGTTCATCCCATTCTCGCCGACAAACTCCGTCGTGCAGGCCATGAGGTGGTAACCGACACCGCCATGTCGCGCGAAAAACTGCTGGCCGTGATTTCGGACTACGATGCTCTGGTCGTGCGCAGCAAACTAACCGTCGACAAAACTGTTATCGACGCCTCCACCCGATTGCGCTGCATCGGACGCGTGGGGGCGGGTATGGAAATCATCGACACTCAATATGCTGAGGCTCGCGGTATTTGTTGCCTCAACTCGCCCGAAGGCAACCGCGACGCAGTTGGCGAACACACGGTTGGCCTTTTGCTGGCCTTGTTCGACAATATTGCACGTGCCGACCGAGAGGTGCGCGCCGGTATATGGCGTCGCGAGCCAAACCGCGGTCTGGAAATCAAGGGGCGCACAATCGGCATCATTGGCTACGGCAACATGGGCCAGGCCTTCGCCAAACGGCTACGCGGCTTCGAGTGCACTGTGCTGGCATTCGACAAATACAAGCATCGCTTCGGCAACGAATGGGTTGCCGAGGTCGAGTTGTCCGAGCTTATGGCGCGGGCCGATGTGCTTTCGCTTCACGTTCCACTCACCGATGAAACCAGATATATGGTCGACGGCGCTTTCCTATCTTCTTTCGTCAAGCCTTTCTGTCTGATTAACACTTCGAGGGGTGCCGTTATCGATACCGCAGCTTTGGTCAATGCCATGAAGCAGGGCACCGTGACCGGCGCGGCTCTTGATGTGATAGAATACGAGGATATGCAAACCGACGGCATCTTTGCCGATACCGAACCAGAAGCCCTGCGCTGGCTCAAAAATTCCGACCGTACGGTTCTCTCGCCTCATGTGGCCGGCTGGACCGTCGAGTCCAAATTCAGACTCTCGGATGTCCTCGCCGATAAAATGAACAGTTTACTCTCTATCTCCTCGACATGATGCCTCAACTCTGCCAGCTCATATAAATCCAATTATTCTGCCAACTACGATTTCACAACATATCAACCTATCATAAAAATGCTAATTGTTGCTAACTGTATCATTTCCGAAAATATTGCCGACCGATGCTTCTGCTGCGACCTTGCGCACTGCAAAGGGCAGTGTTGTGTCGAAGGGGATTCAGGCGCACCACTCGACGTGAGTGAGGTGCCGGTGTTGGAGCGTATCTACCCGACGGTGGCACAGTATATGACCGAGGCAGGGCGTAGGGCAGTCGAGCAACAGGGCGTAGCCGTCGACGACAACGCCGGCGAACCATGCACGCCTCTTGTCGACGGACGCGAGTGCGCCTATGTGACATGGGATGGCGACACGGCTCTATGCGCCATCGAAAAGGCATTCCGCGACGGCAATGTGGACTTCCCCAAACCCGTCTCTTGCCACCTTTACCCCATTCGGGTCGACGACTACGGTGAGTTTACAGCTCTCAACTATCACGAGTGGGACATCTGCCGGACAGCTGTCTGCAAGGGCCGCGAAACGGGGCAGCCGCTCTACAAATATCTAAAAGAACCTCTGATACGCCGTTTCGGGCAAGATTGGTACGACGAACTCTGCATCCAAGTCGAGCAACGGACAGCCAACGCGGTCCGCTGACCGACCGAGAATAATGAATAAAAATAATCCAACCAATAAAGCAAACAACTTATGACAAAAGTTAAGAAACAGTCGCTTATAGTAGCCATCGTCATATCCGTAATCCTTATTGCCGACCAGTCTCTCAAAATTTGGGTCAAAACCCACATGCAGATAGGCGAGGAGATCCCTTTGATTGGCTCATGGTGTCGCCTGCATTTCGTCGAAAACGTCGGCATGGCTTTCGGCATGGCTTTCGGTGGCAGTGTGGGCAAACTGCTGCTCACCCTTTTCCGTATCGTCGCTTCCGCTGCGGTGATGTGGGCAATAGTCCATTATATCCGCAAGGGTGCCAAAACACTGCTCATCGTCTCCTTGGCGCTGATTTTCGTCGGTGCTGTGGGCAATCTCATCGACTGCTGTTTCTACGGACTCGTTTTTAGCGAAAGCTACTTTAGTGTGGCACGGCTTTTCCCGACCGAGGGCGGCTATGCACCGTTCCTATACGGTCGTGTGGTCGACATGTTCTATTTCCCGCTCTTCCACTTCCGTTGGCCCGAATGGATGCCTTTTGTAGGCGGCAGCTACTACGAGTTCTTCAACGCCATATTCAACATAGCCGATGCCTCCATAACTGTCGGCATATTCACTCTGCTTATCCACTATCTTGCAGCCTCTCGAACCGAAAAGAATCAGTAGATTGTTGCTACAACGCCAAATACATATTGGTAAAATCAGACGCAAAACCACATTCAGTCAGTCCAAACAAATGAAGATTGGGCAGACAATACTTCCAAGAATTATGAGAGACGATGAAGTCCTGCGGCAACTATAGATTACACGCCTCTCTTGCCCCAACAACAAATCAGATTTTTCGTAACCATAGGTCGCGATTGCACATGTGAGTGAACGCATGCGCGATCACCTTTCACTATGTACTATCGGATTTAAGGATTCTGTGCAATTTTGATTAAAAAGATTTGGGGATTTTGTACATAACTATTCCATCCTTAAACTATCGCTGCGCATCTGTAGAATGGAGTTTAGGGTGCCGCAGAAAGTTATATCGTTCACTATATCTTGGCAAATTTTGCCACCTTGCACAACATCTTGCTGTTGTCCGTTAGTCCACGCAACTGGTTTGTGACTTTCTACATTGTGGATATTCGCATTTTTGTTGTAACTTTGCCCACTCGAACAAGTGGCAAAAAGTGATTAGAATATTTAAAACAAACGGGATACTACAGATTGTAATCATTCTGGCCGTTTCGGTGGCAGTTTGCGGAAAAAACCTTATCACGCCGCCTGAAATGGCCTGCGACGCAACCTGCGGTCCAATATACCTTTTGCTTCACAAAATTTTGTCAGGCTCGCCGCTCATCGCAGCCATTCTTGCCTTGCTACTGACCCTTACCGAAGGTTATTTGCTCAACCGCCTGCTGTACAACAAAGGGTTAATCCCCCTCAACTCACTAATGCCAACCTTGCTGTATGTCATGCTAATGGGTGTAGGAGTTGAGACATATGGGCTTTCCCCAGCCCTTCTGACCAACCTGTGGCTACTCTTGTCCCTGAATTCGCTGATGCCGAAAGAAAGCCTGATAGTGCCGGAAAACTGCATCTTCAACACCACCATGTGGTTTTCGATGGCCGTGATGACATGGTTGCCTGCCTTGTTTGCAGCCCTGCCCATCATAGCCGGCCTGCTCTCCTACAAGGTGTATAAAGGGCGCGAATGGAGCGTGGCACTGCTCGGTTTCCTCGCCCTGATTATTATCGTGGCCACAATTCTGTTTCTCATCGACCGAATGGACATTGCCACAAACTACGCCGTCAGCTCAATCGGTGAACTGCACATATTCTGCGATACCGAGACACTCGCAATTGCCGAGACGGCACTGTTCGCCATTATGGCAATATACTGCACCATAAGCTCGGTTAGCGGCTTGTATCGAAACACCATTGCACAACGTAGGCACGGTCTGGTCATCGTCAGTATGCTTGTCTACAGCCTTTTCTCCCTGTTCTATACAAAACTTATGCCGATAAACGCGCAACCGTTCGCCATAACCGTGGCAACTGCCGGAAGCATCTGCCTGCTCGGACGAAAGCGCAGACTGTGGATTTACGACATCGCCATGGCAATACTGTTCTTTTTGAGTCTCTATTCCTACCTGTAATGCTGAAAGCTGCCCTTAATGAAGATATGGTTGAATGCGGCTGCGACGAAGCTGGACGTGGCTGTCTGGCCGGAGCAGTGTTTGCAGCGGCCGTCATACTGCCCAACGGATTCAAAAACAGCACGCTCAACGACTCGAAAAAGCTGACTGCCCGCCAGCGATACCAACTTCGCGAGGTAATAGAACGCGAAGCCGTCGCATGGGCAGTGGCAAGCGTAGACGCACAGAACATCGACAAAATGAACATACTGCGGGCTTCGTTTCACGCAATGAATCTTGCCGTCAAGTCCCTCACCGCCAAACCACAATTCCTGCTCATCGACGGCAACCGCTTCTACAACGAGACATCCATCCCATTCGCCTGCATCGTCAAAGGCGACGGCAAATACATGTCCATTGCAGCAGCATCGATACTCGCAAAAACCTATCGCGACGACTATATGGCAGAACTCGACACCCAATGTCCTGGCTATGGGTGGGCCAAAAACAAAGGCTATCCTACAGCCGACCACTACCAAGCCATCAATCGCCTCGGTGTCTCCCCTCACCACCGCAAGTCGTTCAAACTTGTGAAAGACCCCGAACTTGACCTGACAATATAACCATACTCCAGACAATAAAAAGCCTACCGGCCACGTTATATTGATTGACTTTTCTCTCACCGACACAAGCCAATGCTCCAAGCATTCAAGAAAATAAGACAAAACCATCTGCTTAAAAGCCTACACAAACGCACTCGTCTGCGTGAGATAAAAAACATGGACCACGTGCGAACCATAGGCATCGTTTTCCACATCGGCGACGAGTTGTCGTGGAAATATCTCTACGCCATCGTGCAGGAACTGGAGCAGTCCAACCGACGCGTCTACATGATCTGCGACCTGCCCGACGGCTACGAACTGAACTACATAATAACCCACGCACACACCACTTTATGCCATCAGAAAGAAGATTTCGACTTCTGGGGCATCCCGCGCGAAAGCACGACCGAAAACTTCCTCGCACGCCACTACGACATACTGATCGACACAACCGGCGGCGACTCGTTCTTCTCGCAGTATATCGCTCTCATAACCGACACCGACCTAAACATCACATACATCGACGACAGCCTACACACCGACAAATCCACATTAGACATCTACGACCTAACCATACACGGAAACGCCCCGGTCGACTATCCCGCCTTTTTCGAGAACGTATGCAACTACCTGCAAATGGTGAAAAAATAAAACATCTAATCTCTATACCCACCAAATAAACACCCAACCAATCCACAAATGAAAGGACTTTTCACTGGAACCGGCGTAGCGCTTGTCACCCCCTTCCGCAAACAGTCGACAATAGACTTCTCACGTCTTGAAAACCTCATTGACCACATTATCGAGTCGGGCGTGAACTACATCGTTGCACTCGGCACCACAAGCGAGGCCGCAACCATGACCGAGAGCGAGCGGGCCGCCATTCAGGATTTCGTAATTGAGGCCGTTGCTGACCGCGTGCCCATTATGCTTGGCATGGGCGGAAACAACACCCAAGCCGTGATCGACAGCATAAACAGCACAAACTTCGACGGCATAAGCGGCATACTCACCGTCGCTCCATACTACAACAAACCCCAACAGCGCGGCATTGCCCAGCATTTCAAAATCATAGCCGAAACATCACCCGTGCCCGTGGTAATCTACAACGTACCCGGACGCACCGGTTGCAACATCACTGCCGAGACCACCCTTCAACTGGCCAACGAATGCCCCAACATCATTGCCATCAAGGAAGCAAGCGGCAATATGCAGCAAATTATGCAGATATTGCACAGCAAACCAGCCGCATTCCAGGTTCTCTCTGGCGACGACGCACTGACGCTGCCCATGATAGCCCTCGGTGCCAGCGGCGTGATTTCGGTTGCTGCCAACGCTTTGCCCGCCGAAATGTCGCAAATGGTGTCGCTCGCCCTTAAAGGCGACTTCAGAAAAGCTCTCCAGATACACTACAAAATGCTTCCACTTATGAACGCACTGTTCGAGGAGGGCAACCCTGCTGGCGTGAAAGCGCTGCTCGAAATCGCCAGCAAAGGCCAGTTCACCAATGCCCTACGCCTCCCTCTGGTAAAAGTCAGCAAACCACTTTACAACAAGCTGGCCTCGCTCTACGAACCATTCTCCACCAAATGACTCTCGACGAAAGCATAAAACTGTTTTCAAACGACCGTTTCGCCACACAGCAAACCGGCGTTCGCATAGTTGAGGTGGCCAAACAATACGCACGCTGCGAAATGACAATCACCGATTGCCTGCGTAACGCAATGGGCAGCGTTATGGGTGGTGCACTGTTCACTCTCGCCGACCTTGCTTTCGCCGCTGCCGCCAACCACGACGGTCTCAACTGGGTCTCGGCAAACAGCACCATCAACTACCTATCGCCAGTGTCGGACGGAACCCTTACCGCACACGCCAAATGCCTCAAGCAGGGTCGGCGCTCCTGCCTTTACTCCATCGAAATACGCGACTCGCATGAAAAACTGATTGCGATAGTCTCAACCTACGGCACCAATATATCTCACCCAAACCCCTGAACGCTATTGGCTAACATCTCTCTTGACAACATAAAAGCAACCGTCGCCGAACCGCTGGAAACGGTGCACCGTATTTATACCCAGCGCCTGAAAAGCCCAGTGCGGCTGCTTCAAGACGTAAACGACTACGTGTCAGAACAAAGAGGGAAAGAGCTGCGCATATTGCTCGTATTGCTCTCGGCAGGGGCTGCCACTGACGGAAAAATCACTCCCAAAACGATAAACTATGCCGCTGCAATGGAGATGCTACACAACGCATCTCTTATGCACGACGATGTGGTCGACAACTCGCCTGTGCGCCGCGGGCGAAGTTCGGTGAAACAACACTGGAACAACCAACTGGCCGTGCTATGCGGCGACTACTACCTGGCACAGGTGATGAGACTACTCATGGATTCGGACGAAAAACGCGCTTTCGACATCGTCTGCAACACCGTCATCCAAATGAGCGAAGGCGAAGTGCTCCAACAACAGTATATTGTCGAGGCATGTTCGACACACACCCTGCAGCGGGAAACCTACTACGATATCCTGCGCCGCAAAACCGCCAGCCTTATGGCCGCCTGTTGTGAACTTGGCGATCCGTCGATGCGCGCCTTCGGTGAACACTACGGCATGGCTTTCCAGCTTTGGGACGACATAAACGACTATTACGACGACAATGAATTCCCCAAACCTCCGTTGGATGAACTCGTTATGATAAAAAACGAACACATTGCAGCCGCAAAGCAAGCCCTCTCCCCTCTCCCACCATCAACCTACAAAGACGCAATAACAGAACTCTTGGATATACTAAACTTTTAAAAAGTACATAAATAACCTAAAATCAAACCCATGAAACGTGTTCTTCTGACCATTGTCCTAACTGTGGCATCGGCTCTCGCTTTCGCACAAAACGCCAAACTGCCCGACAACGTGACACTGAAAAGTCTCGACGGCCAGTCGGTGCAATCGTCGGCAATTCAAAACGACGGCAAACCTATCATCGTAAGTTTTTGGGCCACATGGTGCAAACCATGCAACAAAGAACTTAACGCCATCCGCGAAGTCTACGAGGATTGGCAAGAGGAAACCGGCGTCAAGCTGGTGGCCATATCTATCGACGATGCGCGCTCGGCATCGCGTGTGAAACCGCATGTTGACGGCAACGATTGGCCCTATGAAGTATATCTGGATCAAAACCAAGACTTTAAACGTGCCATGAATGTAGTTAACGTACCCCATACATTCATTATCAACGGCAATGGCGAAATCGTCTGGCAACACACATCCTACGTCGACGGAAGTGAGGATGAAATTATCGAAGAAGTCCGTAAGCTTGTGAAGTAAACCACCAGTTTCCTCAAATTCAGCATTTTTGATTTCGAACTGAATGACAACGAAACCGGAAAGACAAATCAATATCTCAACTAAGAATGAAACTAACGGCTAACCAATTACAGTTTTCGTTTTTTTTGGTCTTGCTCCTTGGAGTCTCCTATGCTAACTCTCAAGGCATTCTCGGCGGCCACGTTACCGGCAACGTACAGATTGACGGGCAAACATCAAGCCGCGACACGGTTATCGGCGCCAACTCAGTCGAAGAAGGTCTGCTGCTCAACGCCCGCGCCGATATCCTGTACACCAACGGCAACTTTTCGGCCGGCATCCGCTTCGAGGCCTACCAAAACCCACTCCCCGGATTCAACGCAAAATACAAGGGGCAGGGCATTGCCAACTATTTCGCCTCGTATAACGGCAGCTGGCTCTCGGTTACCGCCGGAACATTCTACGAACAATTCGGCAACGGCATGATTCTCCGGGCCTATGAAGACCGTTATCTCGGCATGGACAACGCCATTCTCGGTTTCAAGCTTGCCGTGCGTCCCGTCAACGGACTCACTCTCAAAGGCGTGTTCGGAAAACAACGCTACTATTGGGAATGGGGCGACGGTCTGGTGCGCGGCGTGGACGCCGAACTAAACCTCAACAGCATCATCAAACCGTTTGCCGAGAGCAAAACACGCATAACCATAGGCGGCGGCTTTGTGAGCAAATACGAGAAAGACGAACTGATACCGGCCGAAAATCCAGAATACAAACTCGACTTGCCCCACAACATCGGGGCAGGTAGCGTGCGACTCGACCTGAGCCACGGCGGTTTCAACTTTCAGGCCGAATATGCCCGAAAAGGACAAGACCCCAACGTCATAAACAACTATATCTATCGCGAAGGCCAAGCCCTGTTTATCTCGGCCGGATACTCGCAACGCGGCCTTAGCGCCAACATTCAGGCCAAACGAGTCGACAACATGTGCTTCAAATCTGTTCGAAGCGAGACAGGCGAGATGCTGTATATCAACTATATTCCATCTATAACCAAACAGCATACCTACGCGTTTCTGAGCATGTATCCCTATGCAACGCAGTCAACTGGCGAAATGGGGTTGCAGGGCGATGTGATGTATAAGATAAAAAAAGGCACCGCGCTTGGCGGCAAATATGGCACCGACCTGCACCTCAACGCATCGGTCATCACTGGCATCGAGACAAACCGTATCGGCGGTCGCGGCACCGACGGCTACACATCAAGCTTTTTCAAACCACAAGGACTGTACTACAGCGACATAAACTTCGAAGTAAACAAGAAAATATCACAAAAAATAAAGCTTGCCGTCACATACGGTTTCATCAAGTTCAACCCGATTGTTGAAGGACATGCCGGCGACATCCATAACAACCACGTGGTGGTGGCCGACCTCACCTGGAAGGTGAACCCCAAGCACGTGCTACGTTTCGAGGCCGAATGGCTTGGCAGCAACTCGGTCTACGACAAGACTGTCGACGACAAACGCTGCGGCGACTGGATTATGGGACTTATCGAATACAATTTCACCTCGAAACTGTTTGTCTCGCTCAGCGACCAATGGTGCTATAAGGACGGCATAGGCAACTACTACAACATCTCGATAGGCTATACACACAAGGCCACACGCATACAAGTGGGCTACGGCAAACAGCGCGAAGGCATCATCTGCATCGGAGGCGTATGCCGACAGGTGCCAGCAGCAAACGGACTCACATTCTCAATATCAACAAGTTTCTAATCGCATAATCCTTTTTCATTCCAAGCTGCTTTTCAACTTTAGAACAGTCGAACCATCAATTTTCATCCCGAATGAAACTTTCATATATCAAAATCTCTGGCATTCGAGCAATATTAGCTCTCGCAATAGTATTCTCAACCCAAAGCTGCGACAAGATTGAACCCGGCGAAGACGGCACCTACACAGTTTATTCCGGCTCCGTTGGCGAGTGGGAAGACGGCGAACCAGTTGCAGACCACACTCAACGTGTATGGATCGAGAAATACACAGGTCCACGCTGCACTAACTGCCCGACTGCCGACGAATCTATCCACGACATCACAGCCCAGCCGCAGTATTCAAACAAAGTTATAGCCACCGCCATCCATGCAACCAATATTTTCGGCACTCCCATCGGCGATAGCCCCAACCTGCGTACTGAAGAAGGAGACGCCTGGTGTCTGAACTTTTTAGGCAGCTCGGCTGCCTTGCCATCGGCACTGCTCAACAGACAGAAAGACAACAACTCCATCGAGGTCATACAGGACTTTTCCGCCTTGAGCGGCAAGGTTAACGCGATTCTGACGCAAAGTGCAACAGTAGCCATTGCACTGTCGTCGCACTTCGACAGTCAAGCCGACAAGATAAGCATCACCACGAATATCGAACTGCTCGACGACGTGGCCGACGACCTGACACTCACAGTCCTAATTATAGAAGATTCCATTGTCGCCACACAACGAATGCCCGACGGAAGCGAGAATTCCGCCTACATACACAACCACGTTCTACGTGGCATGGTGACCGACAAGTGGGGATTTGACATAGACAGTCCGAAAACCCGTGGGGCTGCCCGTAAGGTAACCCTGCGAGCAAGTCTGCCCGAAGGATGCATAATGGAACACTGCCAAACTGTGGCTTTCGTTTCCGACAAATCGTCACGTTCCATCTACAACGTGGCAATCAGCCCGATACTGTAATTCGCCACAGCTCTACGCTTTTGCATGCCGATGCATGGCTATTGCGGACACAACCAACAGCAAATCGGACACAACCAGCATCGGAAGCGAAAACGGCACATTGTCGATTATTGCCATTGGCAATGCTGCAACCCGATGCGTTATTTCACATATCACTCCGAGTTCCCAATCGACCACACACTGCACAGTCTGCCAGGCCAACGGCCAACCACTCACAGCCAGCATCAGCATGATGCTACCCAACAACAATCCGGCGAACGGCACTATCAGCACATTGGCAATCATAAACCACGGTGTGAGCTGATGAAAATAGTAAAGTATCAGCGGCATTACACACACCTGCGCGACCGTACACAACACCAAACTTTCCCAGGCCAGCGTAACCAGGCTTGTAATAATGTGTCGCACAACTGCCACAAAACTCCGCACGGTTCTCGTCTTGCACGATTCGACAGCCTCATCGTAGTCTATCATATCAGTCTCACGACGCTTACCGCCTATCGGCAAAAGGTTACGCACGGGTTTGTAAAAAACAAGGATTCCGGCCACTGCCACATAGGAGAGTTGAAAGCCAATATCGGCAATCATGGTCGGACGTATCACGAGCAGCGTTATGGCTGAGAGCCCCAGTGCATTGAGCGATACAGGACGGCTGGCAACAAGCCCTCCGACAATGAGAAACGAAAACATTGTTCCAGCACGTAAAGTCGAAGGAGCCATTCCAGTCATAGTCACAAAAAGCCATACCGCCGCAAGTTCAGCCATTCCACGTACAATACGCACATGCCGTCGTGCCCCTAACGGGCGAAACAGCAGCAGCACCAGCACTGCCACAATACCTACATGCAAACCGGAGACACACAACAGATGCGACAGACCAGCCGCACGAAACTCCTCTTTGGTGATTTCTTGCGGCGCTTCGCGGTCGCCTAATACCAATGCCCGCACTATTCCCAATTTCTCGTCCGACAAATTCGAGGCATTTAGTGTCTCTGACAATCTGTTGCGCCATCGGTATACACAAAAGGCTGACGGGATGCGAGGCTCAATCTGTTCCGCACTTTTGACAAAGCACTGGCTCATAATACCCTTGCGCTGCATATAGCGCCTGTAACGGAAATGTTCCGCACCAATACTGTATGGTAACGGCTTAAACTCACCTTGTGCCACAATCCGAACACCAGGTTTAGCCCATGTGTCGAGCGTGTCGAAATAAAGAACCGCTTTGCCAACTGTAGACAACAGGCTGTCGCCGCTTTGCACAGCCACAACATCCGCCGTAGCCTTAAGCCTTTTAGATGTACGCTGTGGCTCACCCTTGATGTCGGCCACAAAAAGGGTTTCGGCATTGTCGCTTATCTTATAGATGTAGTTGTTTCCCCATTTACTGGGATTTCTTATGTCGTAACACGCCACTCCGAAAACCACGGGGACAATCAGTGACGACACTATGCCAATCATCCGATACGAACCGTGAGAAAGCTTTACAAAAACAAGGAAGGCAACATCCAGAATACAGAGCACCACGGCAATAGGCACAAGCCAATATGATATGCCGCAAACTGCCTCCGCATAAGTGCCGATTCCGCATCCCAGAGCAAATGCAACCGCAAAAAGAAAAAGGCTGTTGTTTGTTTGCTTGGCTGTCATGTTTGTCTGGACGACGAATAGCGTTTTTATGCAAGGAATAGATGGCTTAGAGCCTGATGGGTTTCAGTTAATCCTGTAATGTGGATGGTAAGTGGCTATGGTATCGCGCAGATATTGCGGAGTCAAGTGGGTGTAGATTTCAGTGGTGGCAATCTTGGCGTGTCCCAGCATTTCCTGCACGGCCCGCAGGTCGGCTCCGCCGTTCACCAACTCGGTGGCAAAACTGTGTCGCAGGCTGTGGGGCGAAACATGCTTTTCTATGCCAGCCTTCGTCACGGCATCCCGCAGAAACATAAATACAAAGTTGCGAGAAAGGTGTCTTCCCAATCGACTGATGAATATATACTTTTCCTCGCCATGCCTCACCGTTTGGCACGAGCGGACATTGTGGATATAGGTCATCAGCAATGCAAGTGCACGGCTGTTGATCGGCACCCACCTTTCTTTGTCACCCTTGCCAATAACCCGCAGGCACTCTTCCTGTTCGTATATGTCCGCCAGCTTAAGTGTCACCAGCTCACTCACACGCAGACCGCAGCCGTACAGCACCTCAACAATCACATAGTTTCGTTCGCCATCGACTGTGGAACGGTCGAATGTGCTCTGTATCGCATCTACATCGTCGTTGGTGAGCACGTCGGGCAAGTGTTGCGGACGCTTAGGCAGGATCACAAACTCGGCTGGATTCTCCTTGATCGTGTCGTCGAGTATCAGCATACGGTAGAAGGAGCGAAATGCAGAAACGAACCGGCTCTGTGTCGTAGCCGCTATGTCGAGCCTGTTAAGCTGGGCAAGTAGGTTTTCGATATCGCCTGCGGTTATCGACTCGGGCGAGACGCCATGTTCCACAGCATAACGTTCCAGATGCCCCAAATCGCTCAAATACGCTGCAACCGTATTGGTCGAGAAACCGCGTTCAAGCCGCAGGTGCGTCTCAAACTCGCGTTCCATTTCGCGCCATCGTTTCAGTATGACCGTGTTTTCGTTCACTGCCAAATGTTTACTTGACCTTTTTATGCTTCCGATACCATTTCAGGAAGTCAATGATATTTTCCTGATTCCGGTATTTCGGGTTAAGGTCTTCTTTCCGGGCATCGAGATTCACACGTCCGTTCTGTCTCGATCGTGTTTCAATCGCCTTTGTTCTCTTGCGGAAATAGGCCGACGGCTTGGCGGGGTTGCGCCACAGTGGCCCAGGCAGGCTCACGGCCAGTTCGGCAGCCTCATGGCGCGTCAACTCACTGGCATGTTTACCGTAGTAGTGCAGACTTGCCGCCTCGACCCCATATATTCCGTCGCCAAACTCTATAATATTGAGATAAACCTCCATGATTCGTTTCTTGCCCCATATCCACTCAATCAGTTGTGTATAATAGCCTTCCAAGGCTTTACGCCACATTTTTCGGTTAAAGGGCAAAAAAGTGTTCTTGGCGGTCTGCATCGAAATGGTGCTGCCGCCGCGCATACGGTGTCCGTGCCTGCTTTCCAAGTATGCCTGTTTCAGCTGTTTCACGTCGAACCCGTTATGATACATGAACAGCTGATCCTCGGAGGAGACCACACAATCCACCATATAGTGCGAAATGCTGTCGATTTTAACGTATTTACGTTCGAAATTGACCGGACGGTTCTTCTGGAAAAGCTGCTGGTTGAACCGTTTCACCATCAACGGCGTGAACGGTGGGTTTATCCATTTATAGGCCACGACAAGCAAAATCGAAAACAACCACACGGCCAACGGCACAACCCATAGCAGTCGCAAAATCTTCCGCCACCAAGGAAGCGCCTTCCACCGTGAACCGCCGTTTTTTTTCGACCTTCTCACGCTCGGTTTATCACCTGACTTTTTTCCTGTTGTTTTCACTTTACCCATCACAAATTAATAAAGGAAATTGTTATATGGGTAGCGTATGGCGTGGATACGCTTTATGGAGTCATACATCATTGCACGGAGATTGTCGACATTCTCCTTGCTGGCCGCTGAAATGAAAACAGTCTGGTGGTCATGGTTTTTGGCCATCCAGGTTTCTTTCAGCATGTCCAACGTCCAGTTGGCCCTTGTCATAGGCGTGAGGTCGTCCTCTTCCTTGGGGGTGAAGGTGTAGGCATCGATTTTGTTGAATACCATTATGGTGGGTTTGTCGGCACAGCCGATTTCGTCGAGTGTGCGGTTCACGGATTCAACCTGCTCCTCATGATTAGGGTGCGATATATCGATTATATGCATAAGCAGGTCAGCCTCTCGTACCTCGTCGAGCGTTGATTTGAACGACTCAACCAAACCGTGCGGCAGCTTACGTATAAAACCAACCGTGTCGGTCAGCAGAAACGGCAGATTATCGATTACAACCTTGCGCACAGTGGTATCGAGTGTTGCGAAAAGCTTGTTCTCGGCGGCGACATCACTTTTGCTCAACAGGTTCATAAGGGTTGACTTGCCAACGTTGGTGTAGCCCACGAGAGCCACTCGCACAAGGCTTTCACGGTTTTTTCGCTGTTGAGTCTTCTGCTTGTCGATATCGCGCAGACGTTCCTTGAGCAGACTTATTTTTTCGGTTATAAGACGACGGTCGGTCTCAATTTGGGTTTCGCCTGGTCCACGCATGCCTATGCCGCCCCTTTGCCGTTCGAGGTGTGTCCACATTCGTGTGAGGCGCGGCAGCATATACTGCAATTGAGCAAGCTCAACCTGGGTTTTGGCTGTCGAGGTGCGCGCATGCTTGGCAAAGATATCGAGAATCAGAGTGGTACGGTCAAGTATCCGACAGTTGAACGTGCGTTCCAAATTGCGCAACTGTGCCGGCGAGAGTTCGTCGTCGAACACAAGTATATCAGCATCCAACACATCCTTGTAGCCCATAACCTCTTCAATCTTTCCGCTCCCGATATATGTTCGCGTGTCGGGCCGATCAAGTTTCTGTATCACAGTCTTGACGGCTTCACCTCCGGCAGTTCGCAACAGGAATTCCAGCTCGGCAAGACACTCCTCGGTATATTCCATTCTCGTGCCGAACGGACATACGGCAACAAGAATTGCCTTCTCAACCACTGGCGTGTTCTCAAAAGTGTTGCGTTGTTGCGGCGTGGGGCGTTTAAGATTCTCGGCCTCCCATGTTCCTATGCCGTCCTTCCACTTTCCTTTATTGGGTTTCCACATAAAAAATCACACTTACATGTTGTCACTGTCCGTCTGTCTTGCTGGCTCCCTTTCAAACAGCTCAAGGATCCCGCTCGTTTCCCAGTTATAGACCCTTTTCACAAATTCGCGGCCTTTGGATGCAAAGCTTTGCCGCAGGCTGTCGTCGGTGAGCAACCTCACAATCTGTTCGACCGTCTCATGCGTACGCTTGCAAACCAGGATTTCCTCATTTTGTTTTGCTTCCAAAGAATTATTTGCAATTGGCGATGTGATGCAGGCCACCCCCATCGACATGGCTTCGAGCAGTTTGTTCTGCAAGCCAGATCCAGACAGCATTGGGGCAACAAAAATCCGTGCAGAAGCGTAGTAAGGGCGCATATCGGCAACCCGTCCTGTGACGTTCACACGTTTCCCAGCCAAACGGCGCACCGCCCTCGTTGGGTTTGCACCGGCAATCGTAACACGCACGTCGGGCAACTCCCTCCACACATTGGGCATTATCCGCTCTACAAGAAATGTGGCAGCGGTGACATTAGGCTCGTATTGCATATTGCCGCAGAAAAGTATGTCGGTGGCAGCAACAGATCCGTTCGAAACAATGTGTTTGATTGCCTCCCTGCTGTAATATTCCGTATCGATACCATTGGGGACAATGGCAATTCTGTCCATCATCGGCTTTGCAATGAGGAGTTTTTTTCTGCGTGCACGTTTTCTGGCTCGAATGCTTTGCGACAAATTGACAATCTTCTTTCGGTGCCTTCGTTTCTTTTGGATACCGAGGACAATGGCACTACGGTCGACTTTCGAGATTACGGCGAGCCGGTCGAACATTTCCAGGGCTTCATGTTCTACGGATTCGAGCCTGCGCGCCTCTTCTTCGAGTATGCCCTTCCACCAGCCGAACTCACGTATGGAACGGCGGTGTGTGTTGAGCGAAAGGGCGTCTTGAAAGTCAAGCACCTTGTAGGTCTTCGAGTCGGCAACCCAAGGCATTGTGCGCACCATCTGGCAATAAAGTGCATCGGGACGTACCCGCCGCTCAAATTCGGCGAATGCTTCGCGTGTTTTCCGTGAATTCCAGTAGCCAAGCTGCAACGACCCTCCATGCATATACGACCATGCGGCATTAAAATAAGACCTCATTCTCGATATCTTTACCACACGTATTTCTTTGCAGAACTGCATCACCCGCTCCATTTCCGACTGTTTCGGTGCGGTGTGCGAAGTGCAAAAGAGGTAAATCTCATGTCGCCGTGCCATCAAGCGCATTTGGTGGAAAGCGCGAAGCTTGTCTCCCTTGTCGAGGGGATACGGAAAACGGGGCAGAACTACAAGAATACGCATTTAAAGGTTACTGAGCCAATGTTATTTCTTCTTTTGTAAAATGCCTGATAGAGCATTGCGGATAATGGAATTCAAAACAGTTCGGCCTGCGTTCCCTCGGCGTAGCCCATACGGTCACTGTCGTCGGGTGCTGAAGAGTTTTCGTCGTCGGAATCCTCTTCGTATTCCGGTTCCGGCAAGGGGTCGAGCCAGCGAAATTCACTCACCTCGGCGGTTGTCAAACGTTTGCCTTTAGCCTTATGGCCTTTTACGGCTATAAAATCATAGACATCGATTATCTCGGATTCCACCTTTTTACCCGAACTTTCGTCGTACACAATCTCCAAACGCGGCAGCGTGTCCATCGTATAGGTTACCATCGTGTTGCCACTACCCTCTTCAAGGTATGGCTGTTTTTTTTCAGTAGCATCCTCGACCGAGAAACGCTTGATGTAGTAACTGCCGTTTTCCGCATCCTTATATACTACGGTGACAATGTTGTGGCGGTTGTATTTGCGAATCTCCATCAGGTCATCGTCGTAGTGGTTCGAAAGATCGTAAGAAGTGTTGCGGAATGTGCCCGACTGCATAAGGGTGAATATCTTGTCGGCACCTTTGAACTCGCCGAGAAGCCGCCCGGCTTCGTTCACGTTGAGCCGCTTCACACTCGCGTCGAACCAAATCTTGCGGGCACCGAGTGTGGAGACTCCTTCGCCTACCTTGTTTATGTTGCGCACGGCATTTCGGGTTAGTATGTTGCCCATCGCCTGTCTTCCCTTTATCGCAAGCGACGCGAAGTCGAAGTCAAAACTGGTCTTTTTAAGTTTAGGCTTGCTTACGTGGTGAATGGTGATAACCTCGGCCTCTCCGTTTGGGTTGGCTGTGAAATAGAGTATTTTTGAGTTTTTTGTACCCTTGGTGAGGTCATATTCCTTGTCGCGCGTAATGCCGGTAACCGAGAAACGCTTCACAAAAATGTAACCAGCCGACCCGTCGCGATAAACCATATTGTAGACGGTTCGTTCGTCGCGCTTGCGGAACACAGATATGAAAACTATGTCGGTGCAATCCTTCGAGCCGACAAAGCATTTGTCCTGCACTTTTGTCACCATCATAGTTCCGTCGCGGCGAAAAACAATGATGTCGTCCATATTGGAGCATTCGCACACAAACTCCACTCCATCCTCTTTCTTTAGGCCGTAGCCGGCAAAACCCGTCGTTCGGTTAACAAACAATTTTTCATTGGCTACAGCCACCGTGGCAGCTTGTATGTCTTCAAAGTTGCGTATTTCGGTCTTGCGCTCGCGTCCTTTGCCGTATTTTTCAAGTATGTGGCTGAAGTACGAAATCGCATAATCCGTAAGGTGAGCAAGATGATTGTTCACCTCATCGATGTTCATCTCAATATCCTCGATTTCGTCCTCGGCTTTCTTTATGTCGAACTTCGAGATTTTTTTTACTGGTTTTTCGGTCAACTTCAGCACGTCTTCACGCAAAACTTCACGTTTAAGTTTTTTTCTGTACGGTCCGAAAGCCTTGAGCATATCGTCAACCTGCTCATCAAAGTCAACGCTATCGCGTTTTTCCATCTTCTTGTATATGCCCTTCTCGAAGAATATTTTCTCGAGCGAAACCCAGTACCACCGTTCGTTCAGTTCTTCGAGCTGTATTTCCAGCTCCTGACGCAACAAGTCGCGAGTGCGAAATGTGGAGTGGCGCAAGATCTCCGAAGCAGTGGTGAAAACGGGCTTATTGTCGATAATCACACAGGTTTGGGGAGAGAAAGGTATCTGACAGAGGGTGAAAGCGTACAGCGCGTCGATGGTCTGGTCTGGCGAAACGCCACCAGGGAGAAACACTACCACTTCGGCCTGCTCGGCCGTATAGTCCTCAACTTTCTTCATCTTGAACTTGCCTTTCTCGAAAGCACTGACTATGCTCTCTTTCAAGGCACCAGTGGTAACGGAATAGGGTATCTCGGTTATAACTATCGCCTTGCGTTTTTCGTCGTAGTGCATCTTGGCCCGTATGCGAAGACGTCCGCCTAAAGCACCGTCGTTGTAGCGCGACACGTCAATCAAGCCCCCCGTAGGAAAGTCGGGGAAAATCTCGAACGGTTCGTCACGCAGTATGTTGATGCTTGCCTTCATCAGCTCGCAAAAATTGTATGGCAGTATAACCGACGTAAGAGTTACAGCAATGCCCTTTGTTCCCTGCGCAAGCAGGAGCGGAAACTTTATCGGCAGAGTTATCGGTTCTTGGTTGCGGCCATCGTAACTGGGCGTCCATCGAGTTGTTTTCTTATTGAAAACCACTTCTTTTGCAAACTTTGAGAGTCGAGCTTCTATATAACGTCCGGCAGCCGCATCCTCACCCGTGAGCACATTTCCCCAGTTACCCTGACAGTCAATCAGCAAGTCTTTCTGTCCCATGTTGACAAGCGCATCCTTTATCGACTGGTCGCCGTGTGGATGATACATCATTGTGTGTCCCACAATGCTCTGAACCTTGTTCATGCGTCCGTCATCCATCTCGTCCATTGAGTGCAGGATGCGTCTCTGTACAGGTTTCAGGCCATCGTTGATGTCTGGCACAGAGCGGTCGAGGATAACCTCCGACGCATAGTCGATCCAATAGTCGCGAAACATGCCGCCCAACGATATAGTTGAGCCCTCACCTTGTTTCTGCCCGTCGTCTTGCGCAGGCACATATCCCAATGAAGAGATATGCTCCTCATTCATTCCGTCGTCGCTGGAATTTATAATTTCGTCGTTGTCCACCTGTTTTTGTTGTTTTGGTGTGGCAGGCTCAAACCTGCGTTTATAAAAATAAAGAAGTGCTCAAATGTTCGACCGAACACCAGCTCCGGCAACAAAACATTCAAGCTGAGCAAGGAGTATAGCATCCTTGTCGTTCGATCTCTCACTCCATGCGGACAGATTTATTTAATTCCGTCGAGTGACCGCTGCAAAAACTCTTTCAGTTCGGGGAAACGGGTGCAGTGGTGGCCGCTGTTGTCCTGCCACACTACCTGATCGGCATTGGGGAATGCGGCAACGGTGTCCTTGTGGTCGCCCAGAGTTTCGTCGTCAGTGCAGAGTGCCAGATTGATCTGATGCTCTCTTTTGGGCAATTTGGCAAACACCTCGTCCTCACATTTCTGGTAAGACTCCAGGTTCTTCATTGCTATTGGCATCAGCTGCGGTGAGCGTTTCTGCAGTTTCGGCACGATGTGCTTGTTGAACTGCTCCACCGGATGAATGGCAGGATTAATACCCCACACCGGTCCCTCAAACCATTGGGTGGCACACAGGGCAAAAAAACCGCCGAGGCTGCTGCCTACGATCATATCCACCTGCTCGCGCACTACAATATCCTTTATCTGTGCCGCCATCTCCTGCGCCGTGTAGTGGTTATAGGCCAAATCAGGTACAACAACCTTGCATTCAGGAAACATTTCTTTCAATTCCTTTGCCTTGCGGGCGTGGCTGTCCGAGCGGTAGCCGTGAATGTAGAGTATAGTCTTCATATATAACTTGTGTTTTGTTTTTTTCTCAACAAAAATAATAGTATTTAACGTTGAGGCATGACTGTTTATTGTTGTTTCAAGTCACAATTTTGAAAAAAATCAGAGGGCAGTTATTATGTCGGCGGCTGTTTCTATAATGTTGTCTTGGCCCGCGGCGGTGGCTTCGGAAGCCAACATCACGACAGAGTCTGGTGGAACACCGTTTTCATAGTTGCATCCGTCGGGGGCGATGGTGCGGGTGACAGGGAAACGGTAGAGCCAGCCGTTGGGCAATTCGCCGCCATTAGGCAACCCGAGGCCACCACCAGTGGTGTCGCCAACGAGCATCATGTTGTCGTATCCCTTGGAACAGAGCGCGAAAAATGACGAGGCGCTGTAGGAACCGCGGTCAATAAGTACAATAAAAGGCTTGCGGTAGGGTTCGTTGTCTCCGTTGCTGAAAGGCGAGTAAACTTTCTCGGCATCTGAGAAATCATCGTGTGCCGAACCAGACTTTATCTGAGTGGTGTATAGGTGGGTGTGCATGGCAGGCATGAGCGACAGGATGTTCCACACGTTCTCTAACGCCCCGCCTCCGTTTTGCCGGATATCGAAAATAACGCCGGCGGCATGCGGGTATCGTTTTAGGATAGTGTTCAGCGTTGCTGTCGCAGCCGAGTTGGAGAAGGACGAATAGCGGATATAGAGTACCGAATCGCCGCGCAATGTGTTGTAGGCAAAGCCACCTGCCGCGTGGTATCGCGGGCCGAGATAGTTGAGCATAACAACATTCGGATCGATGTTGCGGCGTCCGTAGGTATGGAGAAACATTTCCTCGCTGCGCGATGCATCGAACGGCGACACTATGTTCACATGGCCGTCGTTGAGCGTGTTGAGCATGTTTGCCAACACACGGAAAAGACTGTCGTCGCCAATGTCGCCTTTCACTTGTGGAGCATAAACCCCGTGCACGGAGTCCCAATCAACGTTCTTTACGTCAAAGAGAGAGTACTGCCCATCAACCCGCTGCCAAAGGTATTCGAATACCGTTGTAGCTGACTGATCTGGATTGCGGAGAAAGGTTTTTTCACACGAAACCAACGATAAAGCAACCAGCAATATCACGCCCATTATACGAAAATCAAAACTCATACAAATATTTTTTCAGACGTTCTAATTTTTTTTCAAGAGAAACACAAAATCAACAACAAGTTGATGGCGAGCATCGTCGAAGTCCCAATAGCCGGTGCCGTGTGATGAGCGGTAGTCCCAGCGATAGGCCAAGCCTATTCGATTTCCGCTGCGCAGGTTAAAACTCACGCCCAGTTCTGTAGCCACACGCGGCAACCAGGCAAAACTGGTGCGATAAGTTGTGAATAAATAGTCTTTCAGCTCGCGTCCGCCAGTGTAGTTGTCGATATACGAATAGCCTGGCCTGTAGGCAAGACCAATCGGAGCCAAAGTCAGCGAAGCGTATGCCGAGAACCATCCCGGCATCACAACGAGTGTGTTTGGGTTAGGCAGGTCGTACTGCACCCTGAAACTGAAATCGGGCTGAAACAGGTCGGTGAGAGAGAACGAGGCGTTCATGTATTGCGGAGCGTAGCCGACAAAAGTACAATTCGAGACGCCACATCCGACAAACATGCTCCATGTGGCTTCGTTGTTTTGCCAGACACGCCGCATAGCCGACAGGCCAATGTCGAACATACCTGCATATCCCGAATAGTTGCCGGTTTTCAGCAAATACTTCACTTTCGGCGTGTTCAACATTCCAATTACGGCGAGCTGCCCGGAGAAAGTCCAGTCAACGGTCTCGACATTGAACGCCACACCCTGTCCTATGGAAAGGTTCTCGTAGGGTCTGGGCGATGTGCCCCGGTCACGGCTGGTGCCATATCAAGCGTAAGCGAGTAGCGCGGACGACCAGGCGACTGAGCACTTGCAACCGTCGTGCAAAGCACCAAAACGGCAATAGCCATCAGTCGTGAAAAAACATTGTGTAGCAAGTTTTTTGTTGGTAACCTATTGGATAATTCAACTTCTTTCAGCCCGCAAATTTACTATTATTTTCACTTTTGCAACCAATTATCACGTTTCCTCTAATGGCAGCACGACCTCCCGTTTGCATTAAAACCGAGGGCCAACGGCATATTTATCGGAATTGAAGCAAAATGAACACCCAATGAAGCCATATATGCAGTTGTTGAAATCTTTTTTCGGAATTGATATGTAAAAAGATTAATTTTGCAGTCAAATTGAAACAAACAAAACACAACAATACATCATGAAAAAGATTAACTTTAAGCGTTTTTTTGTTGGCATTTTGGCAGGTGTAACCGTGATGATGGCCGCAGTGTCGTGCGACAACGGGAACAAAGTTTCGGACAAAGAGATAGCCGAGATGCAAGGACGTCTGGACAGCATTATGGGGCAATATGAGCAGTTGAAATCGGCCAACAAGGAATACGATGGTCAGATGACGCAAAAGGACAGCACCATCAAAGCGCAAGCCGCAGAAATACGTGACCTTTTGGCACAACTGCGTAAGGCCAAAAGCAGCCAAACAACGGCAAACAGCAACAACCACGCATCGACAACTGGCACCACATCAATGAGCGGACAGTTAGCGTCGGACTGGAGCAAGCAGGAGGCAGAGCTGCGCTCGAAAGAATCAGCTATCAAAGAGCTTCAACGTCGTCTCGACGCGCAGGAGAAGGAAATTGCACAACTGAAAAAGAACACTGCGGCCTCGGCATCCGCCACAGCCAACGTATCGGCCAGCGAGACACAATGCAAGGCACAAGTAGAAAAACTTCAAAAACAGGTGGCTCAGCAGGAAGGAATTATAGCAAGCCTTAACGGTCAAATTGCATCACTCAACACACAGATTGACGGTCTGAACGGCGAACTGAAAGCCACGGGTTCTTCGAAAGCCGACATCTCGGCCAATGCGTCAGCCCTGACAAAACAGAACGAGAGCCTGACAAAACAGAACGCCGAGCTAAACACGAAAAACTCACAGTTGAGCGCGCAGATAGCAAAACTTGAGTCCGACATCGCGGCACTGAACGACCAAGTAAAAACACTCGGCAACCAACAATCCGCTCTAAATGGACAGGCTTCAACCAATTTGCAGCTTGAAAATCAGGTGAAGCAACTTAATGCACAACTGACACAACTCGAAAAGGCCAAATCGCAACTTGAGTCGCAGTTGGCTGAATGCAACGGAAGAGTCGCCAACCTGGAGGCCAACCTAAACAGTCAGAAAACGGCAGCCAGCGGCCAGCTGACTGCCACTCAACAGCTGGAGGCCAAACTGTCGCAGTGTTCCGCAAAATCATCGCAACTTGAGGCCAGCGTGTCAAAACTGAACGCCCGTGTTGCGGAACTTGAGTCACAGCTTGACAAAGCACAATCCGACCTGGCAAAGAAGAGCACCGATCTGGCCGAGGCCAACGCCGCCGTGTCGGCCAGTGCCACAGCAAATGTGTCGGCCAATGCAAAATACGAACAGCAGATAGCCACACTGCAGGCACAAGTGGACGGGCAGAAAGCCGATGTGGCAAGACTCCAGAAACAGCTGGCCGAAAAAGAGGCCGCACTTGCAAAAGCACAGTCCGACGCGAGTGCTGCCCAGAAACAAGCCGAAGCCGCACTGAAAGATGCAGCCGAGGCCAAAGCCAACGCTGTGGCATCAGCTTCAGCCAATGCCACAGCATCTACAGCAAGCAACATAAACCAAAAACTGGCCGAACTGCAGAAACTGTGTGACAGCTACGCAGCCGAAATTGAGCGACTGCGGGCCGAAAACGAGCAATTGAAGGCAGAAAACACAACACTGCGCTCCGAAAACAGCGAGCTGCGCAAACTCGACAGCCAAAGCGACAAAATACGCCAAAAGTTGGAAAAAGCCAGCATACTTGTAACCACCGACGTATCAGCCACACCCGGCAAAAGCATCAGCGGCACAGTGGTGAAAGAGGCATCGAAAGGCGGCGATGTGAAACTGGTTAAAGTAGACGCCACTATCCTCGACAACTACGTCGTAGACCCTGGCACAATAACAATCTATGCACGCATATCCAACTCCAAAAACCGCTTGGTAAGCAACGAGGGGGCAAATTCGGACACATTCAAGAGCGGCGATACAGACATACAGTACACCGCCAAACAGGATATCGAGTTCTGGGGCGGGTCGAGAAAGGTGAGCATCGTGTGGCGCAAACTCGACAGCGTGACGATGGAAGCCGGCCTCTACTGGGTGACACTTTATGCCAACGGCAACGAGATTGGCAAAACAAGTTTCACGCTGAAATAGTACAAGCGACAAACTTTCCGGACAAACCGCTGTTCGGGGAATCCGCTACAACCGTTTTTCACGAATCACACGACTTGAATTCCAACCAAAAGAAATACAACACTTACCGTTTGGCTTTCGGCGAAATGGTGTACGAAAAGTACTCGTACACCATTGATGCCGATGGACTTAAAATGGAATTCACATTCAGGCTTAATGACAAGATAGTTTTCCGCCCTACAGCCGCGATACCGCACAGGGCATTTCTGAACTTCGACCAGCCAAAGCCGCTGATGGACACGCTGATATTCAATATCGGCATGATAGAACTGGTAAGCTACTGGAAGTGCGTATGCCCGAAGGTCGTGCAAGTGTTGCCTCACAGTCTCGACGAAAGGCAAACAGCCTTTTGGAAAAAAATTTACTACAACGGACTCGGCGAGTTTTTCTACACCAACGGAATAAAAGCCACGATAGATGACTTTATGGAAATTCATGCGCAGAATCCCGTTGCCGGCGAGCATACGTTGCAGAACACCAGCAGAGGTCTGAACGACAACAGTTATCTTGTCCCTATCGGTGGCGGCAAGGATTCGGTGGTAACGCTGGAAATGCTGCGCCAACATGGAGTACGTCCGCTAATTATGAACCCGCGCGAAGCGACCACGCAGTGTGCCGCGCGCGGCGGTTTTTCGTCCGAAGAAACACTTGTAATAAAACGCCATATCGACCCTCTGCTACTCGACCTGAACGCCAAAGGATGCCTGAACGGACACACCCCGTTTTCGGCAATGCTGGCGTTCTACACACTGCTGGCGGCCACATTGGCTGGTGTCAGAAACGTGGCACTTTCGAACGAGAACAGCGCCAACGAGTCGACCGTGGCAGGTAGTTCCGTAAACCACCAGTACTCCAAAAGCCTTGAATTTGAAAACGACTTCAGAGACTACGCGGCAAACTACGTAACACGCGATGTCAACTACTTCAGCTTTCTGCGCCCATTGAGCGAACTGCAGATAGCCATGCTTTTCGCGCGACACGAAAAGTATTTCGACGTGTTCAAGAGCTGCAATGCCGGAAGCAAACAGGACATCTGGTGCGGCAGATGCGCCAAATGCCTGTTCGCATACATAATATTGTCACCCTTTATCGAGCCTGCGAGGCTGAACGCCATATTCGGCAAGTCCATGCTCGACGACTGGGAGCTGCGCGGTTATTTCGAGGAGCTTACTGGCCACACCGAAAGCAAGCCCTTCGAATGTGTCGGCACGATAAGCGAGGTTAACACTGCCCTGCTGATGACGAAACGCCGTTGGTACTCCGACGGTGACACACCCAATCTGCTGAAAACCTTCGATTACAAAGGCGATATGGTGAGCACCGAAACATTGTTCAACGACCACAACCTGTCGAAAGACGAACTGGATGCGTTGCGAGATGCCATAGGCGACTGAACCCATCAAAGACCCGCTGTCATTGGCAAACATAAAAAAGCTGTGACATCATGAAAATTCCACTTAAAAGCCATACACCGCTTATAGCATCTTTGTGCAATCTGGCACTGTCATACGTGATTTATATGCTGTGCCGCATAGTGTATGTGTGGGAGAACTGGAGTCTTTTTGCGACAGGTTGGGAATCGTTAAGCTACGCCGACCTATTCTACGGCAGCCTACGTTTCGACAGTTCTGCCATTTTTTACACAAATACCATCTACCTGGCTTTGATGCTCTTGCCCTGCCTGCCAAAGGAGCGCGACTGGTGGCAGACCATGTGCAAATGGGTTTACATGGTAATAAACTCACTGGCCGTGGTTGCGAATCTCGGCGATGCCGTCTATTCGCAATACACAGGAAGGCGAACCACATCAACCGTCTTCAACGAATTTGGCAACGAAGGGAATATCGGAACAATATTGTTCACTGAGATTTTGAACCACTGGTATCTTGTATTGATAGGTGCAGGTCTGATAGCACTCATGTGGGTGCTTTACACCAAACCCGTTGTGGCAAACGACAAATGCAGGAATATTATACGATGGCGTTACTATGTTCTTCAGAGCGTAGCATTTTTGTCGCTGTTTCCAATCGCTGTGATATCCATACGAGGCGGAGCCACTCGCGCCGTGCGTCCAATTACAATCAGCAATGCCAACCAATATGTCAACCAACCCCACGAGGCCGCCATTGTCCTAAACACTCCATTTTCGTTGATACGAACCATTGGCAAGGCGACATTTGTCGATCCTGGATATTTCGACAGTAAAATTCTGGAACAGATATATACACCCGAACACAAACCGTTGCCGCCAGACGATGCCGACACGCTGGCCGGACGTTTCAAGGGGAAGAATGTAGTGGTGCTAATCGTAGAATCGTTTGCACGCGAATATATAGGCTATTACCATAATGGCACTTTTGCCGGCACTTGCCCCGGGATTTCAGACTACCAAGGCTACACACCCTTTTTCGACTCTCTAATGGCACATTCGCTGACATGGGAACACACCTATGCCAACGGGCGCAAGAGCATAGATGGAATGCCATCAATATTGTCGTCGATACCGATGTTTATCGAACCCTTTTTCACCACCTGCTATTCCACCAACCGCATAGGCGGAATCGCAGCCGAGCTTGACAAAGCCGGCTACACGTCGGCATTCTTTCACGGGGCCGACAACGGGTCAATGGGTTTTCAGGCGTTTGCCCGCACCACAGGGTTCAAAAACTACTACGGACGCACCGAGTATGATGCCGACCCGCAGTTTGGCGGCGAGAACGACTTCGACGGCGTATGGGCCATCTGGGACGAGCCGTTTCTGCAATTCTACGTTGCGAGAATGAACGAGATGCAGGAGCCCTTTGTAACCACTGTGTTCACGGCTTCGTCACACCATCCCTACAACATTCCGGAACAATACAAAGGTATCTATCGCGAAGAGGGTAATCCGATACACAAATGCATACGCTACACCGACAATGCATTAAGACAGTTTTTCAAAACCGCTATCCGGCAGCCGTGGTTCGGAAACACCTTGTTCATTATCGTCAACGACCACACCAACCTGACCAGTTTTGACTATTACCGCACCTCACAAGGGACAATGTGTGCAACAATAGTATTCTACGACCCGTCGGGCATATTGCCTACAGGAGTAAAAAATGGCATTGCACAACAAATCGACATTATGCCCACGCTAATGTCGCTGCTCGGTATCAAGAGCCACTATGTGGCCTTTGGCCACAACCTGCTGACTGGCACAGATGAGCCTGGATGGACAGTCAACTACGGGAACGGAATCTACCAATATCTTGAAAACGACACTCTCATCCAGTTTGACGGACAGCAGGTGGTGAATGCTTTCGACATGCGTGCCGACCCCATGATGCGACACCCCATTGGACATCATCCACCAAAACACGAAACTCGTCTCAAGGCCATTATCCAGCAATACATGTCTCGTATGATTAACGACAAACTAACTGTGCAATAACAAGATAACTGAATCCCAAAATATTTTCACAATAGTGAGCCGAATGTGCCGTACACATTCGGCTCGTTTGTTTCTTTGCAAAACCTTATGAATTTGTGTTATTTGGCAAAAAATTAGTATTTTTGCAATTTACTTTTGAATCTCAAATGAGAAACTTCTAACGCTCAAACACTAAACATTACCAGAACAACGCATTCGAGCAATCTTACAGGTGTATCTTGAGGACGACATAAAGAGGATATTTGACGGCAAACGGGTTCTGATAGCCGGAATGGGACGCGAAGGCAAATCGGCGCTGGCGCTGGTTGAGCGATTAGGAGTTTGTGCCGAGGTTGTCACCGCAGAAAACGACGAAGCGATACGCACATCGCTGACTGTAAACAATTTCGACATGATAGTGAAGTCGCCCGGCATACCGATGCGTGTGTTGAACGACTTGTGCCAGAACACCGAAATAACGTCGATGACGGACATTTTCCTGCGTGTGTATGGCGACCAGGTTGTGGGAATCACTGGCACAAAAGGCAAAAGCACAACAAGTTCGCTGATATACAACGTATTCAAGACAGCAGGCTATAAGGTACTGCTGGGTGGAAACATCGGAATACCGCTGTTCGAGCTGTTAGACAAGATGGACGTAACCACAATCGTGGTAGCCGAGCTTTCGTGCCACCAACTGGAGGGAATCCATCGCGGACCGCATGTGGCGGTGCTGCTCAACCTGTTTCAAGAGCATCTGGACCACTATGGAAGCTACACGGAATACAAGATGGCCAAGTTGCAGATTGGCCTACGACAATGTGACGGCGACACACTTATCTACTGCCGCGACAACGCGGAGCTGTCAGCAATGGTGAACGCCAACCGGACGCAATTCCGCTCAAACGTGATTGACTATTCGGCCAACGACGAGCCGATTTTTGGCGATGTCACGACGCGATTGCCAGGCGAACACAACCGAAGCAACATACAGGCAGTGGCCTGCGTGGCACGCCAATACTGCATCGACGGCGAACTGTTTCGCAAGGGAGTGTCGGAGTTCAACGGCCTGGAACACCGGCTTGAATTTGTGGGAGTGTATAAGGGAATAAAATTTTACAACGATTCAATATCCACAATACCAGCGGCCTGTGAAGCGGCTGTAAAAGCTGTGGGCGACGTGCAGACACTTATACTCGGAGGCTTCGACCGCGGGATTGACTATAGCAGCCTCGCAACATTTCTGGCCAAAAGCAACGTGAATAACATAGCGTTTGTTGGAAAAGCCGGGCAGCGCATCCTGGAGCATTTGAACAGCCTTTACCCCGACCACGGAAAAAACACACATTTGTTTGTTGCCGACAACAGCGATGGCAAGTCCGACGGCAACGGCACAAAAATCTACCGCCGAGTGACAAACTGGTGCTTCAAAGTGACAGAAGCCGGCAAATGCTGCCTTCTTTCGCCAGCGGCGGCAAGCTATGACAGCTTCAAGAATTTCGAGGAGCGCGGTCGTGTGTTCAAGGAACTTGTGCGCAGCCACGTCAGACACGAACTGCACGCTCACCCCGGTCTATCGGGCAACGAATCCTATGCCCACGACACAATAGTGGAAAGCCTGAAAGCCTACAAAGACTGCACAGTGTTCACCTATGTAGGAGACCACGAGGCAGCCGGCGACGTGATTTCGGCGGGTGAAACGCCAGAATACAAAAGCGAATTTTTCGGGCGCGTAAGCGGTTACGGTGTCGTAGCTGTATTCGGCAATCGCAAAGAGCTGCCAACCATAGTCCTACGAGCCGATACCGATGCACTGCCCATAGACGAACAACGGATGCCGTCGACCGAAGACGGACAACCAACAGCCTTATTCGACCTAAAATCCACCCCCGACACAGCCGACGACTACGACAATTTGGACTGTTTCGACTACCGTTCGCGCGTCAAAGGCGTATCGCACAAATGCGGCCATGACGGTCACACAGCAATCATGTTGCGCGTGGCCGACATGATTGCACAGACACCGTCGGTTTACGCCGACAAAAACATTATGCTGATATTCCAGCCCGAAGAGGAAACCGGCTACGGCTCGCAAAAGATACTGGACAGCGGCATTATGCAGCGATACAGCATTCAGGGTATCTACGGTCTGCACAACATACCTGGCGAGCCATTGGGCACGATACTCTTGACCGGACGGACTTTTGCGGCCGCCTCTGTGGGCGTAAAATACAGCATCACAGGTCGCCAAACCCATGCTTCAACACCCGAAAAGGGACTAAATCCAGGTTTGGCCGTAGCAGAACTGATCGAAGAGTTCGACAAACTGAACAGCGACCGGAACAATCCGGACAACCGCAACAGCCGCGAAACATCGGGTCTTTCAAGTCTTTTAACCGCATGGCGTAACAAAAACAAGAACAAGCAAACCCTACCCCAAGACCCGATATCGGGATTTGCCCAAAGCACATTGATAGGGATACGTCTTGGAGATGAAGCCTACGGAACATCGGCAGGCACGGCAGAAGCCATGTTCACCCTGCGGACATTCTCAAACGCGAGCATGGCAACCCTGCGTGCAAAAGCCGACAGGATAGCCCACGAAATATGCAAGCGACACGGTTTGCAGCTTTCAGTCAGCGAGAGCGACCCCTTTAAGGCAACGGAAAACAACGCCGACCAGACCAACTGGATTGAAAAGGTCTTCACCCAGACGGGTTTCACCGTCAAACACCTTGACAAACCCTTCCGCTGGTCGGAGGATTTCGCCAACTACCTTCAGCACTACAGCGGCGCCTTTTTCGGCATAGGAGCGGGCGAAAACTGCCACGAGCTGCACCATCCCGACTACGACTTTCCCGACGGCCTAATCGAACCAGCAGCCAAAGCATTCTACTCCATACTCCTGAATTCAGAAACAAAACAATACAAACAGCCGAATAACGAAACAAAACAATAACAAATCAATATGAAAAAAATCATTCTACTCGCAACGGTTTTATTTATAACCTTGGGCGGCAGAGCACAGGATTACCCTGTCGACGGCCAGAACTGCACCAGCATCATGGTTGGCAAGAAAGCTTCGATGGACGGAAGTGTCATCACATCACACACCTGCGACGGCGTTTACCGCACATGGGTTGCCATCGAACCAGCGCAGGACTACAACTCCAAAGCCGTGGAGAAAATCTACAAGGGCACTGTCCACACATCTTACCGCGCCGACACCACAGGCATGCGCGAAGTAGGCACAATTCCGCAGGTTGCCCACACCTATGCCTACCTCAACACGGCTTACCCCTGCATGAACGAGAAGCAGCTGGCCATAGGCGAAACCACCTTTGGCGGTCCCAAATGCCTGGTGAACAAGAACGGAATGTTCAACATTGAGGAGCTTATGCGCCTCATACTGAAACGCTGCGACAACGCCCGCGACGCAATCCACCTGATAGGAGACCTCGTGAAACAGTACGGCTACGGCGATGAGGGCGAGTGCATAACCATTGCCGACAAAAACGAAGTGTGGCAGCTTGAAATTATGGGCTGCGGCGAAAAAGAGATCGGAGCCATCTGGGCAGCGCAACGTATACCAGACGAGCACGTCGGCGTGTCGGCCAACATACCGCGCATTGGCCGCATGAACCGTGCCAACACCGAGTACTTCATGGCCTCCGACAACGTGGAGAAAGTAGCAAAAAAATACAAACTCTGGGACGGCAAGGGCGAATTCATATTCTGGAAAGCATTTATACCCGAATATGCCAACGGAAAGAATTTCCGTGAGCGTGAATTCTTCATCTTCAACGCATTGGCGCCATCGATGAAACTGTCGATGGATATGGACGAGCTGCCGTTCTCGGTGCGACCCGACAAACACGTTGATGTGCGCAAGGTGATGGAGCTGTTCCGCAGCACCTACGAAGGCACCGACATGGATATGTGCCGCAACATCAAATATGTAAAGACCCGCAAGGACAAGAACGGGAAGACCGTGCGCGACACCGTTATGAGCCCTATTGCAAACCCATGGATGACGGGTACCACACAGGCCACCTATAACATGCTTGACGAGAGCGCAGTAGACTTCAAACGCACCGTGGCCGTGGCTTGGTGTTCATATTCGACGGTAATACAGTTGCGCGACTGGCTTCCGAACGAGGTGGGCGGCGTATGCTGGTTCTCGTTCGACAATCCGGCCCAGTCACCACGAGTACCCATTTTTTCAGGGACAAAGATTTTGCCCACAACTTTCGCACTCTGTGGCCAAAATGCGTACAGTGACGATGCAGCAATATGGAAATACCGCAAAGCCAACAAACTGGCAACTGTGTCATGGCAACGCACAAAAGAGCTAATGAACAAGTCGATCCGCACGCATGAGAACAATGCCTTCGGCAAACTCGACGCACTGGAGAAACAGATAAAAACACTTGTCGAGAACCGCGATGAGGCGCAATACGAAAGCGACCGCAATCGCTACCAAGGCCAAATAGACAACCTGCTGAACGCCTACACACAAAAAATCTACGACCAGACCTCGGCAGAATGGCACGAACTGGAAAACGACTTCTGGTTTATGTTCAAGACGGGATTCTAAACCAACGAACGGATAATCAATTGTGTTTCATCACAAAAACAATAGTATCATGAAAAAAATAATCATTGTCTCGGTGTTATCGCTATGCGTAATGCTCACCTCCTGCTCGGTGCTGAGCGGATTGGCCGACCAGATTAAGGGTATAGCAAACCTCGCCAACTGTGAGTATTCGCTCAACAACGTCTCAAACGTGTCGGTGGCCGGTGTCGATGTGAAAAAAGTGGCCGGCGGGCAAATAGGTGTCACCGATATAGCCAAACTTGCCGCTTCGATAATGAACAAGCAGATACCCCTGGCGATGGATTTCAACGTCGGTATCAAGAACCCGACACAGACCAACGCACAGCTGAATACGATGGACTGGATGGTAAACGTGCAAAACACCCAACTAGCACAGGGGACAACCAAAAAGAGCTACACTATCAACGCCGGACGCACATCAACCGTGCCGCTTAACGTGGCCACTGACATGTACCGCATATTCTCAAAAGACGGCATAGAATCGTTGAAAGGCTTTGCTGGCAGTTTCAAAAGCGACGGCACATCGTCGAAGGTGGGTATCAAGGTTCGTCCGACCCTTAATGTGGGTAACTATGCACTCAAAACCCCAAACTACATAACCATTGAGAAGAATATCGGCAAAAAAGCCACCAACACCAGCACGGTTCAAACCAAAAAGAGTTGACAGTGAAGCCATGTTGCGGCTTTTTGAAGTTGTGCCTAACAAATCTTTGCCACTCACAACACAGACCAATCAAAAGCAAGCCAGCCACAACCTCCGAATTTGCCGACACGATTAAACGTAATGACACAGTGTTGGTGGATATTCGCTCAAAGAGAGAATATTCAGAAGGACACATCGCCGGTGCCACCAACGTGGTGTGGACAGATGCCACATTCAGGACTGATTTCGAGAAACTGGCAATCGGCAAAGAAAAGACAATCGCAATCTATTGCCTGCGCGGACGAAGAAGCAAAGCTGCGGCCATGGTTCTCGCCGAAATGGGCTACACTGTGGTCAACCTGAATGGAGGCATAAGGGCATGGCAAACAGATTGCCGCGAAACAGTGCGGTAATCTGTTTATAATCAGCCCTGTCAAAAAAACGCAGGGCGCTCACGCCGATAATCCTGTTTGATGTGTTGTTTCGGGTACCTGCGAGTAGACTGACCGTTTCAGCAGCAGTCCCTGCAACAACCCGCGCATAGCAAGATAGACCATAAAAGCGGTCCAAAGGATATTGTTCCATTGATATGCCGTAACCTCTGCATCAGCTGTTAACCAATCTTTTAGCCCATAGTAAACCGCGAAAAACGACACCGTGGCCAAAAACATGGTGTTGCGCATGGCACGCGAGGCAGTGGCACCCACGAAAATGCCGTCGAACAGAAAAGCCGCGAATCCGCAGACAGGCACAACAAGCGTCCAAAACATATATTCGCGCGCACCATCGATAACCGCAGACTCGTCACTGAAAACCCGCAGAAACCACTCGCCAAACAAAGCATACAGAACAGTAAAGACGACAGTAAGTGCCAATCCCCACAGCAATATCAACCTAACCGAAAGACGCAGAGACTTCGAATCGCGGGCACCGATATATCGTCCAACCAACGACTCGCCCGCGTAGGCAAAGCCATCCATGATATAGCTGAACAGTGTGAAAAACTGCAACAGCAGCGCATCGATAGCCAGCACCTCATCGCTTATGCGCCCCGAAGCGGCGGTGATGAAAGTGAACACAGCGGCAAGACAAACCGTACGCAGGAATATGTCGCTGTTCACCTTAAAAAAACGCAGCATCTCTTTCGAGTTGAAAATCGAGATGTTAAAGTCTAAATGCTCTCTGAAGAGCTGCCCGTAGCGTTTCCTCACAAAAAAGAGACCCACGGCCAAGCCGCTGTATTGCGCTATGACTGTGCCTAAGGCCACACCGCGAATATCCCATCGCAAGACAAGAACAAACAGCAGGCTGCAAACAATGTTCACAATATTGAGAAATATAGCAATCCACATCGGAAGACGGGAGTTCTGCATACCGATAAACCATCCCTTGACAGCATACAGCCCCAAAGTGGCAGGCGCTGCCCAAATGCGGATATAATAGTAGCTCATGGCAAGCGAAATCACATCCGGTCCCGCCCTGAACACTTTCCCTGCAAGCAAGGCTATAGGCCACTGCAACAGCAGCAACAAGATCGCAATAGCTATTGCGACAACAAAAGCCCTGACAAACACCTTAACAGCCTCGTCCATTCGATTGGCTCCATAGGCTTGAGCCGTGAAACCACTGGTGCCCATGCGCAGAAAACCAAAATTCCAGTAAATGAGATTGAATATGGATGTGCCAATAGCTATCGCACCGATGTGAAGGGCACTCAAATGGCCCACAATTGCCATATCGACCATGCCGAGCAACGGCACAGTTATGTTTGTCACAATGTTGGGCAACGCAAGTCCCAATATCCTGCGGTTCAAGGCGGTGTAATCGTTAATGAAACAATCTATCGACAATGCAAAAATACACATAAAAACGGAAATGCCGACTTGGAGCCACGCCTGAAGTTGCTCTACACCATTATTCACCGCATCGGCATGTTAGGGGTGACAAACAGAAACCGATTGGCCAACGAGAAAGTATGGACGCACACCGAAGCGTACCGACCAAAGCCTTTTACCGTTCAAACATTTTTTTGTATCTTTGCATTTTATTATATATAAATATGAGACTGCTTGACGACAATACGCCGCAACTTTTGGCGGCAGCGACTGCGCAAAAAGAGAATATGGCTGAACTACCGAAGGACGAATTCAGCCAGGCCATACTGACGCAGGACAGCGTGGCACAGACCGTAAAGGACAGCCTGAAAAACATGAATCTTGCCGAAATCAAAGACGTTGTGACTGGCGAAAACACACTGCTCAAGGACGGGCTGAAGACACTTACAGACTTGACAGTGAGTTTCATACCCAAATTGCTGATAGCCATCATAGTGCTTTGGATAGGCTTGAAGCTGGCCAAGTTGCTGAAGCGCACCATAATAAAACTGCTCGACAAACGCAAAGCAGAGCCTTCGCTGAAGTCGTTTCTGGCTTCGCTGGTAGACGTGCTGCTAAAGGTTATGCTGGTTATAATGGTTATGGACATAATCGGCATAAAGGCCACCTCGTTTATCGCAGTGCTTGGAGCCGCCGGCCTTGCAGTAGGCATGGCCCTTCAGGGCACATTGCAGAATTTTGCGGGCGGGGTCATCATATTGCTCATGAAACCATTCCGAGTGGACGACTACATCGAATGCGGAAGCTACAAGGGCTATGTCAAAGAGATACGTATTTTCCACACCATCATACAGCCCTTTAATGGGCGAACAGTAATTGTGCCAAATTCGTCGCTCGCAACGACATCGCTCATCAACCACACACGGCAGCCGCAAATACGCCTCGACGTGGTGGCGAGTGTGGCCTACGGCACGGATCTTGACTATGCCAAAGAAGTGTTGCGCGAAATAGTCGACAACGACCCACTTATATTGAAAGAACCCGCAGCAAAGATAACCGTAAGCGAACTCGGCAACAGTTCGGTGGACATCTCGCTATGGCTGTGGGTGAAAACCGAAGACTACTGGACAGTTTGGACACGCATACGCGAAAACATCTACAAAGCCTTCTACGAAAAGGGCATCTCGATTCCTTTCCCACAAATGGATGTACACCTCCAGCAAGCCGACAAATGACAACGACAATCCCAAACCAAACGTTATGAGAAAAATTTCCTACATACTGTCTGGCCTGCTTGCCATTCTTATCACCCCGACAACCCTTCGGGCACAGGCGATGAAAGAAATAGAGACAGGGCTGGAGAATGTGAAACTTTATGCCAGTGCCGACGGCTTCGTGGTCAAGTCGACTATCAACGGGCAAACTCTGGCCTACGGACACGGCACCGCAGGCGACGAGTTGCCTCCCGCAATGCAATGGTGGCTGGAAGAGTATGACCGAGAATTGGGCTATGCCAAAGAGATGTTGCCGTCGAAGCGAGCATCAGCATCCCCTCGCGCGAAATCGTCATCCGACAGCGTGGCGCCACTTATCGACTCACGCTGGCGTCAGTATATAGGCTATAACCTATACTGCCCCGCCGACACGACACTTGCCGACATTGGGGGGCACACCACCACAGGATGCGTGGCCACAGCGATGGCACAGATAATGCGATACTGGCAGTTTCCGCAGCACGGGATGGGCAGCATAAGCTTCACCCATGAGGGAGAATACCCCTGCTGGCGCTACGGCACACTATCCGCCGACTTTGCCAACACACAGTATGACTGGGAATACATGCCACAGGTTTTGACCGACAGCAGCACCGAACGCGAGATTGACGCGGTGGCAACATTGTGCTACCATTGCGGCGTAAGCGTTTATATGATGTATAACAACGACTGTCAGGGCAGCAGCGGAGCCTACACGTCATACGCATCCACCGCCCTCACCAACACGTTTCACTACAAGCAGAACCACAACCTCAACCGCAACAGTTACTCTGCCGAACAATGGACGTCGATACTGAAAAACGAACTGCGAAGCGGACGTCCCGTACTGTATGCAGGCCAGTCGATCGAAGACACCTCGCGCGGTGTCAGCGGCGGAGGTCACGCATTTCTGACCGACGGATACGACACCGCCGGCTTTTTCCACTTCAACTGGGGCTGGGGCGGCTGGTATGACGGCTACTTTCTTATATCGGCACTCGACCCGTCGGGGCGATACGAGTTCAACTATTCGCAGCAGGCCGTAGTCGGCATAGAACCCGAACATGGTCGCCTGGCCATTCCGATGCTGACCGACGGAATCAGTCTCGACGGCGAAGACTTTCAAATGGGCGGCAACGTGAGCGGAAGCTACGCCGTGACAAACATAGGCGACACCGTGTACAACGGCTACATCGGCGTAAACGTCTATTCGCCCACCACCTACGATTTCTACGGCTGGCTCGATGCCACCGAGGTGCATATCCAACCCGGAGAAACGGTATACCGCACGTTCGACAACCCTGGTATGACCCGACCCGTGGGTGTATACTACGCATTGGGACAGTACAACGATACACCGCTTTACGTTACCGACCAGGTCGACAACGCACTAACCTGTTTCAACAACGGTCAGGCCTACTTCAACTCGGTCGACAGCAATCGCAGCGAGCTGCGCAACGTGACTGTGTGCGTGTCGTTTGCCGACGACAACGACACCCTGTCGCTGACATCTGCCACCCTATACAACACACTTCAAAACAGCGGAAACGGCGTATTCTCTCTTCCAAACTATATCAACGCCACAACCGATGGGAAACACCACATGAGAACCATCGCCACCAATCCGGCTGCCGACGGACGCATAATAAGCTATCGCGACACTCATTCGCGCAGCTACTACCAACCGTCCACCCCCGACAACCCAACAGGATATACATGCAGTTCGATATGCTCATCGCGCATAAGCGGTTTTATGCGATTCATAGCCGAGGCTGTCGAAAATAGCGGAGTGCTCGACAGCTACACCGTAATCGACGGCGACGGCGACGGATATATAGACAACCTTACCATTGTAATCGCCGACGGCGAAAACATATTCAACAGCGGCGACAAGCCTTACTGCGACCTTTTCGAGGGTACGATGAAAATCGGTCCGCGAAAGGTCGGAAACTACAGCATCGTGAACGAGACAGCCGACGTGAGCCACTATTGCTACGCTGCGTTGCGAATGCTTGGACTACCCGACATGAGCCACGCAGGAGTGTATGCAGACATACACCCTTTGGGCGAATGGGACATGATGGACGAACCGAACCGCCAACAACCGTCCTACATCCTGAAACACAAATATCTGAACATCGGATCCGAGCCTGTGGCGATCGACACGGACGGATGGTACACCATAAGCGGCACATCCCCCTGCTACAGCATTGAAACTGGAGACGGCACAACACGATACCTTTTCGAATTGCGAGACCAGGGCAACTTCTTCGACCAGGGAATTCCATCAAGCGGATTGACAGTGGGACTCTGGAACGACGAAGGAATCAACCGCGAGTTTTTCAACGGGCAGATGGCCGACCAATACCGCATACTGCGTCCCGGGGCAACCGATGACACCACACAGGGCGACCTTTCTGCGGCGGCAGTCGCTGAAAGGCGGACTTATATGCTTGCAGACAGCAGCACTTTCACGGTCGATTCGGTTACAATGGGCAACGGGCTACTTACATTCAAGGTTGCATTCAGTGCGAACTCGCAAAATCCGGGAGAACCGTTGGAGCCCGAAGAACCGGACAATCCAGAGCTATCGGTCGACAGTCCGACAAGCCAAGATATACAGATAGCGATTTACCCCAATCCGACAAGCGGCATAGTATACGCCAACGCCAAAAACATAAAATCGGTAGAAGTGCTGTCGGTCAGCGGACATTTAATCACAAACACTGACAGACTGCCCGTCGACCTTACGAGGCTCTCTCCCGGAATCTACTTTCTGCGGATAACAACGGCACACGGTATCAGCGTGAAAAAGGTTATCAGAAAATAGCACACTTCAAAACGAGCAAAAAACACATGAGAAAAGCAACAAGCATAGCACTGACATTCATCTGTATAAACTTATTGATGGCCAACAGCCTGCATGCGCAGGACCATAGCGAACTGCTGCCACTCTCGGAAACCGCATGGGCTGGATTGATAACCTGCGAGCCAAGCAACGAACTCTACACGTCGTTTAGCCACACCGCACTGCACATCTGTGACACGGCACGCGGTATCAACCTGGTGTACAACTACGGCACTTTCGATTTTGCCACGCCGCACTTTGTATGGAAATTCGCGACCCGCACACTCGACTACTGCATCTCACGCGAACCCTACGTGGTCTTTTTCAACGACTACACCGAGCAGCGCCGGGCCGTGTGGGAACAGCGGTTGAAACTGAGCCGGCAGGAAGTGTGCAATATGTTTGTCTTGCTCGAACACAACTACCGTCCGGAGAACCGCTGGTACCGTTACGACTTTTTCCGCGACAACTGTGCCACACGCATACGCGACATCATACTCGCCTCACTCAACCACCGCGAGCTCGAATATCCCAGAACAGACAATACAGGCAAAAGCTACCGCGACATAGTCTACACCACCAACGCCAACAGACTATGGTGGCGTTTTACGATAGACTTGGCACTCGGAGCGCGCTGCGACCGTGACCGTTCGACATTCGAGTGTGCGTTTCTGCCGCTGGATATGATGCGTCAGTTCGACACACTGAAAGTGTCGGACACAGGCGAGCCCCTGACCGAGCCGGCAGTCCAACTACTCGAAGACCGTCGCGAGCCGCTGCCACGCAGCGTGTCGCCCGCCGCCACATTCTGGCTGTTGTTTTTCGCCACACTCGCCCTTTCACTGCTCGGTATGAAGAAAGGCTGGGAGCTGCGAGCGTTCGACTTTGTGCTATATCTCACACCGGCTCTGTTATCGCTGGTTGCGCTGTTCCTGTGGTTCTGCTCGGAGCACTATTGCACCAAGTGGAATTTCAACCTGCTTTGGGCCAGTCCGCTATTCATTTACCTTTCGCCTGCAACGCTTATAAGCAGGCGGGGAGAGATACATAAACGGATTTACCGCATCGTTGCATTCGTTCAGATAGCATTTCTGCTGACCCTCGTCGGAATGACGGCCACCGGATGGCCGCAACATCTAAACCGAGCCATCCTGCCTATAGCACTGACACTATTCATAAGGCTTATTGCACAATTATACAATCAGAAAAAACATTAGTTCCATATTCCCAGTAGACAAACTAATCCAAACAGAAATGAAAAAAATCCAGTTTGCACTCCCGTTTTTGATGTTCACGATTCTGCTATCGACCACCGTCCGTGCCGAGAACCAGCGCACCGTGTACGACTCGACCTATGTCTATATGGAAAACAGCGGTTTGAGCCACGTTTACGGCCACCGTCTCATTGAGATGAAAAGCGAGCGCGGCTGCACCGAGAATAATGTGATAAAGGTAGACTACGACCCACTTTCGGCCTATGTCGAGTTTCAACTTGTGGTAGTACACCGCAACAATGGCAAAAAAGACACACTTATATCCGGGCGCAAAACCGACACAAAAGTCTACGACTACACAGCACCCGCCCGCCTAATCTATTGGGGGGCCAGACAAAAAATGGTTGAGGTAGGGCATCTCAGCGTTGGAGACCGACTGGAATGCCGCACCTACCGCAAAGGCTTCACCTACGCGCTACTTGCCGACGACTCAAAATACATTCCCCCCATGCGCGGCCACTTCTACGACATAGTGCCATTTTGGTCGAGTGAGCCGATAGACCTCAAGGTTTACACCGTAAACGCGCTTACCGAGAAACAGATGCAGTATAAGGTCTATAACGGCCGGGTCAAGACCACCACCGAAAAGCAGGGCAACCGTACGGTCTACACGTTCGCGAAACGCGACATAAAACCGATAAGAAGCGAGCAGGGCATGCTGGCACACAACGATGTGGAATGCAAACTGCTACTTTCTACCAGTCCCAACTGGGAAGCAAAATCAATATGGTTCTACAATGTGAACGAGGACTACGGCAGCTTTGAACCAACACGCGAGCTGGTAAAACAAGTCGACATGCTGCTTCTAAACGCCAAAGATGAGCTTGACAGCATCAGCATCCTAACTCACTGGGTGGCCGACAACATGCGCTATGCCGGCATCTCGATGGGACCAGGCGAGGGTTACACGCTGCACAACGCTGAAATGAACTTCACCGACCGCTGCGGCGTGTGCAAGGACAAGGCCGGCCTGCTTGTGGCCATGCTCCGCGCCGCCGGTTTCAAATCGTATGCGGCTATGACCATGGCAGGCGAGCGCATCGATCGCATACCAGCCGACCAGTTTAACCATAGCGTCTGCGTTGTTCAACGCCGCAACGGCGAATACCAGCTGCTTGACCCCACATGGGTTCCAAACGTGCGCGAACTGTGGAGCAGCGCCGAGCAACAACAGGGCTACCTTATGGGCCTGCCCGACGGAGCCGACTTGATGGAAACACCCGTATCGGAACCCGAAAACCACTATATCAGGATCGACGCACAAACCACAATAGCCAAGAACGGTACACTTACCGGCACCATAACCGTCACTGCTGAAGGACAAAGCGATGCGTCCGTACGCCGTGTATTCGCCCGCCAACAGGACTGGAACAATGCACTTGAGGCGGAGATTCTGAAAGTGTGCCCGCAGGCAATTGTGCACAACGTGCGCCACACACGACCCGACGACTACCTGAAACAGCCAGTCAAAATCACCTACGACATCGAGATACCCGACTACGCGATTGTCACGAAGAGCGAGACCGTGTTCGTGCCCATTGGACTGCGCAACATATTCAGCCGAGCCATGAGCCACCTGCGGTTCGACACATCGAAGAAAGAAAAGGCCTACCCCTTTGCCGACGCATGTTCGCGTCTGGTACTGCTGCACGAAAAAACCACACTGCCCCACAAATACAAAAAATGCGACTACTCGGTCGCATCGCCCATTGACAACGCCACAGGACGCTATATTGCGGAGTTCGAACTCGACGGCAACACATTCGAAATAACCGAAACCGTGGCACTGAACAAACGGAAATACGATGCCGACGAGTGGCCCACATTCCGCCAGATTGTCGAAAACCAACGCAACGCCGCAACCAAACCGGTGGCACTCGGCAATTGAGTTTTTTTGACACATATTTCGCCCAATATTAAAGTCATATCAAATCCAAAGCAGCAATGAAAAAATCCGCAATATTATTCCTGTTTGCCTTTTTCGGCTTTCAACTTCCGTTGATCAGCCCAATGCAAGCGCAGCAAACCAAGCCCGACGCACGCTACAAACTGATACGCCAGCACTACAAAGTGCACCGCGACGGAACCACCGAATACAACTATCGCAAGGAGATCACACTAATACGCAATCGCGCCATAACCGCCTACGCCGACAAGGGCGAGACTTTCATCGTCTACAACCCCGCATTTCAGAATCTCACAATCAACGAGTGCTACACCATACGCAAAGACGGCAGCAAAGTGCAAACCCCGAAACGTGCTTTTGTGGAGCAGCTTCCAAGCAACTGCGAGAACTGCGGACGATTCAACGGACTCATCGAACTCGCCATCGTCCACACCGCGCTTGAATACGACTGCACCATAGTACTCGACTACACACTGACCAGCAAATGCGACATATTACAGGAGAAAATACAACTCACACAGGACTGCCCTGTCGACAAATACGAGATTGTAGTCGACCTGCCGCGCAACGGCAAACTCTACAGCCACATCGAGACCAACGGAGCGAAAGTGAAAAAGGTGAAAGACGTCCACGCGCTACATATCGAAGCGACAAACCTCGACCAAACCTCATCGGACCGATATCTGCCTGCCGCCGAGAGAATGTATCCTACAGTTTATTTCTCGAACACCGAATCATTGAGTGACCGTATGCGCCAAATGAAGGACAAGCTGCCACCATCACAGCTGTTTATACTCACCACACGAGACAATATCAAGAAATCGGGCAACCACACCACACATGAGCGTAACCTAATGCTTGTCGAGACACTGCGCGATTATGTGGCCGACAATATCCGAACAAACGACATCTCCCCTGCCCTACTGGGTTACAGTTGTGCCAGTCCCGATGAGGTGTGGGCCAGTGCCTGTGGCACTCCTTACGAAAAAGCCCAGACCCTCGCTGCTATTCTCCGCCAAGCCGGTTTCTATGCATATGTCAGTCTCGGCGAACAAGAGCTTCTGACCGACGACAACAAAAAATTCCATATTGCCGATGCCAAACAGACCTCCGTCACCGTGGTGGTTGATAACGAACAGTTCAACCTTTCGGCGACCGAAAAAACACCTCTCAAAGCAGTCGAGAAAAGCCACTCAACCAAACACGACATCGAATGGACGCCCTCAGGGAATAGCGACGGCTACGCTGCATACATACTGCCGTCTAACGACAACCCCACCGGCATTGATGCGGCCTACCTTGCCTCGAAACGAACAAACCCCGTGAGCACACCCACCTGCGACGACGAAATTGTCTACAACATCCACCTCACCGAAAAAGCCACCCTGCTCAACCCGACCGAGACCGCATACACCGTCGAAGGCCTCGGCTCGATAAAGGTGAGCATACGGCAAGAGGGAGACATCGTAGTAGCGAGCAAACATCTAAAAATCGACAAAAGCATTATCGACAAACAGGACTACAGCGACTTTCGCCAAATGATGACAGACTGGTCCAAAAACAATACGCTATATCTGAAAATCAAGAAATGACAGCAACTGCATCAGACAGTTGTAGAGCATAATAGCGGGCGGCCAGCCCACCATAACTAACATAAACGAAATTTCATACACCTTGAACAGAAACAATTCATCAAACAACACCCTGGCCACAATCTTCAACAACTGCATCGACAAATGGCCAGAACGACAAATGGGCAAGTTTACCAACGGCGACCAGTCATATACCTATGCCTCGTTCGGCAAGAAAGTGAAAGAACTGAACGGCGTGTTCGACAACCATGGTCTGGCACCAGACGCGAAAGTGGCCATCTTGTCGGAAAATATGCCAAACTGGACGGTTTCGTTCTTTGCGATAACTGCATTCGGACGAGTGGCAGTGCCGATACTTCCCGGCTCCACCGCTTTCGAAATCGAGAACATCATAAACCACTCCGAGAGCGCAGCCGTAATAGCATCAAACAAGCAGCTCGCCAAATTGTCCGACGAGCTGCGAAAAAAAGTGCGACTGGTGCTTAACATCGACGACTTCAGCATCGTCAGCTGCCAGAATGCACAAAGCAATGCCAGCTCGCATACAGAGTCGCCCATAACAGAAAACAGTCTTGCCACAATCATCTACACATCGGGCACATCGGGCAACGCGAAAGGAGTGATGCTAAGCCACGGCAACCTGTACCACAGTGTGCTCGAAGCGAAGCACGCACAGCCGGCAAGTAGCCGCGACCGCTGGCTTTCGATACTTCCAATGGCCCACGCCTATGAGATGGCCTTTGGCATGCTTTATCCTGTATTTGTGGGCGGTGAGGTGTACTATCTGCGCGAGATGCCAACGCCGTCGATATTGCTGCCAGCCATGAAGAAAGTGCGTCCCACGATAATATGCTCCGTACCGTTAGTGGCCGAGAAGATACACAAAGCCATAATGCGCAAAATCGACGAAAACCCAAAGCTCAAATGGGTCCAAAGGCATGCACCCTGGCTGATGTACAAGCTTATAGGCATCACGCTAAACAAGCAGACGGGAGGCAAGATACGCTTTTTCGGCATAGGCGGAGCCAAACTCAACCCCGAAGTGGAGGAATTCCTCAAGCGCACACGGTTCAACTATGCCATCGGCTATGGCACCACCGAGACAGCCCCGCTTATCACAAACGCTTGCGTGGGACACACCAAAGTGGGCTCGATAGGCGTGCCTGCCTACGGAGTCGAGGTGGATCTTGACAATGTCAACCCCAAGACCGGTATCGGCGAAATCATCGCACGAGGCCGCAACGTGATGCTCGGATACTACAAAGATCTAAAGCGCACAGCCAGCGTGCTTACCGGCGACGGCTGGTATCACACCGGCGATCTGGCCTGCCGCGACCGCAAAGGACGCTACTATATCAAAGGACGCTTAGGCAACATGATTCTCGGACCATCGGGCGAGAACATCTACCCCGAGGAGATTGAACAGGTTATCAATACGTTCCCGAAAGTGCTTGAGTCTCTCGTAATAAAACGCGGAAAACAGCTTGTGGCACTCGTCGAACTTGAGGACGCATTCAACGCCCGACTGAACGAGGCCATCAACGACAAACTCAACGAGCTGGCCGAAAGCATACGCAAATTCGTCAACCAGCGCGTAGGAGTACAAAGCCAGATTGCCTACGTGCAGCTTATGACCGAGCCGTTCAAGAAAACAGCGACACTGAAAATAAGAAGATACCTTTACCAATAAAAACACCATACTATGGAACATACAAAATGCTTGATCATCGGGTCCGGGCCTGCGGGCTACACCGCCGGCATCTACACCAGCCGAGCCGACATAAAACCCATCCTCTACACTGGACAGCAGCCAGGTGGCCAGCTGACAATCACCACCGACATTGAGAACTTTCCGGGATACCCCGAGGGAGTAGGCGGCACAGCCATGATGGAAGACCTTAAAAAGCAGGCCTTACGCTTTGGCACCGACGTGCGAAACGGTGCTATCGAAAAACTCGACCTCTCACAGCGTCCGTTCAAAGCCATCGACGACCACGGCAACGAAATAGAGGCCGAAACGGTGATTGTGGCAACGGGAGCCACGGCCAAATGGCTGGGTCTCGAAAGCGAGAAAAAATTCTACGGTCAGGGAGTGTCGGCGTGTGCCACCTGCGACGGATACTTCTACAAAAACATGGAAGTGGCGGTTGTCGGCGGCGGCGACACTGCCTGCGAAGAGGCCTGCTATTTGGCCACGCTCTGCTCGAAAGTATACCAGATAGTGCGCCGCGACCAGCTTCGCGCTTCCAAAGCCATGCAGCATCGCGTAATGAGCAATCCGAAAATCGAGGTATGCTGGAACTCCGTCACGGAGGAAATCTGCGGCAACGATATGGACGGCGTAACCGGAGTAAACCTGAAGAACGTGAAAACCGGCGATACACGCCACATCGATATCGCCGGTTTCTTCGTGGCCATAGGACACCAGCCGAACACCGAAATCGTCAAAGGGCAGGTGGAACTCGATGAGCAGAGCTACATCAAAGTCCAGTCTCCAGGTTCCGCCACCAGCATACCCGGCGTGTTCGCCGCTGGCGACGTGTGCGACCCCAACTACCGTCAGGCTGTGGTGGCCGCCGGCAAAGGATGCATAGCCGCCATGGATGCCGAAAGGTTTTTGCAGGAAAACAATTAGAAGTCCTACACTGTCTTGAATCCGCTCCGCAAAATACCATTTTTTGCAGCCGCAATGTACTTGCTGCTTGCCAGTAGCACTGTCGCCACGGCGCAGAACGTTAACGGCACCACTGCTGGGCGCAACATACCGCACGCGGGCAACGACATGAACGACTTTGTCGGCAACAGCGACACGCTCAACGCCGACACGCTCGGCTGGCAGCCTCAAGGCATCGAATACCACGAAGAGATACCAGACACGACGCTGCAGCACAGCGTATTTATGTTCCGCTACAAGCCGTATGCGGTAAAAATCGACGAAGTGAGCTACCCGTCGCTCGACCCGACAGGGTTTCAGTATCATGACGCACTCGACGCTATGAACGGCAACTACTACCTCACGCGCGGAGTGATGGGGCAGCAACACTTGGCACTTTACCAAACCTTGGGCGACGCTCTTCATTTCCGCCTGTCGCCCGATGTCAATACGGGCTATCGCATAAGACCTGAAAACCTCTGGCTAATCCAGACCAAACGCCCCTACACAAGCCTGAGCTACGCCAGTTCGCTCGAAAAGGACCACCGCGTCATGGTGTCACTCTCGCAAAACGTGATGCCGCGCTGGAATTTCGCCTTCGACTACAAACTAATCAATCCCGACGGAAACTATTCAAACTCGTCGGCCACAAACCACTATCTCGACGCCACAACCAACTACTACACCCGCGACGCAAGATACCAGGTCACAGCGGGCATCATTTGGGAAAAATTCCGCATCGACGAGAATGGAGGCATCACGTCCGATTCAATATTCCACAACCGAAGCATCCGCAACGAGGGCGGCATACCAGTGCTGTTCGACAATATGGGCAGCGTGGACAAAAACCTAACGGCGTTTGCCAAGCAGAGCTACAACACCGTGAGACCAATCGACCGCTACCGCAAACGGATAACGGTAGACACACTGATACGAATCGACACCGTGACAAGGCTTGACACCGTGTATGCACCCGACAGCTATAATCCCGACGAATACGTTTCGTATGTGGTAACACTCGAAGATTACGATACCGTAATTCTTTGCGACACTGTGATTACCTACGACACCATAGCACCGTTTAAGCCGAGGGTGATTAACACTGGGGTTTTCGGCATGGACTTGCAATACGACCGCGAGAAACACGTGTTTGTCGATTCGACTGTTATACGCAAACTCTCCGGCAGCCTCTTTTGGACCAACGATGCCTACATGGACAGCCGCTGGCGCAATCCGCTGAAGATAATGATAGGCGTGAAACCAACTCTGATGCACGCCTACATGTATGGCGGATTCCGTGCACGACTCTTCGCTCTCAACCCGATGGCGAGCGTCACTGTCGACACCAAAATCGGTATGGTTAGCGCGTCGATTGAGAAAAACATAGCCGACAACTACTACAAGAACGGCTACCGCTTCCATGCCAGCCTGAAAGCCTACCTCGACACCCTGCACCGGCACACAATTCGCGCCGAAGTGGTGTTTCAAGGACAAGACCCCGACCTCATCTACCACAACCTGCTGGCTCTCAGCGGTAGCGACAAAAAACTCGGAGTTACCAACATTCAGAAGTTCGAGGCTGCCTACCAGTTCAAAGAATGGCTCGACTGGTCGGTGACAGCACGTCACGTAGCGAACAACATCTGGATAGAGGACAGCGCCACGGTGGTGCAGAACGGCGGAAGCGCATGGCTTTTCCAAAGTCGCCTGAACGCCACGTTGCATTGGAAGTGGTTTCACTACGATATGCAGCACCTATTCCAGTACAGCACAGACCAAAACCAGTTGCGTGTGCCACTTTTTGCGACCAAGAACTCCATCTATGCCGACGTGAAAATATTCAAAGGCGCACTGCGAGCCCAGTTTGGCATCGACCTGCGATACCACACATCATTCTACGCCGACGCCTACAACCCCTACACCGCCACTTTCCATCGCCAAAACAGTTTCAAGGTGGGCAACTACCTGTGGGGCGACATATTCATCAACCTGCAGGTGAAGCGCGCCAGCATCTTTGCCAAAGCCGGACACCTCAACGCCCTTTGGGAAAGCCACCCCAACTACTATCTCCTACCCCACTATCCGGGCAACAACTTCGGCTTCTATTATGGCCTAATCTGGAAATTCTTCGATTGAATACTTATGACTTATAAGACCCAAATAAAAATAAATAACAAAACAAAAACATCATGACATTACTTGAACAAATCCGCACAAAGGCCAAAAACGCCAACAAATGCATCGTTTTGGCCGAAGGCACCGAGGAACGCACCCTCAAAGCCGCCGACATCATCCTCAAAGAGGGCATTGCCAGATTGATACTTCTCGGCAACGAAGCAGAGATTAAAGGCCTGGCCAAAGAGTGGGGACTCTCCAACATCGACAAGGCCACTATCATCGACCCCGTGACCAACCCCAAGAAAAACTACTATGCCGAGATGCTCTGCGAAATACGCAAAAAGAAAGGCATGCAGATGGACGAAGCCATGAAGCTTGTCGAAGACCCGCTCTATCTGGCCTGCCTGCTCATCAAGAACGGCGATGCAGACGGTGAGGTGGCCGGAGCCCGCAACGCCACTGGCGACGTGCTGCGCCCCGCATTCCAGATTGTGAAGACACTTCCCGGCGTGAGCGTCGTGAGCGGAGCATTCATCATGATACTCAAAGACCAAACCTACGGCGAGAACGGCATGTTCGTCTTCGCCGACTGTGCGGCCACACCATGCCCAACCGCCGAGGAGCTGGGGCAGATTGCCGTAGTCAGCGCCCAGACAGCCAAAGCCATAGCCGGTTTCGAGGAACCCCGCGTGGCAATCCTCAGTTTCAGCACCAAGGGCAGTGCCAAACACGAGCTGGTAGACAAAGTGATAAAGGCTACCGAAGTGGCCCACGAACTCGACCCAAACGTGAAACTCGACGGCGAACTGCAAGCCGATGCCGCCATAGTGCCGAAAGTGGGAGCATCGAAAGCTCCGAATAGCGACATTGCGGGCAAAGCCAACGTGCTGGTGTTCCCCGATCTGCAGAGCGGCAACATCTGCTACAAACTCGTGCAACGACTGGCTGGTGCCGAGGCCGTAGGCCCCGTCATGCAAGGCATGGCAGCACCCATCAACGACCTCAGCCGCGGATGCAGCGTAGAGGACGTGGTGAACGTAGTGGCAATCACCGCTTCACAAGCAGCCGCAAAAAAATAAATTAACCCCAAAACCGGAATACTCTGACTTATCTGAATGTTCCGACAAGTCAGAGTATTCCTAAAAAAAATCAAAAAAATTATGAAACGATTACTCTTATCGCTGGCATTGATTGCCGCCACTTTAGGTCTCAACGCACAGGTTGAACTTATGGCTCCGCCCAAACTGCTGGAGGCAGCAGACATAACTCTTGTATCATGCACAGGCAACGCGCAAACCAGACAAGTAGTCATCAATCTGACACTCAACCCACGCAACTTTATGCTCAACGCCAACATATCTGGCGGCTGGGAAGGCCGCGCATACGATGCAGTCGGCACACAGCACAAGCTGCGCCGCGTAATACCGTCAGGCACACTGCACCAAAGCAACATTCCGCAAGGAATACCATGCACGTTCCAGTTCGGCATAGAGGGTGTTGATCCCAAAACTCCGATGCTGAAATCGGTTGTGCTGCCCTTTCATGTCAGCGCAGACGGCTTTCTTGCCCACAGCGGCAACTCGGCTCCTATCGAGTTCCGCAATGTGCCTATCGCCTGGGAGAAACCCGAAGGAAAGACCTTCATCCGAATACCGTTCGAGATGATGGGGGTAATTGATTTCCAGATAGTCTCGTGCACAGGAGACAAGGCGAACGGACTGGTGACTCTTGAATTAACAACCACATGCAATCTGGGCGGCGAAACCAGGATGGCACTGGGAGCTTCGCGAGAGGACAAAGCCTTCGACAATGCAGGCAACGTCTATGAGGTGACAACCCAACGCATGCAGATCGACAGGGCACCACAGAACACACCGCTCAAATACACGATGAACATCACCATGCCATCGGATACAAAAGAGATAAAGGTGCTCCGCATCGACTACTACTACACCAATGACCAAAGCGACTGGGCTTGCCGTAGGCACGACGACACAGGGATGATCGAGTTGCACAACCTGCAAATCGAGTGGAGGTAATTTTCAATTATCATTTTTCAATTATCATTTTTCAATCAAACAAGTGGCTAATCAAGAAGAAATATTCAAAAAAGTGGTGTCGCACGCCAAAGAGTACGGCTTCATTTTCCCGTCGAGCGAAATATACGACGGACTGGGAGCTGTATACGACTACGGACAACTCGGCACCGAACTCAAAAACAACATCAAACAATACTGGTGGAAAGCGATGGTGCAACTGCACGAGAACATCGTGGGCATCGACTCGGCCATATTCATGCACCCCAAAATATGGAAAGCTTCGGGTCATGTGGATGCCTTCAACGACCCGCTCATCGACAACCGCGACTCGAAGAAACGCTACCGTGCCGACGTGCTGATCGAAGACCATATAGCCAAGATAGAGGAGAAAATCAACAAAGAGTGCGAGAAAGCCCATAAACGTTTTGGCGATGCCTTCGACCGCCAACAGTTCGTATCCACCAACCAGCGCGTGATGGAGCACCAGAAACAGATTGACGAAATCCACGCCCGCTATGCCGACTGCATGAACCGCAACGACCTCGACGGCTTAAAACAGCTGATACTCGACCTCGGCATCGTCTGTCCCATCAGCGGCACGCGCAACTGGACCGATGTGCGCCAGTTCAACCTCATGTTCGCCACGAAGATGGGTTCAGTCATCGACGATAGCGACACCCTCTACCTGCGACCAGAGACAGCACAGGGCATCTTCGTCAACTTCCTAAACGTGCAGAAGTCGGGTCGAATGAAGATACCCTTCGGCATCGCCCAAATAGGCAAGGCCTTCCGCAATGAGATAGTGGCGCGCCAATTCATCTTCCGCATGCGCGAGTTCGAGCAGATGGAGATGCAGTTCTTCGTGCGCCCCGGAACAGAGCTTGATTGGTTTAAGCATTGGAAAGAGGAGCGTCTGCAGTGGCATCTCTCGCTCGGCATACCCGCCGAGAAATACCGTTACCACGACCACGAGAAGCTGGCTCACTACGCCAACGCCGCAACCGACATCGAGTTCCAATTCCCCTTCGGATTCAAGGAACTCGAAGGAATCCACTCGCGCACCGACTTCGATCTCTCGCGCCACAGCCAGTTCAGCGGCAAAAAACTGCAGTATTTCGACAGCGAACTCAACGAGAGTTACACTCCATACGTTATAGAGACCTCGATAGGGCTTGACCGTACGTTTCTTGCCATCTTCAGCCATGCACTCGACGACGAGCAGCTGGACGACGGCTCGGTGCGTACGGTGCTGCGCCTACCGGCAGTGTTAGCTCCTTACAAGGCCGCAGTGCTACCGCTGGTCAAGAAAGACGGTCTGCCGGAGAAAGCACGTGAGATTATGGACATGCTGAAATACCACTACATGGTGCAGTACGACGAAAAAGACGCCATCGGTCGGCGCTACCGCCGTCAGGATGCCATCGGCACCCCGTTGTGCATCACCGTCGACAACGACACGCTGCAGAACAACAGCGTCACCCTGCGCGACCGCGACACAATGCAGCAGGAGCGCATCCCCATCGACAACCTATTCATGTATCTGCACAACCACATCAAACCGATGATGTTGAAATAAAAGATGCCATTAACACCCCCAACGAAAAGAAGGCCGGCTTCCTGCCGGCCTTCTTTTCGTTGGGGGTAGCGCGAAAGGCAACGGGTATGTACGTCCTCTGTTTTGTACAATCCATAATGGGCACGCTAAAAAGAGAACAACTCCCGCAGCGGGGGCTTGTTTAAGAGATAGAATCGCTGGGTCGGGGGTAAAGAATGCGGGCTACAATGGATTTTGCTCGATAGTGGCATTCTGTCTGTATGATAGGGGGGAGATACCGGTTTTATTTTTGAAAAAGCGCGCCATAACAGACTGGTCGGAGAAGTTGAGACGGTCTGCGATCTGCTGAACAGAATCGTGTGAAGAGCGTAGTTGAATCTTGATTTCCAATGCAACAAAATCGTCAATGGCCTTTTTCGGAGTTGTTTGCGAAAGGTGTCTGAACGTTTGCGAAAGGTAACGCTCAGAAACGCATAGCCTATCGGCATACCAGCTGACGGGGCGATGTTCGAGATAGTGGATGAGGAGAAGCCCCCAAAAACGTTTTATCAAAAGGTCTCCGCGGCTGCTATATACCTTCGGGCAAGTGCCGATACGGTGTCGCATACGTTCGTAAAAAGACAGATAAAAATTCTGTATCTGATTGACCACAATCTGGTGGCGAAAATGATTTGCAGCATCGTCATATAGAATCTGCATCAGGCTGAAAAAACATTTTGCAGCAAGAGTATCTTGCCTGCGGGCAAGGGGATATGGCTCGCTCATTGAAATAAAGTCGAGAAAAGAACTAGGTAGATGCATTGTCACTTCGTCAAAAAGCGATGGTGGACATACGCAATAGTGCACCTCGAAGTCAAGGGAGGGGTTGAGGATCTGAATAACGCTATCGGGCAGCAGGGTCCACTCCATATCCTTGGACAGTGTGAAGAGATCCATATTGCGACGCACCTGAGCCGAACCGGCGGTACAGAGCATGATGAAAGTATTGTGTGTGCGACGCGGGTGGCGACAAAACCACTCCATACGGTCGCGACGCATAAGAAATGTTTCATCGCCGGCGGTGGCGTACGGGTATTCCATATTGACGATTCCGATCATCGTGCAAAAGTAAGCAAAAAATTTGGGATATTCCGAAACTGCATAATTTTGCACTTTTTTTGTCTGTGAACGTTCACTCAGAACACACTATTTTTGCACTCGCTTTTTCGGTAAAAAATAATCACTGACATACAAGACATTATGAAAGAAAGAATTGTTATTTTAGCTTCGTTGGCCTTACTCATATCATGCCACAGCACAGAGCCGCAACAACCCATCCAGGGTTATAGGACACTTAAAGTTGAAGCGACAACCGACACCATCACTGGAACATATTCAGCTGCCATCGAAGGGCGACAGGATGTGGAGATAATGCCGCAAGTAGGCGGATTCATAACGAAAGTGAATGTCGTAGAGGGGCAGCGTGTATCCACCGGAGAAACACTGTTCGAGATAGACAGGGTGAACTTCGAAGCGGCACTGCGGGTGGCGGAGGCCAACGTGAAAGCAGCGGAGGCTCTTGTGGCAACAAACCAGTTGACATACGATAGCAAAGAGACGCTTTTTGCACAGGGGGTTATTTCAGAATACGACATGAAGTTAGCCGAAAACGCGCTTTTTACGGCAAAGGCACAACTATCGCAGGCAGAAGCGGGAGTGGTGAACGCGCGACAAAACCTGAGCTAC
>CAJONE010000018.1 GCA_905235855.1 uncultured Bacteroidales bacterium
ATTACATATTAAACAATAAAATGCTTCCTGTTCTATGAAAAATTTTTCGCTTAACCCCTTGTCAATCGCATTCATTGTTGCCATTTCTGTCAGTCCATCCCACGCCCAGACATACAGCATCAACACCAGTGCAGTGAACACGATAGTGCGAGGCGTAGGCAACCGTCAGTACATATACTGTCAGGAGAACGATTCGTGCGGCTATTTTGTACGAACAAGCCTGTTGCAAAACCAGCAGTGCGACGGAATTAGGATGATAGGCGTTGTGGTGACGGATTTCACCTATTGGAACGACACACTCTACTTTGTCGGAAGGAAAAAGAACAATACAGGGGTCTATGGTTGGGTGAAAATTCGTCCGAACGGGTATTTTTATCCGTTTACGGTTCGCTCCATAGGCGAATTACGTGACAGGTTTTATAACCTTAAACGTATACAGGTGTTCCGATCAGGTGGCGACCTGCACGCGTTGGTTGTGGGAGACTACACACCACACGGTTCTACGGAACGCAGTTGCCTGATAGATATAGTGAACAATACCTCATGCCAATATGCCTACACCACGGATGAAGTCATCGACGATGTCTGCCTGACCGAAAACTATGTGTCAGTTGTCGCACGTAAGGGTGGTGGGAATTTGGCATGTCCGCTTTATATGAGGATGCTTTCGCGAGCCGCATTTTCGTTAAACGACAGTATGTACAACCATTACTACCCGTGGAGCAAGACAACTGCCGTGGGCAGGACATTTATTACCGCCGGCGGTGGCGACAATGTGTTTACCGTGTTTCGCGATGCAAATATGTATCGTTGCGTAAACGTGTTTCAACTTGCAGCCACGGGGTATTCCGTGCTTAGATATCAACAGAATCCGCCGTATGCAGCAGACATACGTGACGTATCGTACCGCCCGTCTGACAGCACCTTGGCGGTCTTGTACAGGGGTGTAAGCGATACGGCTCTCGCCATTTATGTTTGTGGTGATTCATTGGATATTTCATCGCAAGACTTTTATGTGCCGGCAAACGACACAACTGGCAGCATAGTCTACAGTTCCGTTAGTCGAAACACTAATTCGTCATTTACTGTTGTCGGACAATTGAACGGACGTCCGTATGTATGGCTGACCTCATTAAGCTGCTCGGAAAGTCGTAATGAAATTTTGCCCGGTGATAATTCGCAAACGAGTGTTTTTCTATGGTCACCGACGCGGGCTTCGGCGATGCTTTTCATTGAGCCTGGTCTTACTCTGACGAAACGTCTTTGCCCTCAAACACGGTGTCGGCGTGATTCTGTGGACAAAGAGGATAAAGAGTAGGCGCAACATGATTTTTAAATTCAAATAAATTTGTTTTTATGAGAAAACAACTCGTGTCCAGTTTTCTGTCATTGATTTTTCTCGGTACAGCATGCGTTTTCGCACAAGACACGATAGAAATGGCAAGAAACGAAAAATATTTTTATCCGCAACACGCCCATGTTTGTCTGTGTTCAGACTATAGCTATAGGGATTTGTCCAACACTACCTTTGATGAGTATCTTACATATCTGACAAGTCCTATACAGTTTGATGAGCAACAAATGATGCCATTTGTTAATCATTACAATTTTGATTGCAACGATACATTCAAGTACGTCACCTATTGGTGGAGATCTGGTGCCCCCGATACAATATACGGTCTTGCAATTTTGCTCGATAGTGTAGTAAACTATAGCGCTATCGACTCAATCACCGTTGATTTGTTTTTTGCTGACGAAAATGACACTGCAAAGGTTGATACAACAGGTCATATTGTATGGAATTCGAGAACCGTCTGTCGGCGAAGGTGGCTAAAAGTCATAAAACCAAAAGAAGCCAGCCATTGGAGTCAGGATACGACATTTTACAAGCAGGTGACAGAGATTTACTATGATACCCCGCTGCATGTTGTGCCGTGGAACACAGGATGGGTTGGACAATCACTACCAAATATAAATATGAAAAGAATATGTTACAAAAGTACAGTGCATAACAACTCTGGCAGAACGACTTTCTATTTTGGAAATTATGATAGGCTACCGATGTCAACACTGACCAATAAGATACTTTATGATTCTTTAGGAAATGAACTTGCAACCATTGCTGCATATAACTGCGGCAAAAACTTGGTAGTGTTGCCTATTAAAGAACCGTTCGACAAATTTGACACCCTCAACCCCCCAGACGAAAAATGGGATACATTGGATACCCACATTCCGCCGGCACCAGAACCGGAAATACCAGACAACCCTGAGGAACTTGGACTACGCGAAGCAACTTCGCTTCCAATCTGTATTTGCCATCTCTACCCCAATCCTGCTGACAAACTGTTGCGGATAAGGACCGAACAGACCATTGAAAAAGTTGAATTTATCGCCGCCGATGGGCGGACTCTGCTGGAATGTGGAACCATCGAAGTCCAAAACCCTATAGACATCAGACACCTGCCAAAAGGTGTCTATACCGTAAAATGCGTTTTCAGAACAGCTATTGCGACAAAAAAACTGATTGTTTACTGATCAATACCAATACAAACAACAATTTGAAAAAAAACGTTCCGCGTATTGTGTGGAACGTTTTTTTTTAATCGAGTGTTCGTTTACACCATCCGCTCGATGCTCCACACAAATGCCTTAACCCCCACCTCCTTGTTGCGCAGGTCCAGTTTGCGCACCGTCTGCAACATCCCCTCCACCTTCTCGTCCTCCACCACACACAGCACCGCGCTGTTCATCTCCGGCCACGTGTGCGTCCCCCTGTGCGGATCCCCGTCCACACTCCCACGCCCCTGCACATCCTCCCAAAAAGTGAAACCCCGTACCCCCAGCGAGTCAAGCATATATTCCACTCGCTCCGTGTTCGCCTGGTTGAATACTATCATTACCGATTTCATATCCGTGATTGTTTGAGTTGTTGTATTATTTTTTACAAGTCCGTCCCTACAAGCTTTCTTGTTTCTCATTATCCGCAGCGTTGTCCAAGTCGATATTCATGAACACAAATCTCTTGCGCAGCCTCTCCCTTTTCTCCATGTCACCCTTGCGCTCCATAAGGCCATAAAGCACCGGAACCACTATAAGTGTGATCAGCGTAGAGACAAGCAGCCCCCCGATCACCACAATACCCATCGTCGTCCACATCTCCGAACCCTCGCTGCTCGAAGTCGCCATCGGTATCATACCCAATATCGTCGTCAGCGCCGTCATCATAACCGGACGCATACGCGACTCCCCCGACAGCGCTATCGCCTCGTTCAGCGGATAGTCGCGCTCCCGCATAAGGTTGATGTAGTCCACCAGAACTATTCCGTTCTTTACAACAATACCTATCAGCAGTATCACACCCAGCGCTCCAATCATGTCGAGGTTCGTGCCCGTGACCAGCAGAGCCAGGATCACACCCGTCAGCGCGAAAGGTATCGACATCATGATGATGAAAGGCTTCGAGAACGACTCAAACTGCGACGCCATAACAATATAGACCAATATCAGAATGAGGAGCCCCAGAAGCCCCATGTCGCCGAAAGTGTCCTGCTGGTCCTCATAGCTCCCCCCCAGGTGTACGTGGATGTCCGCCGGAATGCCAAGTTGGTCAATCTGCCCCTGTACCTGTTCGGCCAGCTGTTTCAGCGAAGTCTTGTAAGGCATAACAGTCAGCGTCAGGTAGCGCTGGCGATTCTTCCGCTCTATGTTCGGCGGGCACCAGTATTCCTCAATCTTCGCCAATTCGTTCAGCTTCACTATCTGCCCCGTCGGAGTCATGATCGAAAGCTCCTCGATGTCCGTGATACTGTTGCGGTATTCCTCCTTCAGACGGCATACAATGTCATATTCCTCCCCGTCCTCCTTCAGGTAGCCGCACAGCATCCCGTTTACACGGTAGCGCACATACGCCGCCACCGTAGCATCGTTCAGCCCGTGCAGCGCCAACTTCTGCTTGTCAAAGGTTATTTTCAGTTCCGCACGATCCTCGTCGCGGCTTATCTTCGTGTCGCGCGCACCCCGCACGTTGTCATCAATGCGTTTCTTCAGGTCGTGGGTGTAGATGTTGGTCTGGTCAAAGTCGTAGCCGTAGATTTCGACGCTGAGCTGGTTGCTGGCTCCCCCGCCCATGCTGCCGCGCGTCACCTGATAGGTGATTATTTCGGGGTATTGGGCCAGTTTCTGGCGTATCGCCTCCTGCATGTCGTCGAGCGTACGCGTTCGTTCATATTTCTTCGTCGTCCGCACCGTCATACTTATCTTGTTGTTCGTCGTCGAGTTAAAGAGTGCCGCGAAACCCGCATCCTCGTTCGAACCCGCCGATGTTGAGTAGACCAGCAGGTCGTCGCCCAAAGCGTCGCGCAGGTCCCGCTCGATACTTCTCGCCGTCTTTAGTGTCTCCTCTATCCGCGTGCCCCGCTGCAGCTCCACCGTGATGCTGATACGCCCGTTGTCCTGTTCCTTCATAAAGTCCATGCCAATCATCCCCGTGGCGAACGGTATCAACGACACCGCAAACAGTGCCAGTGTGAATAGCAGCGTGGACGCCTTGTGGCGCAGACACCAGCGCAACAGGTTGGCATAAGCGTGTTCGACCTTTCTGAACAGGCGTCCAAAGGTCTTGTCGAATGTCAGTCTCTTTTTCGCCTGCTTGGCTTTGTACGCAGCCTCCTCATCTTTGTTGACGAAGAATTTCTTCTCTTTCAGCATCTTGCTCGCCAGCATCGGGATGAGTGTGATAGCCGTGGTCGTCGATACGCACACCACGATGGTGACAATCCAGCCCAGCTCCTTGAACATGATGCCCGCCATCCCAGTGAGCATTGTCAGCGGCACAAACACGGCAACAATCACCAGTGTGGTGGCGATGACCGAGATCCATACCTCGTTGGTTGCGTAGATGGCCGCCTCGCGCGGATTCTCGCCTCGCTCGATATGTTTCGTGATGTTTTCGAGCACCACAATCGCATCGTCCACCACCATGCCGATGGCTATCGTGAGCGACGCCATCGAGACTATGTTGAGCGAACTGTCCGTCACGAGCAGATAGATGAATGCGGTCACGAGCGATATCGGAATGGTCAGTCCGATGATGATCGTGCTGCGCCATTCTCCCAGGAACACGAATACCACGAGCACAACAAACAGAAGGGCGTAGAATATTGATTCCGTAAGCCCGTTGATGGAGTTCTGGATGCCGTCCGACGAATCGTAAATCATTGTGATGTTGATGTCCGGCGGCAGCTGTTTTTTGATTTCCTCCATTTTCTTGCGCACCTGTTTCGCGATCGCCACCGTGTTTGCACCAGTCTGTTTCGTTATGATCAGACGTGCACCGTCGCGTCCGTTGATTTTCTCATCGAGCGAAAGATCCTTGATCGTATCCTTTACAGTCGCCAGGTCGCGCACGAATATCTGTTTGCCCGTCGGGGTGGTCGCCACAACGATGTCGTTGATTTCAGCGCTTTCGACATATTCGCCCTTGACGCGCATCTGGTACTGCTCTTTGCCCATTTTGACGGTGCCGCTGGCCATGTCGAGGTTGTTCGTGCTTATGGCGTTGCCCACAGCCTCCACGCTGAGGTTGTAGGCATCGAGCTGTTTCGCATCGAGGTCTATGTAGATATAGCGTTCCGGCGCCCCACTGACAGTGATATTGCCGATGCCGTCGATGCGGTTCAACTCGTTTGTCACCTGGTCGTCAATGATTTTTTCCAGTCCCGGATAACTTTCGTCCGCCGTGAATCCAAACTGTATGATAGGCATAGCCGACGAGTTTAGCTTCAATATCATCGGGCGGCTCACCCCATCCGGCAGATTGTCGTAGATCAGGTCGATATATGACCGTATGTCGTTCATCGACTCGTCGATGTTGCTACCCCATTCGAATTCCAGTGTCACAACAGAGATGTTGTCCTTCGAACTTGATGTGATGTTTTTCAGTCCGTCGACCGAGTTGAGCGAGTTCTCGATAATCTTTGTGATATTGGTTTCTATTTCAGAGCCGTTGGCACCCGCGTAGGTCGTCATAACGGTCACATAGGGCGGATCCATTTCGGGCATCTGGTCAATTGGCAGTCTCGTGAGTGAAAAAAGTCCCAATATGATGACGGCCACGAATATCAGTCCCGTTGTTATCGGCTTGTTTATAGCGGATTTGTAGATTGCCATTTCTTTTCGTTTGTTTGATTGTTTGCTTGCGCGGTTGTGTGTGAATTGTTTTCAAACAGGCAAGCAATCATGTTTTTCAGTTATTCAATTATTTCCAGTTTGCACTGGTCAACCAGTCTTGCTTGTCCCGTAATCACCAGTTGGTCGCCCTCCTTGAGGTCGCCTTCGGTTTCGGGGATGATTTCAATTCGGTCGTCGAAACGCTGTCCAAGCAGTACGGGCACGCGGTGTGCCACTCCGTCGCAGTTTACGAACACATAGCGGTCGTTGGCGCCTGTGAGTTTAAGCACGCTCTGGTATGGAACCACTATCGCATCGACTTCACCCACCGAGAGTGTGGTCTTAACATACATCCCAGGGCGAATTTTCTCTTTGGCGTTGGGTATGTTGAGCTTGGCTTGGAATGTATGGCTGGCACGGTCGATGGTCGGATAGACTATTTCGATGGTGGCAGGAAACACTTCGTCGGGGAATATGTCGCTGCGCACATCGATTTTCATCCCTTGTTTAACCATCGGGTAGTAGGTTTCGGGTATGTTGATGATTGCTTTGAGCCTGTTTATCTGCGTAAGAGTGAGTATGGGAGCTCCGGTGTACATTTCGCCGTCCTCAAAGTTTTTGGCACTTATCACGCCCGCGAACTTTGCTTTGACAAATGTGTTCTGGCTCTGGAATTTCTCGGTTTCCACCAGCTGGTCGTATCCCGTCTTCGTTTGGTCGTAAACCTGCTGGCTCACGCTTCCGCTGGCTTTCAACGCCTCCACCCGGTCCAGTTCCACTTTGGTGCTTGCAAGGTTGATGCGTGTCGTGTTGAGCTGCGTTTGATCCATACGAACCAGCATTTGCCCCGCACTCACACGGCTCCCCACCTCAACATATATGTGCTCGATGTGCCCAGTGATGGATGGTGAGACGTTCATTGTTTCGTAGCCTTCGAGTGTGGTCGAAAGCTCAAGGCTTTTGGCTATTCGCTCGGTTTTGAGTGTCTGCACTTTGACTTTTTCGGGGGCTTTTTCGTTTTCGCCCTGCCCCTTCTGGCCTCCTCCGCATGCCGCAAGTGATGCAGCGGCTAACGCGATAATCGAAATTTTGACTAATGATTTCATATTTCTTTGTGTTTTATTCGGTGATTTGTGAGTTGTTCTTTTCAGGCGTTTCGCCCAGCAGGTTTTCGAGCGACACCTGGGCGTTCAGCACACTCATCACTGCCTGCACATAGTTGCTTTGCGCGGTGATGATGTCGGTCGAGGCTGTGGTGATGTCGAGGTTTGAGGCGTGGCCGTATCTGAATTTTTCGGTAGTGTTACGCATAACGCGCATTGTCACGTCAAGGTTTTTTTTCTGTATCTGATAGGTTTCAATGGCGGTTATGAGGTCATAGCATAGCTGGTTATACTGAACCCGTAGTCCGTCCTCCGCCTGCTGCTTGCTGTTGAGCATTTCTTGATAGGCGATTTTTGCCTTTTTGATGTTGGCTGCTCGCGTGCCCGACTTCCAAAGCGGCAGGCTGATGTTGGCTCCCACTACGTTTGGTGGGGTCATGTTGAACCCCTCGTCTTTGCCGAAGTAGGTCTTGTAGCTGTATTGGTAGTAGGCTGAAAGGGTAGGGGTGAAGTCGAGCCATGCGAGCGTCACCTGATCCTTGGCCAGCTTTTCGCTCTTTTCGAGTGTCTGGTAGTCGTAGTTGTTTGCGAGGTTGAAGCCGTTCATCGTGAGCCGTGCGGCCTCGTCAATATTCATTATTTCGTCGAGTCTTGTGGTGAGGTTGAGTTTTGTGTCGACATTGGCTCCGAGCTGCAGCAGCAGCGAGTTGTAGAGCATCTGCAGTGAGCGGCGGTTTGAATTGATTGTGCTTTTGAGGCTTGCCACCTGCACACTAACCTTGTCGGCACTTATCTGCTCGGCGGCACCCGCATCGACTGTGGCCTGCGTCGTGCTTTCGATCGAGATGAGGTTGGCGAGACTTGAGTCAAGAAGGTTTACAATGTCCTCCATAACCAATATCGAGACATAGACGCTTTTCACTCCCGATGTGGTGGTCTGCGCAGTCTTTTTGCGTGTTATGTCGCTCATTTCCTGCGAAATCTTGCCAATCACGCTCCCCATAATTTGCTGTGCGGTCAGCGCCACGGAGGCTGTGATGCCGAATGTTCCGCTGGGGTTCAATGGAATGCCTACCTCGGTCGGACCCATGTGCATCATCATCTCGTACCCGCACATGTTCTGGTAGTCGAATGCAGCAGAGACTTGCGGGAACATGGTCGTTATGGTTGCCCATTTTTCGGCTTCGGCCTTTTTCACGTCGAGGCTTGCGTTCTGCATGGTGTAGTTGTGTTCTATTGCGTACTGCTGAGCCTCTGCAAGCGACAGATTCATGATGTCTTGTGCTCTTGCGGCGGCCATACTTGATGCAAGCATGACAAGCAATGTCAGTGTTTTCTTCGTATGCATATATAAAGATGTGTTTTGTTGCTGTTGTTTGTATGTTTTCGTATTGTAAAGATTTCAGATTGTGAGGTTTTTTCTCATCCAATCTTCTTCTGACTCGTATCGTGCAATGTGTTCGGCCTTGAGCAAGCCACGGATAAAGGTGAACGAAAGTTCGCAGGCAATAGAAGCGTTTCGGTCGAAACTCTCGTGTTTGTTGCTCAAAGGTTTGGTGACAAAAAGAGAGAGAATGTCGGCAGCCAAATCAATGTCGGTACCATCTCGCAGATAGCCCTCGTTTTGCATTTGCAATAGGTTTTGTTTTAAACTTTCTCTCAACATCTCTTCTCGAGGTTTGAATAGTTTAGCCATCAAATCGGGGTACGACCTGTCGACATCGTTGATAAGCAGCAGGTAGCGGTTGTAGAAATAGCCGTAGTTGTTGAGAGTGAAAAGCATGGCATACAGAGGGTTGGCTCCTTTCTCGCGTACGCGGTCCATGTAGCATTCATGGCGCTGGTGCATGCTCTTTTTCAGTTCGGTGAGCACCGCCTCGAGCAGCAGCTCTTTGTTGGCGAACGTTTCGTAGAGTGTGCGTTTCGATATGTGCAACTCTTTGGCGATGTCGTCCATCGTCACCCTTCGACAGCCTTCGGCTATAAACTTTGCTGTGGCCGTTGCGATGATGTCGTCACTTGTTATTGCCATACGTGAAACGTTTTAATTTGTTTGTTTTCAGACCTATGCGGTAATACTGTCTTCTGTTTGGACCATGCAAAAATACTAAAAAAACTTATTTGGTTTTCAAAGTTTTCAAAAAAAATGCGAATTTTTTTTGTGCATGGTCGTGGGGGAGTAAAAAGGTTGCACCGTCACGTAAGGCTGCCGCAGGTCATGGTTGGGCCGTATGGCTCTTGTAATGCGGTATTAGCTCACTTTGTGCAAGTCGGTTGGTTCGCTCGCTACCGTTAAAGAAAGAATTAAGGAAATGCAATTCAGGACATGGTTCGCTGTTTGATTTCGCGAATTGTCTTAGCCGGGACACCGGCCACTACCATATTGTCGGGAACATCCTTGGTAACCACGCTGCCTGCAGCCACGATGGCGTTTTCGCCAATGGTGACACCTGGTAGAACGGTGACGTTGGCACCGAGCCATGCACCGCGTTTCACTACGATAGGTTTTGTGAGCAGGCTGTGGCGTGTTGCAGGGTCTTCGGGATGATATTCTGTGGCCAATACGCAGTGCGGACCTATGAACACGCCGTCCTCAATGGTGATGCCGCCAATGGCGAGGAACGTGCAGCCAAAGTTCAGAAAGCAGTCGTGTCCGAAAGATGTTTTTTTGCCGTAGTTGATGTGGAATGGAGTGAACACGCGCACCGAGTCGTCGATGGCGGAGCAGGTGATTTGTCGCAGGCAGTCGCGAACCTCAGCCTCGGTGTGCCATCCGGTGTTCATTTCGGCTGCCAATTGCATGGTGCGCTGCACGTCGGCATAGAGTGCGTTGCTGCCGACGTATTTGTTTTCGTCATTGTTGTCGAATGAACTTTTGTCAGAGATGCGTTCGGTCATCGTGAGATCATTTCTGAATACGTAAATTGTTAGAAACCGATGTTGTGTACGGTTGGCAGTTCAGTTAATGGAAGAGAACTGCAAGTCGTAGGCATGTTATAAAAATCGCGTCATTGTGCTGTCACAGCTCTGGATGCATTCTCAAACCGGTGAGTGGACCGTTGGGTTTATGCCTTTTTTCTTTCGGGTATAGGTTGCAATGTGGCTGTTTGGACGGTCATTCTCACGCCTGAGGCTGCTTCGACAGTGGTTCTGGTGCGTGCTTCGTTTGACGAGACAACGGTCACGTGTATGCCGCCGGCAGTCATCACCCGATCGCCCTTTTTCAGGCCATCGTGGTATGCACGCTCTTTCTTGGCTTGTTGGGTTTGCGGACGAATCAGGAAGAAGTAGAATACCAGTATCATAAGCACCACCATAACGGCAGTTTTGACGCCTTTGGGCCACCCCATGAGCCAGTCGCCGATGTTAATCAAAATGAAGTCGAGCATAGGTTAGTTGAATATTTATGGATGAAACAATATGTTAATGTTAATGGGCTTTCTGCGGGCTATCGTGTTTTTTCGGTATCAATAGCGACAGTGCGATGCTGCCAACCAGAATGCCGAGGATGACGAGCAGCGAAGTCAGCGTGGAGATTTCCCAATCGAAGAACTGGTGGCCAATCATCTTGACTCCGATGAATGTTAGCAGCATGCCGAGACCATATTTGAGACACCAAAACTTGTCGGCGATGCCGTCCATAAGGAAGAAGAGCGAGCGCAACCCCATTATGGCAAAGATGTTGGAAGTGAATACAACCATCGAGTCGGTTGTGACGGAAAAAACAGCGGGGATGGAGTCGACGGCGAAAATCACGTCGGAGAATTCGATGACAAGCAGCACGAGGAACAGAGGTGTCATAAAGCGTTTGCCGTCGATTTTGGTAAAGAAGTTGTGGCCGTCGCAGTTGGGGGTGGCTCTGAAGTGGCGTGAGGCGAAGCGAACTATGGGATGCTTGGACGTATCAATGGTTTCGTCGTCTTTCTGCAAGGCCATTTTGATGCCGCTGTAAATCAGTATTACGCCGAAAACGGCGAGAATCCAGGCGAAGCGTGTAACGAGCTCGCCCAGTGCGAAGATGAAAATGAACCTGAGCACAATTGCTCCGGTCACACCCCAGAAAAGCACGCGGTGGTAGTATTTTTTGTCGATGCCGAAACTGGCGAAAATCATTATCATCACAAAGATATTGTCGATGCTAAGTGACTTCTCGAGAAGGTAGCCTGCCAGATATTGGGTGAACATCTCGTGGCGGTAGATGTCGAGAGCTGCGCCGTAGTCCATACCCGTTGAAATGCGGTGTTCAAGCGATGTGCCTTTAATATATTGCAGCAACTGGTCCATATCGTGGATGCCATGTATCCATTCGGCTTTGAACAGAATCAAAATGCTGAAAAGCAGGGCGAGTGCAATCCAGACGAATGTCCAGACGGCAGCTTCTTTGAGGCCGATAACATGATCTTTGCGATGAAAAAGCCCTTGGTCCACGAAAAGCATCAGGATGATGAGAGCCATGAAACCGATAAAGAAAACAGGATTGGATATCATTGTGGTGAGTTTTTTCGTATTTTTGCAAAAAAAGTATAACGGAAACTGTGGCTAAATATTGCAGATTGTTTTATTCTTTTATGAAGATAGGCGGATTCACGGTAGGCGGCGGGTATGCTATGGTGCCGCTCATGGAACGCGAGTTTGTCGATAGGAGGAAATGGCTTACAAGCGAGGAGTTTATGGACTTTATGTCGCTGTCGCAGGCTATGCCGGGCGTGTTTGCGGTGAATATGGCTACACTTGTGGGATATAAGATATGCGGTGTGAAAGGAAGTTTTGTTGCGGTTGTCGGCAACATTGTCCTGCCTGTGACATTCATAATCCTGCTGGCGATGTTTTTCCGCACGTTCCGATCCAACCCATACGTGAACAGTGTGTTTCTTGGACTTCGTCCGGCCGTGGTGGCCTTGATAGCTGCGCCAGTATTCAATATGGCTCGCCGGTTAAGGCTCACGTGGAAAACTGTATGGATACCGGCACTTGCGGCACTATTGATATGGATGTTCGGTGTTAGCCCGGTGTTGGTGATACTTGGTGCCGCCATAGGAGGCTATGCGTGGGGGAAGCTTAACAGTAAAACTTGAAAACCGCGTCAATGCTTTTTCTCAGACTTTTTTTTGTTTTTCTGAAAATCGGTGCATTCACCTTCGGTGGCGGATATGCCATGATATCGCTGATAGAGAACGAGGTGGTGGAGAAGCAACAGTGGCTCACGGCCGAGGAGTTTACCGACATTCTGGCCGTCAGTCAGACCACGCCTGGGCCTATCGGCATAAACACGGCCACCTACACTGGCTACACGGCCGTTCTCGGTGCCGGTTATTCGCAATTCGAGGCGGTTGTTGGGGCGTTGCTTGCATCGTTCGCGGTGATACTCATACCCGTGACGCTGATGCTTGTCGTTACGCGCTACCTGTTCAAGCACCGAAAAAACCGCGATGTGGAGAATGTGTTCGCAGCACTGCGCCTGACGATAATCGGGCTCATAGCCGCTGCTGCTCTCTCGCTGTTTAACGAGGAGTCGTTCGGAACGATTGGTTGCGAGACGCATTTTGTGACCAGTTGTGCGATATTTTTGGTGGTGTTTGTGTTGTCGCTGTTGCCTCGCCGCTCTGTCAATGTGGGCGGAAGAAGTGTGACATTCCGACCGAGCCCCATAGCTTTGATGCTGGCCAGTGGTGCGGCGGGTCTGCTGGTATATGGTATGTAAAGTTTCTTGGTGCTCGGACTGTTGACTCCATTAACCTGAAACTCAAAACCTAAAAACTTGAAACTTACAATTTTTTTTGTACTTTTGCTAATCAAGCAGGCCGAGGCCTAATCAATAATCAATCCAATATCACATTGAATGTGAGGTAATTCTAACAAAACAACACTTCTAATGGAAGAACAGAACCTGAATGCGGCGGCAATGGAAGAGAACATCATACCCCAGCCGTCTGACAACGCCGAGAGCAACGCTCTGGCAAACGAAAACAAACCAATCAGTCAAAACGAAAGTGAGAGCGAATCGCCGACAGCCAACGACGCTGTGACGCAAACAGCAGAGATGCAAAAGCCGGCCGAAAACAGCGAAACGTGCGAGGCCGAACCTGCCGATGCCGCGTCCGACCAACCAATCGGCGAAGAGTCTGCCAAAGCGGAGAGTGTGGCATTTGTTGAACCTGAAGCCGACTATTCGTGTATGGATCGTGAGGAATTGGTGACAGTTTTTGAGGCGCTGATGCAAGATGGCGACATAACACACATAAAAAATCGTGTGGCAGCGTTAAAGATACGTTTTCACGACCTTGAGAAAGAACACTATGAGACCCTTCTTGCCAAATATGTGGAGAATGGAGGCAACAAAGATGAGTATAGCCGGCAGGACGATCAGACAACGATGGCATTCGCGAAACTTTATGCCGAATATCGCAAACGTCGTCAGGCACATATAGACGAGATTGAATCCGAGAAACAGCGCAATCTCGAAGCGAAGGAAGCGGTGTTGGAGTCGCTGAAGCAGCTGGTGGAGAGTGGAGAGGAGAATATGCGCAAGGCCAACGACGAATTCAAGTTGTTGCAGGAACGTTGGAAACAGATAGGAGAGGTGCCGCGCGACAAGATGAACGACCTATGGCAGCAGTACCATTTCCTCCTGGAGCAGTTCTTCAACAAAATGAAGATTAACCGGGAGTTGCGCAACCTCGACATGAAGCGCAACCTTGAGCTGAAACTCCAGTTGTGCGAAAAAGCCGAGGAACTGATAGTCGAACAATCTGTAGGCAAGGCCTACAAGGCGGCACAGGATTTGCGTAACCGCTGGAAAGAGACCGGACCGGTGCCGGTTGAGCAGAACGAGGAAATATGGCAGCGGTTCTGCAATGCACTCAACAAGATAGACGAGCGACGCAAAGAATTCTACGAGCAACGCAAAGAGGAGTTTGAAAAGAATCTTTTGGCCAAGCAGGCTCTTGTAGAGAAAGCCGAGGAGTTGACCGCTAAGCCGCTGCAAAGCACGCGAGAATGGAACGACACCAGCGCAGAACTGGACGGACTCTTGAAGATGTGGAAAGCAATAGGTCCTGTGCCGCGCGAGGTGAACGAAGAGATATGGCTGAAGTTCAAGGGTCTTATCGACAAGCATTACGAACAGAAAAAAGCCCATTTCGGACAGTTGCGCGACGAGCAGGCGGGCAACTACAACAAAAAAATTGACCTTTGCCTCAAGGCCGAGGCCATAGCCAAGCGCGACGACTGGCGCAAGGCCACCGACGAGCTGCTGCAACTGCAGAAAGAGTGGAAGGAGATAGGCCCGGTGAGTCGCAAGGTGAGCGAGAAGATATGGCACCGCTTCCGTAGCGCTTGTGATGAGTTTTTCAGCCGCAAAACAGAGTATTTCAACTCCGTACACGGATCGGAACAGGAAAACCTGCAGAAGAAAGAAGCCATAATAGAGCAGTTGAAAGCTTTTGAGTTTGGCGACAGCAAGGAGGAGAACCTGCGGGTGATTAAGGATTTCCAACGTCAGTGGATGGAAATTGGCTATGTGCCTATTGCCGACAAGGAACGCCTTCAGAAAGAGTTTCGCCGCGTGATAGATGATCATTTCGAGAAGTTGAAAATCTCAGCCATCGAGGCCGAAGAAAACAACTACAGGGCAAGGCTGCGCAATGTGGGAGGCGACGTGAAAAAATTTGTCAACGGCGAACGCAACGAGATATTGAACAAGATTGCGGGTCTCAAGAACGACATAAGCCTTTGGGAAAACAACATGGGATTTTTCTCGAACAGCCGTCAGGCCGATATTCTGAAAGAGGAGGTCGAAAAGAAAGTGCAGCACGCAAAACAGCAGGTTGCGCTGCTTGAGGCAAAACTGAAAATACTCAAGGAAAGCGAGAACCAGCCAGCAACGTCGGCGAGCGAGAACCACAAGGAAGAAAATTGAAAAACGCGAAGGGGATGAAATCAGGTCGTGCGATAATCGCCATAGCCCTACTTTCGCTGTTTGCAGTTTCGTGTGGAAGGGAAAGTGTGGATGTGAAATTCCGCCGTTTTGAAAAACTGCTTTTCGAGACTGACCCATCCAGACTGCGGGAAGAGCTGACTCTACGACAGCCGGAGTTCAACACACCGCTTATAAACTGCATGCCCGACAATCCGGACTACATGCGGCGTGTGGAGGACTTTGTAGGAGATCCGTTTATGAAGGAGATTCACCGTTTGTGCGACAGTTGCTACACTAACCTTCATTGGCTCGAAAACGAATTGGGGCAGGCTCTGGCCAAAGCGTCAAAACTTTCGCCCGATGTGGTGCCCAACCGTTTCTATACTATGATTACCGGTGATTTGGACGACTACACCAACCGTGTGTTTTGTCGTGATGGCGATCTCGTGCTGTCGATAGACCATTATGTGCTGCCCTACACGCAGCATCTGGCTTTCTGCAACTGTCCAATGTATATCGTGCAGTTGTCGAGACGCCAGTATATGGCAGCCGACTGCATGGCCGCCATAGCCCGCAGCCGCATTGCAATGCCCGATGGCGAGCCTATGCTGCTGGATTATATGGTTATGGAAGGAAAGGTGCAGTATTTTCTGAAGGAGACCATGCCATCTGTGCACGACACGATACGCTTGCGATACACGGCTACGCAATTGGACTGGATGGAACACAGTGTGAAAGATGTGTGGGGCTATTTCTTGCAGAACAATCTCTTGTACGAGAAAGACATGGCCCGTATACACAACTTTATCGATGATGCTCCTAAAACCAACGCGTTCCGCAACTCGGCTCCCCGTACCACCGACTACATAGGATTGCAGATAGTGGAGGCCTATATGAAGCGCAGCGGTGTGTCGCTCGACGAACTGTTTGCCAACACCGACTCACAGTCGATTTTGCAAAAGTCAGGCTTCAAACCCAGGGGAGTCTCGAAAGGTTAACTGCAAAAACAAACGATATAAAAATGATGTAGCCAGGAACCCAGATTAAGCCACCGAAAGAACTATATAGGTTTGGCGCCAATGGCAGAAATCATTAGAGTTTTGACCAAATAATTCACGATCCTGAACGGACAAAACATACTAATTACGAAAAACAGAAAAGATATGAGCAAGCGAAAAAAACGTATACCAAACATCTATGCCTACCTTTTCATCAAGTTTATGCTGGCTTTTTTCGTTCTGCTTGTTGCGCAGGCCACGTTTATAATCGCCAACCGCGGCATGTGCCAGGTTGAGGGGTCGCATGCGTGGTGGAATTTGGTATGGGGAAACATTGTGTTTGGACTTGCTACGGTGAGTGCTGTGTTTCTGCCCTACTTTGTGCTGCTGCTGTTGCCGACGGGTTTGCGTTGGAAACGGTGGTACAGGGTGGTATGCGAGATTTTGTACTGTCTGGCGATGGTGATGATGGTGGTGCCCGCCATGTGCGACTCTATCTATTATCAGCATACATTGAGGTTGCTTTCGTCCGACATATTCCGATATCTTACCGTTGGCGGACAGATGGGTACACTCACTTGGATGTTTCTCGCCGACTTTTGGCCTGTTACGCTGACGGGAGTCTTGCTTTTGGTGCTGGTGTTTGTGGTGGGAGCCAAGATGAAATGGCCCATTCGCGACAGCTGGCGCAACCACACGGCAAACGACTGGGTTGGATTTGCCGTGGGAATGGTGCTGATGTGTGTAATGGTGAGAGGAGGGTTCGGACGGCACTTCATACAGCTGAACGATGCAGCGAAATATGCCGAGCCAAAGAACACGGTGCTGGTTTCGAACAGCCTCTACAGCGTTATTCGTACGTTTGGGGTGAACGAGTTGCCGCCCGACTTTATGGAATCAGATGAGGCAGCAAGGCTGTTTTCGACCGATTTCCGCGCCACGCCCATCGACAGCACTTGTGGTTTTGGCGGATGGAGGGCTGGCAGCGGAACCTATATGCATAGAATCTACGACAACGATACGATAGTGTCGCAGCAGGAACGGCATCGTAACATTGTCATCCTCGTACTCGAAAGTTTCTCGCAGGAGTATATGGGATGCTATGGGGCAGAACGGTCGTACACTCCGTTTCTTGATTCGTTGGCCAGTGTGAGCTATCTCTACAACGGGCGCAGCAACGGCAAGAAGTCTATAGAGGCCATACCGGCCATAGCGGGTTCACGTCCTACGCTCACCTTCACACCATACACCCTTTCGCCCCATTACGACAGCACCGCAGCTGCATTGCCATCGATATTGCGGAGTCACGGCTACAAAACCGCATTTTATCATGGTACCTACAATGGAGTTATGAATTTTGACATCTATTGCCGCGATGCGGGGTTCGACATGTATTATGGTAAGGACGAGTATATGGCCGAGGGTCGTGGCAGCGAGTCCGACTATGACGGTGCGTGGGGAATATTCGACGAGCCGTTCCTGCAGTTTGCCAAACGCGAAATGACGGTAACCAAGGAGCCGTTTTTGTCGATGATATTCACCGTCACGTCGCACCATCCGTTTCCGGTGCCGGAGCAATACCGCGAGCGGTTCAAATCGGCAAAGGGCGAAAGTCCGCTGCTGAAGTGCATAACGTATACCGACTATTCGCTGCGCCGCTTTTTTGAGGAGGCATCGTCCGAGAGCTGGTACAACAACACGCTTTTCATCATCCTTGCCGACCATCCCGGCTATGCGTTGAGCAAGCCATTCACATCACTTTCGGGATTATACCGCATACCGTTCATGGTCTACGACCCGTCGCACGAACTGAGCGGACGCAGCAACCGAATCGTGCAGCAAGCCGACGTTATGCCGACGTTGCTCGACTATTTGGGTTTCTCTGACCAGTGCAAATGTTTCGGCAACAGCGTGTTTCGCGGCAGAAACGGCTATCAGGTGGCTTTCGGCAACGGCTATTACCAGCTGGTGAAGGGCGACAATGCGATGGCCACTATATGCGGCACCCACGAGGAGGGTTCTGATACGGATTTGAAATTTCTCAAAGCATATCTGCAGCTTTATCGCGAAGAGCTGCAAAAGGAGGATTGAGAACACGTGCGGATTCATCGGGTATTTATACATCAGATATTCACGGACGGGGAGATGTGCGATATATGTGTCTACAGGTTGGTGAGTTGTTGCCTGGTGAGGTCGAACCCTGTCGACGGACAATCGTTTAACGTATCAACGTAAAAGAAAGACTTATGAAAAAAAAGATAGTTGTCATAGTCAATCCAGTTTCAGGTGTGGGGAAGCAGAAACGTATTGAGAAACTGCTGAAAGACAATATCAACCACGACATAATAGATTATGATATACGCTACACTGAACATATACATCACGGCACAGAGATAGCACGCGAGTGCTGCCAGAGGGATTACGACGCGATTGTTGCAGTTGGGGGTGACGGCAGTGTAAACGACGTGGTAAGCGGCATGTTCGGTAGTGGCAAGGTTCTGGGTATCATACCCTGCGGCAGCGGCAACGGGTTGGCGCGCAACATGAAACTGTCGCTTATTCCGGCCTTTGCGGTGCGCAACCTCAACTACTGGCATGAGACCACCATCGACACCATACGGCTCAACGACCGCTACACTGTGGTCAGCATCGCCGGTGTGGGGTTCGACGCGTTCATAGCCAGACTTATGAAGTCTGCCAAAACACGCGGTTTTGCAACTTACCTGAACTTTATCATGCGCGAGTATCCAACCTACGAATGTAAGGATTACAAACTGTCGTTCAACGGACGCGAAATCGAACGTAACGCGTGGTTTATTGTCTTTGCCAACTCAAACCAGTTTGGCTACAATGCAGCCGTGGCGCCGCATGCCAAACTCGACGATGGGTTGATTGACGTAAGCATTGTCGACAAAATCCCCATTGAGCACATAGGTCTCACGGGTCCTTTGGTCTATGCCAACCACTTCGAGTTGAGCCAGCATGTCGAGATGTTCAAGGCCAGAGATATCATGGTGAGGGGCAATGTGGACCATTGGGTAAACATCGACGGCGAGGGTGAGAACATTGGACCCGACTTGCATTTTGTGAACCATCAGGCATCGTTGAGGGTTATCGGGCAACACACCGTTGTCGACGCCCACGAATATAACATTGCAAAAATCAAAAAGACTATAAAAATATGAAACGCAGCATAGCTATTCTCTCGTCGGTACTGCTTTTTGCAACTGTTTTCAGTTCTTGTTCATCCCTAAAAAAATTTGTCAACAAAGATGTCGAGGACGAGGATTACGTCATCAGCCAGCTCTTTGCCGACGAGTATGTCGACGAGAAACCTTTTGTGCCGCAGAAACCGGTGGGCACAGTCACCCCTGGCGGCAAGGTCGGAAAGCTGGGTATCGTGATTACCGCCGCCGACAACAAAAAACTCTATGCAGCCATCGAGGACTGGTATGGCACACCGTACAAATATGGCGGCTGCACAAAGCAAGGGGTCGACTGCTCCTGTTTTGTTGGCAATGTGTTCAAAACTGTCTATGGAGTTTCTCTGAAACGCTCCGCCCACGACATTTACGAGCATAACAGCACTCCGGTGTCGAAGGACAAGCTGAAGGAGGGCGACTTTGTGTTCTTCACAAACAACAACAAGAAAGTGTCGCACGTGGGCATATATCTGAAAGACGGCATGTTCGCCCACTCGTCAACGTCCAGAGGTGTTATGATAAGCAAACTCGACAACTCCTACTGGAAGCAGCACTTCTATAAGGGCGGAAGGTTGAAAAGGTGAGTTTATGTGTAAAAGACAAACTATGGGAAAGAGAAAAAATAGGGTAGGGGTGGTCTTCTCGACCGACCCAGACTACAATTACGAGTATGAAGACGAGGCAACGGTCGAGACGCTTGAGCCTGCGAAACAGAAGCTTACGGTACGAATAGACCGTCATGCCCGTGGAGGGAAGCAGGTGACGCTTGTGATGGGTTTTGTGGGCACTGCCGATGATCTGGCTGAACTTGCAAAGATGCTCAAAAGCCGCTGTGGTGTCGGCGGTGCCGCCAAAGATGGCGAAATCATCATTCAGGGCGATTTCCGCGACAAGGTGACCGACCTGCTTCGGGGCGAGGGCTACAACGCCGCTCGCGGAAACTGAAAAAACATAAAAAAAAACACTACTTTACATGGCAGACGACAATGAAATAATAAAAGACGTTACCAACGAGGAATACAAGTGGGGTTTTTCGACCGACATCGAAACCGAAACCATAGGCAAGGGCTTGAACGAGGATGTTGTGCGGTTGATATCGAAAAAGAAGAACGAACCCGACTGGCTGCTCGATTTTCGGCTTAGGGCATTCCGCCGTTGGAAAGATATGAAAGAACCCGACTGGGCTCACCTTGAATACGAAACACCGAACTACCAGGACATCATATATTTTGCAGCACCAAAGCAGCAGCCTAAGAAAAGTCTTGACGAGGTTGATCCCGAGTTGCTGGCCACATTCGACAAACTTGGCATACCACTCCGTGAACAGAAGCAGCTGGCCGGTGTGGCTTACGATGCCATCATGGACTCTGTGTCGGTGAAAACCACGTCGCAAAAACATCTTGAAGAGAAAGGTATTATCTTTATGTCTATTAGCGAGGCCGTGCAGAAATACCCCGACCTGGTGAAGCAGTACCTCGGCACGGTTGTTCCCGCATCTGACAACTTCTTTGCGGCACTCAATTCGGCTGTGTTCAGCGATGGCTCGTTCTGCTACATCCCCAAGGGAGTGCGCTGCCCCGTCGAGCTTTCGAGCTATTTCAGAATCAACGCCAAGGGCACAGGGCAGTTTGAGCGCACGCTTATAGTCGCCGACGAGGGTGCATACGTGAGCTATATGGAGGGTTGCACTGCCCCGCAGCGCGACGAAAACCAGTTGCATGCCGCCATTGTCGAAATTGTGGTGATGAAAGACGCCGAGGTGAAATACTCCACAGTCCAAAACTGGTATCCCGGTGACAAGGAAGGCAAGGGTGGCATATATAATTTCGTTACCAAGCGCGGCATCTGCAAGGGCAGCCATGCAAAATTGTCGTGGACTCAGGTCGAGACCGGTTCTGCCGTAACGTGGAAGTACCCCAGTTGTATTCTTCAGGGCGACGATTCTACGGCGGAGTTCTACTCGGTGGCCGTCACCAACAACTTTCAGCAGGCCGACACGGGCACCAAGATGATACACATCGGACGCAACACCCACAGCACTATCATCTCGAAAGGCATTTCGTCTGGCCACAGCCAAAACAGCTATCGTGGCCTTGTTCAGATAAGTCGCGCCGCCGAGCATGCCCGCAACTATTCGCAGTGCGACTCGCTGCTGCTCACCGACTCCTGCGGTGCCCACACGTGGCCCTATATCAAGGCCGACAACTCCACGTCGACAGTCGAACACGAGGCCACTACAAGCAAAATATCCGAAGAGCAGCTCTTCTATTGCCAGCAGCGTGGCATATCGGCCGAGAGCGCAGTGGGTCTTATTGTCAACGGCTACGCCAAGGACGTGCTCAAGAAGCTACCCATGGAGTTTGCTGTCGAGGCTCAGAAACTGTTGAGCATCACACTCGAAGGCAGCGTGGGATGAACCAATTGGAAACCGTAGCCACTGGCCGACGACATTTGACTGGCCAATGACCGCAGTCTGCCAACTATGACTGGAGTAATTGTCATATTTGTGTGTCTTTTTGCGCCACTTGGAATATTGTGGCTCACTTACCGTTTCCCGTTCCTTAACAAGATAGGTGCCGTTTTCATAGCCTATGCAGTCGGTTGCACAATGGGCTTGACAGGTCTTGTGCCGAACACGCCCGAGGTCCGCATGGTGCAGACTTCCATTGTCAACTACACCATCCCATTCGCTATTCCGTTGCTCCTTTTTTCGGCTAACATAAAGTCATGGCTGACGCTTGCGCCCTCCTTTGTCAAATCGACGGTTTTCGGCATCTTGGGGTGCTGTATTGCCGTGATGGTGGGCTTTCTGGTTTGCGGACGTGGCGACCCTGAAAAGTATGCGGCTATCGGTGGCATGCTCACAGGTCTATTCACCGGCGGCAACGCCAATCTCGCTTCCATCAAGATGGCTCTTGGGGTCGACGACACGGTCTATGTTGTCACTTCGGCCTATAGTACCATATTGAGCGGTATATACATCGTTGTGGTTGTTTTTTTCGGAAAGAGTTTGCTGCGGTTCGTACTCCCCGATTTTCCAAGCGACAAGATGCGTGGCAACGACTCCGATGTGGCCGTCGAAAATTACGACAACCAGTTGTTTTACGGCCTTTTTCGCAAAGACAACCTTCCAACGCTTTTTATTAGTCTGCTGCTTTCTGCCGCTATTGTGGCGGTTGGAGCGGTTGTTGCTTATCTGTGTCCAAAAGACTTGTTTCAGACCATATTCATTCTTGTCGTAAGCACGTTGGCCATCATCGCGTCATGCTTCAGGCGTGTGCGTGAGATGAAGCGCACCTTCGAGGCCGGCACCTATCTTATCCTCGTGTTCTCTATCGCCGTGGCTTCGCTCGTAAACACGGGTACCCTCGCCACCGTCGATACCAACATATTCGTTTTCATGACCCTCGTCACTGTCGGTGCGATGGCCTTTCATGTGCTTTTAAGTGCCGTATTCCGTGTCGACACCGATACCACACTGGCATGCAGTGTTTCGCTCATCTGCTCGCCTCCGTTTGTGCCTGTTGTGGCCAGTGTATTGAAAAACAAAGCCATAGTTGGTCCAGGCATCGCCGTCGGACTCTTTGGCTACGCCGCAGGCACCTATATAGGATTCTTTTTGGCCAAGGTTTTGCTGATACTTTGACGCCACAGGTTCTCAACTGCCACCAACCTTGTTGTGACATATTCCCGACAGGTTGCCGCCAATGCAGTCGTAGGCTGCGCCCGTGACGCTTTGTAGACAGTTTGGACGCATGGTGAGCCGCAGGTAGCCAAGCAGGGCGAAGATTATGGCCTCCTTGTAGTCGATAATATCGGCCTGCGGCACAGTCACCTTGCAGTCGGGGGCGAGAGCCGACAGTCTTTCTATAAGGAGTTTGTTCTTGGCTCCGCCGCCGGTGGCCAAGAGAGTGTGTATATTGTTGCTGTTCACTACTGTGGCTATCTGTGTTGCTATATGTTCGACTATGGTCCGAAGCATATCGCTTGCGTCATGTTCATTGTTGTCAATCAACGGTTGCATCTCCGCCGCAAACCACTCTTTGCCAAGCGACTTCGGGGCGGGTAGTGTGTAATATTCAAGTTTCTCAAGTTGTCCTAACAGTGGTTCTATAATTTTGCCAGTCCTTGCCGTATCGCCATCACGGTCATACGATTTCCCCACCTTGCGCGAGAGCAAATTGAGTGCCATATTGCATGGGCAGATATCGAAAGCGATGCGCATATCCGCGCCGTACGATATGTTTGCAATCCCACCCAGGTTGAGGCAGGCGTCGTATTCAGCAAAGAGCAGCTGGTCGCCTATCGGAACCAGCGGAGCCCCCTGTCCGCCAAGTGCTACATCCATTCTGCGGAAGTTGAAAACCACCGGCAGGCCGCACTCCGCCGCTATTGAGTCGCCGTCGCCAATCTGGGTGGTAAGCTTCAAGTGCGGCTGGTGGAAAACCGTATGGCCGTGCGAGGCCACGTAGTCGACCTTCAGATTGTGCCTGTCGACAAACGCCTTCACTATTTGTCCGTACAGATGACCTAAATCCACGTCCGCAAGGGCATACTCGAAAGCCGATGCCTTTTCGAGCGTCGAGAGCCGCTGTGTCCACTCGTCGGAGTATTGAATTGTCTCCGCCGCCATGAGCGACCACTTTAGTCTTTTGCTGTCACCTCCGTCCGAAAAATGGCAGCAGGCTAAATCGACCCCGTCCAGCGAGGTCCCCGACATCAGACCTACAATAGTATATTCTGTATGATTCATGTGTTCATCAAATTAACAGTTTGTGATGTGTGGCGCGTGTCGCCTTTCACTAATCGCTGTCGTCGGGTTCTTTTCCGTTGGGTACGGCGAAAACCACAGTTATAACCCCAACGACCCCCACGGCCAGCACTATCGGACGGGTCACCGAGCCACCATCGATAAACACAAAGGCCGAAAGCAGCACCATCACCGTCATCACACCCACAGCACCGGCTTTCTGCGTAGGTGTCATGCCGCCACGCCGGTGATAGCTGCGTATGTAACGACCCAGCCATGATGCCAGCAGCCACTGCTGTAGACTCGGCGACGACCTGTAGAAAAGCCACGAGGCCAAAAGCAGGAATGGCGTTGTCGGCAGACCCGGCAGGAATACTCCGAGTGTCCCCAACCCAACGGCCAGAAGCCCAAGCGATATATATACAATCCGTTTCATTCGATTTGTCCCCACCCGTGGGCCATGCGTGGCATGCGACGGGCGTTTGCGCTGCAAAAATACAAAAACTTGTAATTATTGTTGTTTGCGGCCAGTCCCAATAGTCGGTGGTTCATTATGTGTCAATCTGCAAACTGTCTGCTCCATTTTCGATAATGCCCATCCTCCTGCATACCATGCTGTGATGCGTTTCGTGTGCAATGGTTCAGATGCTGATGCGTGAAAATAACAAGGTAACAATGTTTTGCGGTTACGACTTTTTTTATTATCTTTGCAGTCTCTTTTGCTGTCTGCAAGCCTTCTTTAGAGCGAATATGCGGGCAATCAGCCAGTAAGAATTAACAATCATAAAATAAATCACAATGAAGAAAGTCATCAACACCCCCAAGGCTCCGGCAGCCATCGGACCCTACAGTCAGGCCATTCTGGTTGGCAATACTCTCTACATCAGTGGCCAGGTGCCCATCGATCCTGCGACTGGCAAACTGGTCGAAGGTGGCATCACCGAGCAGACCGAGCAGGTTTTCAAGAACATCAAGGCTATCCTCGACGAGGCCGGATTCACCTTCGACGACGTGGTGAAAAGCACCTGCCTGCTGGCCGATATGGAGTATTTCAAACCTATGAACGAGGTCTATGCCAAGTACTACAGCCATGATTGTCCCGCCCGTGCCGCATTCGCCGTGAAGGGTCTGCCCATGGGGGCACTGGTCGAAATCGAGACTATCGCCGTAAAATAAAAAAACGTAAGCACGTTATAACGTTATACCGAAAAACAAAACAACAAAATAATGGATTTCAGTTTCACTAAACAAGAAGAGCTCTTCCTGCAGATGATTCGTGAGTTTGCGGAGAAAGAGGTGAAGCCCCTCGCGGCCGAGGTCGACGAGGAGGAGCGTTTCCCAATGGAGACGGTTAAAAAAATGGCCAAAATCGGCCTTATGGGTATCCCCATTCCGACACAGTATGGCGGAGCCGGCGGCACCAACATCATGTACGGCATGGCCGTTGAGGAGTTGAGCCGCGTCTGCGCTACTACGGGCGTCATTCTCTCGGCCCACACCAGCCTCTGCGCGGCTCCCATACTCGAGAGCGGCACCGAGGAGCAGAAGCAGAAATATCTGCCCAAGCTCGCCAGCGGTGAGTGGATCGGCGCTTTCGGACTAACCGAGCCAAACGCCGGCACCGACGCCGCCGGACAGCAAACCACTGCCGTGCTTGAGGGCGACGAGTGGGTGCTCAACGGCAGCAAGATTTTCATCACCAACGGCTCCTATGCCGACGTGTTCATCATCATTGCCATGACCGACAAGAGCCTCGGCACCAAGGGCATCAGCGCTTTCATCGTCGAAAAGACCGACAAGGGTTTCAGCGTCGGAAAGAAGGAGAAGAAGATGGGCATCCGCGGAAGTGCCACCACCGAGCTGATATTCGAAGACTGCCGCATACCGAAAGATCGCCAGATCGGTCAGCTCGGCAAGGGTTTCAACCTTGCCATGAAGACCCTCGACGGCGGTCGTATCGGCATCGCATGCCAGGCTCTCGGCATCGCCCAGGGTGCTATGGACGAAACAGTAAAATACACCAAGGAGCGCAAACAGTTTGGCAAGAGCATCAGCCAGTTCCAGAACACACAGTTCCAGATGGCCGACCTCGAGACCAAAGTCCAGGCCGCACGCCTACTTTGCCGCAAGGCTCACTACAACAAGGACCACGGCCTGCCCTACAGTGCCGAGGCTGCTATGGCCAAGCTCTTCGCAGCCGAGACCGCTATGGAGGTGACCACCAAGGCCGTCCAGTTCCACGGCGGCTACGGCTACACCCGCGAATATCCGGTCGAGCGTATGATGCGCGACGCCAAGATCACCGAAATCTACGAGGGCACCTCCGAAGTGCAGCGCATGGTGATTGCAGGAAAACTTTTCAAATAAAATTAGTGACCTATAAGACTTATAAGTCCTATAAGACCCATAATTAAAAGAACAATGAACATAGTAGTTTGCATAAAACAAGTGCCCGACACCACCGAGGTGAAAATCAACCCCGTGACCGGCACGCTTATCCGTGAGGGCGTTCCCAGCATCATGAACCCCGACGACAAGGGCGGCCTTGAGTTCGCCCTCCAACTGAAAGACCAGTACGGCGCCCACGTCACCGTCATCACCATGGGTCTGCCCCAGGCCGAGGCCATCCTCCGCGAGGCGTTGGCTATGGGTGTCGACCGTGCCATCCTGCTCACCGACCGCAAACTCGGCGGTGCCGACACCTTGGCCACATCGAGTGCCATTGCCGGTGCTTTGCGCACCATGGACTTCGACCTCGTCATCACAGGCCGTCAGGCCATCGACGGCGACACCGCACAGGTCGGTCCGCAGATTGCCGAGCACCTCGACCTCCCGCAGGTCAGTTATATGGAAGACCTAAAATACGACGAGAAGACCAAGACTTTCACCATCCGCAAGCAGATGGAGGACGGCTACCAGATTCTTGAGATGCAGGCCCCTTGCGTTGTCACCGCATTGGCCAGCGCCGTCAAACCGCGCTACATGAGCGTCAGCGGCATCGTCACTGCATGGGACAAGGAAGTCGAAGTGTGGGGTGCTGACCGCATCAACGTGCCCGAAGACCGTATCGGCAAAACCGGCTCGCCCACCAGCGTGTTCAAAGCCTTCCCAAAGCAGCTGAAGCCCGCAGGCGAGACCTTCGAGCTCTCTCCCGAAGAGTCGGTCGAGCTGATTGTCAACAAACTCAAAGAAAAACACATTATTTAGTGAATTTGTGATGAGTGAAAAGTGAATGAATAGACGATACACATTTGTCGAATCACTAATCACCAATCACTAATCACCCCAAAAATGAATCATCATGAATTTATCCGATTATAAAGACGTTTACGTATTTGCCGAGCAGCGCGACGGCAAGATACAGAATGTGGCTCTCGAACTGATGGGCAAAGCCCGTGAGTTAGCCGATGCCAACAACGAGAAAGTGGTTGCCATGCTTCTCGGCTGCGGCATCAAGGACAAGGCGCAGGAACTCATTGCCGCTGGTGCCGACCGTGTGCTCGTGGTCGACGACCCGCACCTTGAGCACTACCTTACCGAGCCTTACACCGAGGCCATCACCCAGATTATAAAGGAGTGCAAACCTTCGATTATGCTTCTCGGTGCCACTACTATCGGACGTGACCTCGGCCCGCGTGTGTCGGCCCGCAACGTGACCGGCCTTACAGCCGATGCCACCAAGCTCGAAATCAGCGACGACGAGGCACACGAGTTCCGCATGACCCGTCCTGCTTTTGGCGGCAACCTCATGGCCACCATCCTCTGCAAGAACAACCGTCCGCAGATGTCCACTGTCCGCCCGGGCGTTATGCAGAAACTCCCCGCCGACCCCAGCCGCAAAGTCGAGGTGGTTGACTACAAAATCGCCTTCGACGAGAAGAAAATCAGTCGCGTCAAGATCGTCAAGACCGTCAAGGAGAAGAAGACCGTCACCGACATCGCTGCCGCCAAGATACTCGTCTCCGGCGGACGCGGAGTGGGCAACACCGAAGGCTTCGCCAAACTCGAGGCCCTCGCCAAGGAACTCGGCGGCGAAGTGTCGAGCAGCCGTGCTATGGTTGACGCAGGCGTCATGCCAGCCGACCGCCAGGTGGGACAGACCGGCAAGACCGTCCGCCCAGCCCTCTACATGGCATGCGGCATCAGCGGCGCCATCCAGCACCTCGCCGGCATGGAGGAGAGCGAATACATCATCGCCATCAACAAGGACAAGTTCGCCCCCATATTCAGCGTGGCCGACCTCGGCATCGTGGGCGATGTCCACAAGATCGTCCCTATGCTCACCGAGCGCCTCAAAGCTATGCAGAAATAACCAGCTGCTATATAAATTCCAGAGGGCTGCGGCGAAAAGCCGCAGCCTTTTTTCTAAATCCCCAATCCATAAAAGGTCCAAACAAGAAGAACAATAAGAGTAATCCAACCCATCCAAAAGCTCAGAAAAACGTCAGAAAGGCCAGAACTCGTTTGCCGAAGATTATCCCGAAAGTAGAAGAATACTTGTATCACGCGACAAAATTAGCCGAACCATTGACGGAATAGATAGAATGCCTATTCGTCATTGAGTTCTTCAATATACTTTTATTGGAACAACAGATTATAAATTGAATCCTCCTTAATCGGCATGGCCGAATATATTTATATTATTATCTCTCTAGAGATAATAATATTCAGTATATTACGTTAGTTAAAAACTCTATAGTAATCATAGGGAAACTATAGTGTAATTCTATGGTAACTATAGCGACACTCTTTAGTAATAAGGTGGCAAAAAGTATTTAACAAGCACATCACTATTATACAACAAGCCTATGTCAAAGATAGATTCTTCCGGAATGGAGCACGGCAAACGCGGCGACAAGATATATGTGGTGCTCAACGGCCAGCAGGTAAAGAAAGGCCTCTACCAACCCACCAACCCCCGCTCTCCTGCTCAACAGAAGCACCGGGACAAGCTGGCTTTCGTCAACCGTCTTTCGGCACAGTTGGCCGATGCCGTCAACCTCGGTTTCGCCCGTGTAGCCGAAGACTACAAAAAATGATTCCTCGCAACGCTTTCGTCAAAGCCAACTGGAATAATGGGGCATTGCGCTGGAACGAAGAGACAAATGCATGGGAGTATTGTCACGAACATCTGCAGCTGGCAATTGGTCCGCGTCATATCCCTTCCGAAATTACCGCCGAGGTCGAGGGTGGCAACCTGTGTATCACATGTCGTGATTCTGGACTTGGCAACTCGCATGCCGTGCCCGACGAACGCCTCTACTTGGCCGTTTTCCTGCCTGATGTCCAGACGCTCAAGCTCTACACTGGGCCTATGCGCGACAGCTGCGCCCGATGCACTTTCGAGCTCCCTGAAGAGTTTTGTATCACCCACGCCGCCATATATGTCTATGTCTGGTTTCAGGCCACCAGTTTCCACCGTGCAGACGGCCTCCGTGTCCAAGTCCGCCCTGACCAAGCCAATCTCAGCCGTTATCTCGGAACATTCCATTGCTGATGATACTTGTTCATAAAATAATATTTTATCATTCAATAAAAAAGAGTACTTTTGAGCCACAAAACAAACGTTGCAACAATGGCAGAAATAGATAAAGTTATTGTCATTCCCGAAGGCAAAATACGTGATTATGTAGACGGGACCATCCGTAATGACACCCCAGAAGAGTACGTTCGTCAAACTGTAGAAAAGCGTTTGGTGAACGAACATAAGTACCCTAAAGAGAACATCGCGGTTGAATATCCCATCCAGATGGGTTCTGGACGTAAACGTGCGGATATCGTAGTGTTCACGGATTTATTGACAGAAGCAGACAAGAAAGACCAGCACCGCATCAAGATTATTATTGAGTGTAAGAAAGAGGCCATCAAACCATCAGACAAAGACAATGGCATTGAACAGCTGAAGACATATATGTCGGCTTGTAACAATTGCGAATGGGGAATGTGGACCAACGGACTGCACAAGACGGTGTACCGAAAGTCCATCGATGAAAAAGGCCATTTTGTTTATAGTGAATTTAATGATATACCCTCAGCAGACGGTTCAACCGATGAAAATGAACGTCCCAATAGGAACACACTGAAAAGAGCCTACGACGATAACCTGCTGTTTGTGTTTCGCACCTGCCACAATATCATTTATAGCAACGAAGGACTACAACCAAACGAAGCTTTCTTTGAATTCTTAAAGGTGATATTCTGCAAGATTCATGACGAGCATCAGGTGCTTGACCCCATCCAGTTCTACACCACCAGTAAAGAACGTAACTATAAGGACGGACAAGCGTCTGTTTATCGGCGTATAAGCAACATTTTTGAGGCTGTCAAGAAAAAGAATTCTCAGATTTTTGCAGCCAACGACACTTTAAATCTTCATCCAAGAACCTTGACGTTTGTTGTTGCAGAACTACAGAAATATGCCTTACTTAAAACCAACATTGACATTAAGGGCAAGGCATACGAGGAAATAGTCGGTGCCAACTTACGAGGTGACAGAGGGCAGTTTTTCACTCCGCGCAATGTGATGAAGATGGCCGTGGATATGATTAACCCTAAAGACGACGAGAAAGTTCTTGACAGCAGCTGCGGAACAGGAGGCTTCGTAGTAACCGCTATGAACAAGGCAATCGAACGGTTAAAAGAACGCTTTGAAAAGCTATATGGGGAACAGGCATCGTGGAGCAGCGACATACAGCAGGCCTACAACGAAAAAATATCAGAAACAGCAAAAGAGAATTTCTTCGGATTTGATATTGACCCATCTTTGGTTAAGGCAACCAAGATGAATATGGTGATGAATAACGACGGGAGTGGCAACATATTCCAGATGAACACTCTGCTTCCGCCTCAAGAATGGGATAGCGCCACCAGGGCACGTCTCGAAAATGCCCTTCATATCAATAACGGCAGCATCAAAAACCATAATACATTGGGTTTCTTCGATGTGATTGTCACCAATCCGCCTTTTGGCTCGAAGATTCCTATCCGTGACACTCAGATACTTGAACAGTTTGATTTGGGTCACATTTGGCAGAAAGACAGCGAGGGCAATTGGCGTATGACAGAACGGCTGCAAAGCAGTGTGCCGCCCGAACAGATTTTCATAGAGAGAATCCTGCAGTTGCTAAAAGAAGGCGGTCGTACTGCCATCGTACTCCCCGACAGCATATTGGGCTCTCCCGGATTGGAGTACATCCGCTATTGGTTGATTAAAAAGACAAGAATTGTCGCCAGTGTGGATTTGCACGCCGATGCCTTCCAGCCTCACAATGGCACGCAGTGTTCTATTCTTTTTCTTCAGAAGAAAACCAAGAATGAGATTGACGAGGAAGAGAAGGCCAGACAGATTATTGACTACAACATCTTTATGACAATGATTGACCATATCGGTCACGACAAGCGCGGCAATATTCTGTACAAACGTGACGAAAAGGGTAACATAATTATGACGGAAAAAGAAGACCTGGTCGCAGAGAAAGACGCAGAAGGCAATCTTGTTTACAGAAAAGAGACTCGCCAGGAGAGAGGTATCAACGACCAGACGGTCTTGGTCGCCGACGTGTTTGCTAAATGGAAAAAGCAGGAGGGTATAGCGTGGTAATTCATAAACATCAACGAAATGAGCAAACTGATAAAGATAGATGGCAACTACGCCGAATGGATTGAAGCCCTGAGTTTGCGTTTCCGCCAAAGCCAGATAAAAGCGGCAATAAGCGTTAACAGCGAGTTAATCCGTTTCTATTGGGAATTGGGTCGAGACATTGTGGAGTTGAAAGCCGAAGAAAGATGGCACGACAATTTCTGGAAAAACTTGAGCGAAGATCTTCAAGCGTCGCTCCCCAACATCAAAGGTTTCTCTATTACAACTCTGCAATATACAAGAAGGTTTTATTTGTTGTATTCCACCCTTAAGACTGAACACCCCCAACTTGTGGGAGTTGAGGCGGATGACAAGCACCCACAACTTGTGGGTGCTAAAAACAACAAACACCCACAACTTGTGGGTGACTGCAACTCAATAGATTATATCTATTTTGAGCGACTATGCAGTATTCCGTGGGGGCATCATCGGTTTATTATAGACAAATGCCTGAATAACCCACAAAAAGCCTTGTTCTATGTGAACAAAGTATATGAAAACAATTGGAGCCGTTCTGTCTTGCTCAACTTTCTTGATACGGATTTGTATGAGCGTCAGGGAAAAGCCGTCACCAATTTCAAAACCACGCTGCCGGATGTGAATGGTGATTTGGCTCAACAGCTGATGAAAGACCCCTACTGTTTCGACTTTGTACAACTCACTGAACGCTACAATGAGAAAGAACTGAAGGATGCCTTAATCAACAATATTGAAAGATTCCTGTTGGAAATGGGAAACGGCTTCGCCTATATGGGGCGAGAATATCGGATTGTGGCCGGAAATTCTGAACTGTTTGCCGATATGTTGTTTTATAATACACACCTGCATTGTTATGTGGTAGTGGAGGTAAAGACAGAAAGATTTGAGAATGCCTTCCTTGGACAACTGAGCGGATATGTGTCGTGTGCAAATCACGTGCTTCGACGTGAGGGCGATAGTCCTACAGTGGGGCTCCTAATATGCAAAAGCAAGGACAATGTGATGGCTCAATATGCTCTCGAAGGTTACACTCAGCCGCTTGGCATCTCTGAATATGAACTTTCCAAACTGTATCCAACAGATTTCAAGAGTACGCTTCCGAGCATAGAGGACATTGAACGAGAACTGTCTGGCAATAAATTTTGAATTATGGAAAGAGAAAATACCATAGCTGTTGTTGGCAACCTCGCCCGAAAGCTACCGCCAGAGGTGGCCGAAAATAGCAATCCGCTAGCACCGGATCCGTTGAAATACACATCGGTGTCGCTCTCGGAAGTGTATGGTAACAACACTCGCTTAGAGGCCAGTGCCTTCAACCTCGAAGCCAAAGCGGCGAAGTACAAAGTGGAGCATTGCCGATATGGGTATGTACATTTATGGGGCAAAGATGGTTTGGTGAAAGACGCATATGTAAGAGGAAGATTCAAACGTATATATGTAGAAAAAGGCGAAGGAATTCCGTTCTACCAACCGTCTACAATAACAGAAGTATACCCCAAACCCTCAAAATACATTTCGGAAAATACGGACGTGGATATTGAAGCCTTGAAAGTGAAAAAAGGTATGTTATTGATGTCTGTATCAGGAACAATCGGGAAATGTAGTATTGTCGGAAAAACACTGGATAATAAGGTATTCAGTCATGACTTATTGCGTTTGACTGGGAAAAACGACTATGATACTGGTTATATATATGCTTATTTCTGTACACCAATAGGTCAGCAAATGCTGCAGACCAACAATTATGGAGCAGTTGTACAGCATATTGAACCAGAACACCTTAAGAACATTATCATTCCTAATGCACCAGACCCAATAAAGAGGAAGATTCACAATATAGTTGTTGAATCATACGATCTTCGAGACAAGTCCAATGAACTAATAGACAAAGCCGAGCAAATTCTATATGAAGAACTACAACTTCCGCCTATAGAGCAACTAAAACCAGCATACTTTGACAAAGATGTTGACCTACGAAACTACACCACCAAATTAAGCGAGCTGAATTTGCGTTTGGATTGCTCGTATCATACTCCAGAAACAACCTCAATACTTGGTGTTATTCGTAAAAATGCCAAGGAAGTCAGAAGAATAGGGGATAAAGAAATATCTAAAGAGATAATACTCGCAGGTCGCTTTAAGCGGACATATGTTGACAATAAAAACGGCATACCGTTCTTTGGAGGGAAACAATTGCTGGAATTGAATCCAAGCAATGTGAAATATTTGTCTGTTGACCAGCATGCCAAACGCATTGTTAAAGAATTGCAATTGAAAGAAAATATGATTGCAGTTACATGTAGTGGTACTATAGGCAAAATAAATATCGTTCCCAAGCACTGGGAAAATTGGGCTCTCAATCAACATGTAATGAGAATAGTGCCTGCAACAGATGATATTGCGGGCTATATATACTGTTGGTTAAATACAGATTACGCATACCATCTAATTGTCCGTAATACGTATGGTTCCGTTGTTGACGAGATAGATGACCAACAATTAGCCCAAGTCGTAATACCGCTCCTCAAAAACGAAACAAAACAAAAAGAAATAAACGACAAAGTGTTACAAGCAAACGAACTCCGTTACCAAGCCTACCTGAAAGAGCAGGAGGCAATACAAATCATGGAGAATGTACTTGATTAATATAACAAAGATTTTATAATATGGCAGCAAGCAACAAACCCAAATTGGAATTCTATAGATTCCAATTAAATCACAAAACAACAGAACACAAATCTTTTAGGGATTTTGCCGTAGACAATCTTGCCATAAGTGCAACTTCATCGAATAAAGATATTTTCAAAATAATATTCGAATATTTTATGAATGCACCGGAGAAAGATTTTGCGAAAAATGAGCAATTAAAAAAGGTTTTTACTTGGATTGATGACCCTTCTATAAATATTCATTACGACAAAAAGCCATCCATTAATTCTTCGTCTTATACGATAGCCGGCGTTATTAATGGAGGACGATACAGTGATGATTCCATACTATCTGATGTTACAAATAAAAAACAAAGCAGAAAACTAAAGCGAGATAACTCTGTTCTCAAATACTATTATATTTTTCTCTACATCCCAGTTGACTATAGTGAAGGTTTTATGATGATTCATTCAAACAATTCCGAAGATACAATTACCAATCTAATGCGCACATATATTGCGAAACTATTCAAAAGAGGAGACTACAGAAAACCAATTTTTGAAAAGTTTTGTCCCAAATCATTTCAGGATGAATTTCGAAAAGGTGCCACTATTTCTAATTTTAACTTTAAGACCACGATAGTAAATGATATACCGGGAGATGATCCGTTTCTATTTCAACTTGATGGGTACGACGTAAGCATTACTATTACGCCAAAAAACAAAAAGATGGATTTTGGTGATTGTGGAAAGACTCTTATGACTTTCTTTTCAAAAGGGGCGTTTCGCGGACATAAAGAGACTAACGAATTAAATAAGTTCGACAAAATTAAAGTAAGTACAAAGAATGAGAAAACGAAATCCTCTAATACGTTTGAATGGAACTCTAGAGACAAGGAGTTCACTCCTGTTGTATATCTTGCCAACAGAGTTAAGATGATTGATAACAATACTCCGGATTTTGTTGATTTAAAAAGGTATTGCATAGAATTATTTAATGACCAGATTCTTCCTGAAATTAGACCCGATTTGAATATTGGTTATGTTGATTAAATATTTGAAAATAATACGAGATAAGTCTCATAAATATGATCGAACAGACATAAATGGACATAAAGTAAAGTCTTCCAAGATTTTTCTTCGTCAAGTTCTGTTTGTACTAATTACAGTTGTATTATTATTAACTTCATTGGATGGCTTTTCTGAAAGATTGTTAGAATATTGTGTGTCTGCATTATCCATCTTGACTGGCCTTTTTATTACAGTCCTGGTATTTGTGTCCGAGAAAATCCCAAACAAAGAAACCAATAACGTTAATACTTCTGCAAAAGAACGCGCTATAAAAATACAGATGTATAATTATTACAAACAGTTTAGTTTTATGATTGGAAGAACGACTGTTCTATCAGTATTCTGTTTAATTATAATCTTCTTTCTCATACAAATCGGAACATCATATAATCCATTTGAATACATTGTAGCTCATCAAATAAACATTGAATCCGTTTTTTTGTTTTTAAAAATAACTATAAACTTGGTGTTGCGTTTTCTATTCATTTATTGGATGATTAGAATTTTTTACAACACACTTTTTGCCGTTTCAAGTTTGACCAATATCATCAATCTAAAAAAAGAATAATATGATAGATATAACAGATGCATATATAAGTGATGTTGTTTGTCATAGATTTTGCCTTGATAATTCTCAAGATATTTTGTCAAGGCAAAAAACGACCACTGACAATTCGGACAACGACATATTGAAAAATATTTTGTTGGAGGCATTTATTTCGGTCAATGTAATTTATGAATTTGTTCATGATATAGACATTGATTTAAATGTTCTTAGAAAGATTGTGAAAGAATATCAGAATGAAGAGGACTTATTGCACACATCGAAAGATATATATCAACACCTCAAAGCCATAGCCACACATCCCAAAATCAAAGATGGAGATTTGGTCTTTGCAAAATTTGAAGATATTCAAATTGATAATTCTTATTACGAGGCTCTCGGTATATATAAGATTGAGCAGAAAGAATCCTTTTTAAGAGTTGATATTGACAAAGAAAATACTTCGTCAATAAGTATTATTTCAGGAATACTTTCGAAAAACATTGACAAAGCTTGTCTCATTGTTTTTTCAAAAGGAGAACCATTTGTACTTGTTATTGACAAAAATAATAAGGATGTTCAATACTGGATCGACGACTTCCTGCATGTGCGGCAGCGCAAGGACGAGTATGCAAACACGGAGAATGTCATGGCTATGGCCAAGCAGTTCATCACCAAAGAACTACCTAAGGAATTCGAGGTGCCCAAGGCTGACCAGATAGACCTGCTGAACCGCTCGCTGCAGTTCTTCAAGGAGAAAGACTCTTTCGATATGGAAGAATTTGCCAACGAGGTGATTGAGCAGCCAGAGGTGATAGAAAGTTTCAAAAGCTACAAGAAGAGCTACGAGGAAGAGCACGCGACGGAAATCGACGACAGTTTCACCATCTCGCAGCACGCCTTCAAAAAGCAGCAACGCAGCTACAAGCGTATTATTCGCCTAGACAAGAAAATCCAAATCATCATCGATGGTAACCGCGACCACATCGAACAAGGCGAGGACGACCGTGGCAAATACTACAAGGTATACTACAGTACCGAAGAATAGTACAATAGTTCAAATCCAGCCCCTAACTTCTTTATAGACTTATAGAGCAAGGCTTTATTTAACAGATGAACAAACATGTGCATTATAAAAAAAACGTCGATTGAACCCAAATTCTTATGATAAAAAAAACATCCATAAAAGAAGTTGCCACTTACGATGCTTCGGGAGTTGGTATTGAGAACCTATAAAAATAAATATTTTTCATGGAGCAAACTGTAGTTGAGCCTACATGCTATATAAGTGATACCTTCCGCAACAAGGTTTGCCCTTGTCGGTCAAGGAGCGGTAACGTATGTAGTGTATCGCGAGACTAACTCTCTGGTTCGGGATGGAAGGTTTTTTCGTTTGTATGTGTTCTTAAAGCCACCGCCACGTGTCCCATCGTGTGGCGGAAGTTGATTTCGACCATCGGGTTTATGGCGTAGCCGTCGGTTGTGCGATACACGAACATGTCGATGCCCAACGGCCCGCTATAGATTGGGGCAATCGCCGATTGTAGCCAGCTTTCGATATGCGATTTGCTGGAGAGAACCGTGGCCGTGGGCACAAATTGCGACAGCTGCCGCAGTATTTCGCCGTCGCCGAGCAGGCGGTTCTCGCGGTAAACGCCGTTCTGTGTCGCGAACAGCGAGAAACCCAGAAATGTCACATTGCCTTTGTCCCGTTCGATGCCGACAGGGGTGGGGTGGTTGCCAACAACATACTCTATGGCGAAATCCTGCACTACCTGCAATCGCGGCTCCACCATCAGCGAGCCTTGCGTGGCAATGGTCTTCTCTGCCCAGCTGCGGTCGAGAGGCGAGAGCCGTCCGTCGATCCATCGCAGACCCCTGCCCGAGCCCGACCACGGGGCTTTGGCCACCGCACGACCCGCCTTGGCCACCGCGTCGGCCACTTCGTCGACCGAGCGGCACTCGACCGAGCGGCATGTGAAGCCGCAGGCCTTTGCCGCCATTATGGCTGTGCGGCGGTGAGACAA
>CAJONE010000019.1 GCA_905235855.1 uncultured Bacteroidales bacterium
CATTTCAACGCAAAGGTAATCATTTTTCCCGGATTGTGCCGATTAGTTTCGGCATTTTCTTTTTACCTTGTGTTGCACTTCTAACTTGAAATTAGGGCAACACCTCCCCCACAGAAAGAATCCCTGCTGTCATCAAGCATTACCACATTCAAGCACTAACGCATTCACACATTACCACATTCAAGCACTAGATTTCCTGTGCATTTCAGCGGCGTTCTCGCCGCTGCATATCCCTCACAAAAACCTTCAGCATTCAACTTTCACAATTCAAACATCCTCCCCCCGGAATCTCCGTAACCTCCGAACAATCCGTACCCGAAAAATAAGTGCCGGACCACAAAATCCGGCGCAACGGGAATTCTATGGACGACAAGTAATTCTAATAATATGTGTTGTATAAAATTTTGCGATCCTTACACACTTTTCAAAAAAACATTTTGCGATTCTTACACATTTTTCTTCAAAACATTTTGCGATTAAATCCTCTAAGTCCACCATTAATCCACAATCCAGCTATAATCCGGCATCTCCGTAAAATCCAGAATCTCCGAAAAGTCGTAAATTATGCCATATATAACAAACAGGCAGCCGCTGTGCGACTGCCCTGCTTGAATCTATGGTTCCATAGGATTGTTGGATAAAAAAAGAGCGGACTTGCAAGTCCGCTTCAACTATGTTTGATCTATTAAATTTCTCGTATATTATTTAGTTCTTTTAAATCTTTGTCTATCGTGTTGTAGGTACTGATATTTTCTTTTATATAAAAGCATAGTTTTGTCATTTCTCGAATCTTTGGGTCTTTTCTTAAAACATCAGCGTAAGCGTTTAAATCAACACATGAACAGAAGTATGTCTCAACTTGGGGGTATCTATCTACGACAATGCATATTGTGTTAATCCAATTGGCTATACAAAAATCAATAGAATAGATGCTGTAATATTCTGTGTTAGGAAAATATCTTGCAAATAACAGTTCATACTTGTTTTTGTCCTCGTGCAGGTATTCCTTGTGGAGTTCTGTTGTGTCCTGCATGAGCTCTTTTGTGGGTATTTTGTACATATCCGTATAAATAATTGATTATTAGTAATTGTTAATATTCCACAACAATGGGGTTTCTCTGTATTTTATCTCGGTTGTCTTTGTAAATCGAGTTTGTTGCGCGACAGAAAGCCACAAAGTCATTATACCCATCAGGATCATTTTTATAAAAAAACGATTTTTCACCTTCCATTATCTTTGATTTTTTAGTTAAACTTTTCTTAGTTTTATGGATGGATTAACTATTCGATGAACTAATTTGCATCCATTACCAAACGGACAGATCGACCTATGGCATTTTCCATGTCACCCTGAAAGAAATTATAATAGAAGTTCCAATTAAAGGTATAGACTACAGAAGAAATGGTCCGAGTATAAGTACCCGACACCCAATATGTCGCCACAGCATCTGTTCCATAGTAGTACTTGATTTCTGTGTTATTTGCACTGTCATCTGATGAGCAGGTCCGAATGCCTGCAGCGGGAAGAAATATCGCTCCAGCATTTTGCATTTTAGTCCATTGTGTGGCATTGTATGTGTTAGATGCGTATGTAGAAGAAGACGAATTTACGTTTGTAGGTGCGGTAACTCCTGAAGGATGAGTATAGCTGTCGGGAAAGATTATTATACCATTCCTTCCTGCAACCGCCGCTCGTGCATAACGGCCGTTAACGGTACCTCCAACCGTACTTGCGTTGCGGGTATTTAAAAGGTACTCCATTTGATCCTTGGTTAGCACCCTCCACATCCCAGGGGAGTTCCCTCCGTTGCTTATAGCGTTGTACACACCCCAGTCTGCTTTTGCGTTTTCGCCAGTTATGTCTTTATTAGTATATGGTCCCCTAAACGAAGAGGCTGTAGCACTACTTGTATTAAAATGACTTGAATACCATGGGTCATATTGCCATCCACTTGTCCCTAATGCGAATAAATCTATCCATTCGGTACGGGTTGACGATATAAGGGAGTTGCCCCAACCAATAATGTCATACTGATTTTCTGCGAAGCGCCAAGTGCCTGTTTTGGTACTGCCGCCGGACACAGCATGTGTTCCAGTTGTAGTGAACTGCAAGTTACCTTTCGAGAATCGAACCTTCTTAGTTGCACTTACGGAGAACAACGCAGAAGATGCTCCGTTAGCGTCAAAACCTCCTATTATCAAATGTAGTGTATCCACACTTGCACAACCTGCTGAATTGGTATAGGAATATGTGTAGTTGCCACTGGCTGTGTATGTAGTACCATGCCAAGTATAGCTGCTGGCAGCGGATTGTGTGACAGAGTTATGCGTACTTTGTTTTATAGTAAGATGAAGTGTGTCCACACTGGCACAACCCGATGAATTGGTATATGAGTATGTATAATTACCACTTGATGAATATGATGTGCTATGCCATGTGTATCTGTCGCAGGCACTCTGAGTGATCGAGTTATGCGTACTTTGGGTTGAAAGATGAAGTGTGTCTGTGCTAGCACACCCTACACCGTTGGTGTACTCGTAAGTGTATGTGCCGTTTGCTGTGTAGTTGTTGCCATGCCACGTGTAACTTTCACATGCGGTCTGATTTTCTGCATTGTGGCTGCCGTGGTTGATGGTTAGGTGCATTGTCAGTATGCTGTCATAGCCGTAGCTGTTCGTCAATATATGTTGGTAGTCGCCCGACACGGTGTATTCTGTGCCATACCAGTTGAACATCTCGCACTCCACGGCTGTTGTGTCGCCAGTCGTGGTGCCAAGTATGGCAAGTTGTTGAGTCAGCGTGTCAATAACGCTGTCTTGATAGGCGATTATCGAATCAACACCACGTATTATTGAGTCATACCTGTGCGTGATAGAGTCGAATCTTCTCGTCATCGAATCGAACCTATGCGTCCAATCGGCTACAACATCGTTAATCGTCAAGTTCAGCGTCCGCAAATTCACGGCATCCAAGTCCTCTGTCGGGTCGCTCACGGCTTTCAACTGCGAGTTTGCGGCATTCCCTATCGTCGTCACGTCGCCGAGCGACTGCACTTCGGTATAAGAGGTCAGATATCCGGCATCGTTGGAAAGTTCGCTTACGGCTGTCGGTATCGCAGGTAGATTGATAAGGTCATTATAGTCTTTGTCCCATGCTGTAAACACCGGATCACTTTCGCTAGTTACAGCCCCGCCGTTGTTGATATAGTTCGTTACATATGACGTATCAACATATCCTTGCTGCGTATTGTAGTTAATCACGTAACTGCTGTCAACATAACCGTTCTGCGAAATGTAGTTGATGATAGTATCACCCAAATGATACTCGTTCACAATCCGCGACACACTGTCGGCAAGGTTTGGCCTATTGATAAGGTCGTTATAGTCTCCGCTGAATCCAGCAGGCAACTTAACAAAGCTTCCGCCTGTCAGGAAAATCGTGTCGTTGCTAATGCTCAATATCTGGCTCTCGGTGAAGAATGTTAGGTAGCCTGCGTCGTTGGTCAACTCACTCACCATAGTCGGTATCGTCGGCCTATTGATAAGGTCATTATAGTCCTTGTTCCAGGCAGTAAACACGGGGTCGGTCTCGTTGTAGTTCACGCCGCCTATGATGCTATCGACCGTATGTGCCCGCAAAGCATACGGCACACTGAACAGCTGCTGTACGGTCTCAAGGGTGTAGTCGCTGCCGCCTGTGGGGTCTATCTCGCTTTTGAGGTAGTAGGGCCCTGCCGCCCAGTCGATGCCTCCGAGGCTGTTCTCCGCAGTGCCTATCAGCATGGTGAAGTGGCCGTTGGCGTTGGTGTGTACCGTCTGGCGGTCGGTATATACCGCCGTGCCGTCCTCGGTGCTTTGCAGTATCGAAAGCTGCACGCCCACGTTGCTGTTGCAGATTAGCCGTCCGTTGGCGTCGCGCACCACGGCCTGATAGGTCAAGGTCTGCGGCACCTGCGCCCAGACCGTCAATGTGGCAACCATCGCCACAACTAAAAGAATAAAGCTCTTTTTCATGATATTTATTAAGTGATTAGTGACTAGTGATTAGTGACTAGTGATTTGACAAATGATGTTTTTTCAAGACAAGAATGACAAAATAGAAATTGTCCTTTGTTGTTTTTCTTGTCTTTAATGTCCATTGTTTTTTTTAATTACCTTATTTGGCTTTGACGATGCGGTAGGGCTGCGTGGCTTTGTCGCTGATGATTCGCAGAAGATATGCTCCAGAGGGATAGTCTCGCATATCTATGCTATGTTCCGCTGTGCGCATGGTCTCCTTTTGCAACAGCCGACCGTCCACATCGTAGAGCTCATAGTGCATGCCTTCGACGGCTTTGTCGAGACTGACAGTCACGTTGTCTGTCGTCGGGTTGGGATAGACCTTGATGTCAAAGCTGAAAGGCTCCGCACCATCTATCTTCAACTCCTCGACCGTGTAGGTCTGCTGCACGCCCTCGCGCACGTTGGCCGACACCCGCTCGCCGTTGGTCACTCTTTCATATGCGGTCTTTACCGCCATCTGTCCCACGGTGTAACTCACGCTGCAGGTATTCGACTGTGCGTCGCCGCCAGTGGTGGACAATGTCTCCTGTGCATTCAAACTTAAACCCGTAAGCAGCAGTGCTGCCAATAATAAAGTCTTTTTCATTGCTGTAAATCCTCCAATTCTTCCGAGTCCTCTTCTTTCAGCTGTGGCTGCGAGGGCTGCGGTGTTTCTTGTTTCTGTTCCTTTTTCTCCGGCTTCACCTCTTCCTGTGGCTTCTCTTCCGGCTTCACCTCTTCGATGGATTCCTCCTCCAGCGTGTCCGCCGGGGCATCTATTGAATCTTCTGTCCATTGCTCTTCTTCGTCTGTTTTTATCTTGCGTTTGATTTTCTGTCCGAACGGCACGCCCACACGCACGGTAATCTCTATCCCCCTGCCGAGGCGTCCGCCCATGGGGGGGTGCTTGTCAAGGCTGGCGTTTAGGACGTTGATGTCGCTGGAGGTCTCCTGCCTGGAGAAGTTGCGCACCAGTCCCCAGTTGTAGCCCACCTCGCCGGAGAGGTATATCGCCCAGCCCTTGCCGAACACTGGATATTCCACTCCCGCACCGCAGAACAAGTCGAAGTCATGCATCTTCATGTTGCTCTTCGACAGAGGCAGTACAGTCTCGCCCGTCCAGTCGTCCGAGTAATCAACCCTGCCGCCCAATGTTGCGTTCCACGTCGGTGCCACGACGATATATGGCGACAGCAGAGTTTTCTGTATCGTGAAGTTGTATGTCACGCCCACCCGCAGGTCCAGACAGTGCGCCCGCAGGCGATAGTGCACGTCCGCCCAGTCGAGGGTCACGCCGCGCCCCATATAGGCTATCTCCGGCCGCACCGAGAGACCGAAACTTGTGCGGTACTGAAACCACGCTCCGGCCACACCGTTGCCGCTCATGCGGTGCTTATAGACATCGTAGCAGTCGGCTGTCAGGCGGTAGTCGCCCACGCTGACCCCCGTCTTCACACCCGCCGAGAACATCTGCAGCGAAAGTCGGCTCTGCGCGCAAGCGGCAGTCACGAACATAACAAATGTTATTGCAGCCAGCGTCCTTCTCATAGTCTTTTAAGATTTGTGACTGGCGAGGAGATGCCGTCGCCGTCGGTAAACACTCTGTAGCTGTCGGGTTCTATTATGACACCGTTCTCGTCCTGTTTGTTGCGCATCACGATGGCGTAGCTGTAGCCCTCGATGCCGTCGGCGGTCTTGGTGCCCGAAATCACAGTCACCTGCTCACAGCTCCATCCGCGGCTCTCGTCAACGGTCTGCTCTATGGTGTAGGCCGTGAACTTGTCTTCGGAGCCTATCACATGCGCCTCCTTGCCGTCGCCAGCGGCGGTACGCTGCCATTCTCTGTAGGAGGCCAGGTTGCGTTCGTTCTGCTTCTCGATGCGCCAGTGCAGGTCGTAAAACGTGCCTTCGTACCTGTCCGAGGCGTAGAGCAACGTCATCGGTGATGCCAGATAGTCGCCCACAATGTTGGGCGGAGTGACACCCTCGTAGATGGGCATGTGCTGCCGCAATGAGTCCTGCTCCGTCGCCGAAAGCACCTCGTAAGGAATCTTCCCATAAGGCACCGGCAACCAAAGCGTGTCGTTGGTTTCTTTCATACAGCCCGCCATCAACAGGCTGGCAGTTACAATAAAAAGAGTTTTTTTCATGCAGTTACAATAAAAGAGTTTTTTTCATTGTGTAGTTCACTCCAGGAGGCTCAGGTTGGTTTTGGTTTAACACAACAAAGAAAGTGGAGTTTTGATTGTTTATAATTCTTGTCTTTTAGAAGCTATAGGTAAGCCCGATGTTAAAATGACCTGACAGTGCCTTTGCGTGTGAGACCACTCCGTAGTTGTATGCCACACGCAGGCCGAAGTTGCGGTACTTCGCACCCACGCCGCCTCCCAACAGCAAGTCGCAGCATCCGTCACCGAACCAACTGCTGTTCTTCGTCCCCCAAAACTCTACCACACTCACCATTGTGAGGTCCAATGTCGGACCGGCAAAGAAACTGAGATAGAAGTCGTCGCCCACCTCAAACGAGTAGTTCGCCATCACCGGCACAAACCAGCCCACCTCGTGGTACTCGCCATAATTTTTGTCCATCAGCCACCTCAGCTCCAATCCCGGCTCGATGCCGAAGGCGTCGCTCAACATGATGTTGTACAGTGCACCCACATACACTCCGTTGTACGGGAACGACTTGAAGCAGCCGAAATCCACGCCCGCCACCACGCTCAGCGTGTTCTCGCCACCGCTACGGTAGTTGCTGCGATACCTAGGCTTCGCAAAGGAATTGGATGCCGACAAGGTTTCGTAAATCGAGGCTCCAAGTTGCGGCGTGTCCGTCTTTTCGGGTTCCTCGGCAAAACTGGTTGCACCAAAGGCAGTCAAAACAACCGCCAGAACGATTTGTTTGATTTTTTTTGTCTTCATTGTTTTGTGTGTTTAATTAATAATATTGTTTCTCTGCGATGCAAAATTATACCAACTTTTTCGGAGTCAATTGGTTCAATTTGATTCAAATTGGTTCAATTTGGTTCAGTGGATGCAATGTGTTGAATGTCTATCGTTATTATGGTGCCGTGCGGACAAATTGGGCATAGGTGACGGTTGGTTTTGTGTCGCTGGCCCAGCGGCGGATAAGACGATACGAAAAAGTGGAGCCAATCCATTCCACCTTATCCTGATGTAAGGCTTAGGCTCCTTGTGATAAATAAGGTTTCAATGAATCACTCCACTTGACCGTATCGTCTTTCAATACGTCCGAAATGGAAATCCATTCCCCGTTATTCATTATCACAGAGTGAATTGCCTAAGTTCACATCAGATGAATAAAGCGAAAAATGCGCTTTCTCGGCAAACCATTACTCAGCGGTTTGCGATTGCAAAGATAGGAAAAAAAGTTGAAAATTGAAAGTTGAAACCGTCAGTCAGTGACCATGAGAGTTGTGGTCAGAAGTCGGTGGTGGTTTGGTTGAGTTGAATGTCGACTATGGGGAATATGCTTTTGCAAAAGTGAAAGTATGCGTAGGGTTCACTTCTTGAAAAGTGAAAAATGTAAGGAGCGCTTTTGCAAAAGTGAAGACTTGCTTTTTCGAAATGTGTCTTTCCGCTCTATGGTTCCTCTATATGAAGTCTTTGCTTTTACAGGAAGAAAGCCGTCTGCAAAAACCTCGTTTCAAGACAGTGTGCAGGTTTGGTGGGACTGCTATTCACCGGTTCTTTTGAATGTGATCCATCCGCCCATTTCTAACATATAGAGGGCTTCTCTGTCCATGTCGAAGTAGCAACTGAAGACCTTCATTCCAGAGATCCGCTGTTCTTCGATGTCAATTTGGGTTATTTCGCCGTCATATAATAAGAGGTCGAAACGGCGGTAGGTTATATGGTTCCCAGAAATGACGATGCAACAGTGCATGGTGTCTACGGCAATCTCACGATGAAACTCCCATTGGCCTTGTGCCCATTCGATGACTCGCTCTGGAGAGAGAACCGGGGGATTTTGAATCTCGGGTTTGTAATTTTGAGTTTCGGATGGGAGGGTTGGCACGGTCGGGGTGGATTCGTGGAGGCTTTTTGGGTGGTCGGAGTTTGCGGAGCTTTCGGAGTGTTTGGAGTATTCTGAGTATTCGGAGGGTTTGGGGTATTCGGAGGGTTCAGAGTGTTCGGATAGATTTTGGTTGTTGATGGTTGATTTGATGTTTTTTGTTTGGCTGAGGGTTATGTATAGTGCGATGAGGATGATGGAGAGAACGAGTGTCGCAATAAGGAGTGAATGAGAGCGTCGGTTGAGGGCTTTTCGCAGCTCTTCGACAGAGCGATAACGTTTGTCGGGTTGCTGCTTGCGGCAGCGTCGGCTGACACGATTCAAGGTACTCCAACGCAAAGGCAACTCATCAAGCATCACGCCTAATGAAAAGATGTCGCTGCGGAGGTCGGGTTTTGTGGTGTAGGCCAGTTCTGGTGCAGCATAGCGTGCGGTGCCGACGACGTTTTTTATAATGCTGAAGGTGTCATTGTCCGCAAGTCCAAAGTCTAGTAGTTTGATATGGTGCCCATTGTGGGTGATGAGCACGTTTGAGGGCTTGAGGTCTCGGTGTACGTACTGTTTGCTGTGCAGGTATGAAAGCGCGTCGCAGAGCTCGTTGACGATACGCAGGGTCTCTTGCTTGTCGGGACGGACTCGAGAGAAATACGAACCCCAGTCTTCCCCGTCGATAAACTCTTCTATGATGCAAAGTCCGAGGCCCTCAACAGGTTCCATGCTGTGGGTCTTTGCAATGTTGGGATGATTGAGCTCTACCGAGATGAGGAACTCTTTGTGCAGGAGATTCCGATATCCAACGGCATCGGCAACAGCGGGGTCAAGGCGCTTGAGCACAAACCATTGTCCGTAGCGCTTGGCTTTGAAAACTTGGCTATAACCGTTCCTGCATTCTCCAAGGGGTTCAATATCGGTGAATTCGGTGACTATGTTTTCGTGTCCGTCGATAAAACCCGAGTTTTCAACGCTGTCGTACATGGATGACTTCAATATCGGTGATGCCTGTGCGGTAGCCTGCTACGTAACTGCGACCGTTGCCATATGTGCCACCTGGAGGACATACGTCGGTGAAATAGGCGGCGGAACCATCGGTGAACTGGAGAGTTTTGAACGTATCGCCGATTTTGAGTTTGGCGTGTTGCACTTCCTCCACCACAAATCGATAGTCACCAAGGTAGCGTGCCACGCAGTGGCGGTCGGGAGACCATAAAAAACGGACTTTGTCTCCTGGGGTGAGTTGTTCTGTTTTAAGCGTGGCTCCTTTTATGAATTGCGATTGGGATGCGGGTGTTGCGCAGAAGTCTCCCCATCCTTTATAGCCAAGCCATCTTGTAAGAATAGAGAGAGTGGACTTGGAGATGTCTGTCTCACTTTTGACGTAACCGAACAATCGTTTAAGTGTGGAGGCGGAGACGCTTTCCCCGATATCGACATTTATTGTAAGCGAAAGTCGGTTGAAATCAGACGGGCTTTCCATAGTAGCTCCAAATTTTCCGACCAGCTCGCCACACAGTCGTTCATATGGTTTGTTGTCTTGCATGTTAAATAGGGTTGTCGATTAATCCATCCTTCCCGCAACCCTCGGTAAGTCAAAAACTCTCGTAAGCGGTTGCAAAAATAAAAAAAATATCAATTCTAACTTGAAATTAGGGTGTAGGAATTCTTGGATTATTGGGAATATTCAGAGTATTTGGAATATTCGGAAGGATGGATGGGGTGTGATGGGTGGGGGTGGGGAATGGGGGGCTATTGGTTTTGGGCGGTCTCGAGGTTGATTACGGCTTCTTCCCAGCTGGAGATTCTTTGTTCGAGGGTGGTTTTTAGGGTTTGGTAGTCTTCGAAGATGGCAGTGTCGGTGGTTCCGTTGGATAGTTTCGCTTCTATGTCGGCGACTTTTTGCTCTATGGAGGAAATCTCTTCTTCGAGTTTGGTGACTTCGTTGCGGAGTTTTCTCAGTTCACGCTCACGCTCTTTGGATTGCTGGTAGTCGAGCTTGGATTGCTTGACTGGTGCGTGCCCGCACAGGGCGTTATTTTGATTGCCTGATTGCTTGAATGCTTGCTTGGTTGGGTGGTCGAGTTGCTTGAGGTCTTCGAGGCGGCGCCATTCGAGGAACTCGAAAATGTCGCCCTTGAACTCGTGGACTTCGCCGTTGCGGAACTCGTAGAGGGAGTCGGTGAGGCCCTGGAGGAAGTCACGGTCGTGGGAGACGAGGATGAGGGTGCCGGTGTATTGAAGAAGCGCGTTTTTGAGCACGTCCTTCGAGTCCATGTCGAGATGGTTGGTGGGTTCGTCGAGGATGAGGAGGTTGGAGGGGGTGAGGAGCAGTTTGGCGAGTGCGAGACGCGCCTTCTCGCCGCCGGATAGAACCTTTACTTTTTTGTCGATATCGTCCTCGTCAAAGAGGAAACCGCCGAGGATGTTGCGGATCTTGGGGCGTATGTCGCCGAGGGCGATGTCGTCGATAGTTTGGAATACGGTTTTTTCGCCGTCAAGCATAGCAGCTTGGTTCTGTGCGTAGTATCCGATTACAACCTGATGGCCAATCTTGCAGACGCCGCCGTAGTCGCGGATGTCGCCCACGAGGATCTTCGCCAAAGTCGATTTACCCTCGCCATTCTTGCCGACGAAGGCGATCTTGGAGCCAGAGGTGATGAGGAGGTCGACACCAGAGAAAACGCAATGGTCGCCATAGTGTTTGGAGAGCGACTGCGCCTCGACGACGATCTTGCCGCTATGGGGAGCCGGCGGGAAGCGGAAATGGATGCTCTCGGATGAGATCTCGTCGATCTGGGTGAGGTCCATCTTTTCGAGCATCTTGATGCGCGACTGGACCTGCTTGGATTTGGTGGCCTTGTAGCGGAATCGTTCGATGAAAGCCTCGATCTGGGCTATCTGCCGCTGCTGGCTGGTGAGCGAAGCCATCTGCGAGGCACGGCGCTCCTGCATAAGGACAACATATCCGGAATAGGAGGCGCGGTAGTCGTAAATTCGACCGGCGGTTATTTCTATGGTGCGGGAGGTTATATGGTCGAGAAACGTGCGGTCGTGCGAAACGAGCACAACAGCGCCCGAATAGGAGGCAAGAAATCGCTCAAGCCACTCGATAGAGACAATGTCGAGATGGTTGGTAGGCTCGTCGAGGAGTAGGAAGTCGGGATGCTGAAGGAGTAGTTTGGCGAGTTGGACACGCATCTGCCAGCCGCCAGAGAACTCGGCGACCGGACGGTTGAAGTCGCCGTGACCGAATCCCAGACCCAACAGAATCTTTTCGGCCATTTCGCCGCGGTTAGCTCCGCCAAGAATATTGATATGCTCCGAGAGGTCGTTGTGCCGCTGTAGCAGACGCATATAGTCGTCGGAGTCATAGTCGGTGCGAGTCGCAATCTCGTCGGTCATAGCCTGCAATTGGCCCTCGAGCCTGTCGATATGCTCGAAAGCCTTAATCGCACCATCGAGCACAGTACCCTCGCGTTCGGGCACCATCTCTTGCGGCAGGTAGCCCACCGTCTGACCCGATGCCACAACAATCGAGCCACTTTCGGGTTCCTGAAGCCCGCAGAGGATTTTGAGGAGTGTCGACTTGCCTGCACCGTTCTTGCCCACAAGTCCAATGCGGTCGTTGTCGGCGATGTTGAACGTGACAGCCGAGAAAAGATTTTGTCCGGTAAACTGTACCGAAAGGTTGTTGACTGAAATCAAAACAGGTAAACTATTGACTTATTCGACACAAAAGCGGGCTGTCCTACTGAATGGGGCAGCCCGCTTGATAGACTTTTTCATGTAAGGTTTCGGACGCGTCGGAATCCCGTCGAGCACCCGATTGCACCTTTTTTACTTCAGCACGAAGTTTATGGGCAGGATGAACTGCGAGCGCACAGCGCGACCGCCGACCTTGCCAGGTTTCCACTTGGGCATGCCCTTCACGACGCGCTTGGCCTCTTCGCCGCATCCGCCGCCGATGTCGCGTTTTACCTGGATGTTGGTGATAGAGCCGTCCTTCTCGACGACGAACTGTACAAAGACCTTGCCGGTGATGCCACCGTCGCGAGCGAGGTCGGGATAGCGGATGTTCTCCGAAAGATATTCATAAAGTTTCGCCTCGCCGCCGGCAAATTCTGGATTAACATCCGGGATGATAACAATCTCCTCCTCCACTTCTTCCTCTTTTTCTTCGACAATCGGAGCGCTCACCTCACCGTTGACCACTTCTTCCGTGAAAGTGTTCATATCGACTTCGTTGGTGATCTCGGCATCGTTCTCGACCACCTCGATTTCGGTGAGTACCTGCTCCTGCTGAGGCTCTGGCTCGGGCGGTTTTTCCTGTTCATCGGTCTGGATGATGGTTTCCTCAACCTCGTCAACGACCGTACGTTCGATAGCCTTCACCTCCTCGCGGTCATACGATTTGAGGTTGAAAGCCAGCAGCGCGAGTGCAAGTATCACCACCAAACCGATTTCAAGATAGAGACCTTTGCGATTTTCAAGGTCAGCCTTGGGTGATTTTTTCGCTTCCATATTTCTGAATTTTAAATTATTATTAACTGTTTAGAGATATTCGGCATTCACATTTCCAGTTGCTAAAGTAAGAGTTTTTTTTGAATTATCAACAAAAACGTGTAAAAAAGTTTTGGGTCCAGGCATTCTGTTTTCGTTTCGGTGCAATGTCTTTTTCTACATAATATTTAGTATATTTGCAACTCAAAAAAATTGTGCAAGATGGGCATAAAAATCATGCAAGAGGGAGACCCGATGCCCGAACGGGCCCGTTTTATCGTGTCGAAAGCCTCGGCCGGCTCGGGCAAGACGTTCCAGCTGGTGCTTATATACCTGACCCTGGCCATGTCGGTGGGCGACAATCTCGACGAAGCGGCGAAACGCAAGGCACTCGAGAAACGATTCTCGCGCATCCTCGCCATAACCTTCACCAACGCCGCCGTGAACGAGATGAAGCAGCGCATCCTAAGCGAACTGCAAAACCTCTGCGAGAACGGCGAGAGACGACCGCTGATGGAAGCCAAACTGTGCCAAACCACGGGCCTGCCGTGCGACGAACTGCGCCGCCGTGCAAAAATCGTGCACCACGCCATACTGCACCACTACAGCGACCTTGCGGTATGCACCATAGACAGTTTCGCCAACCGCATAGTGAAGACCTTTGCCCACGACATGAACCTGCCGCAAAATTTCGATATAAGCATGGACGAAACCGAACTGACCGACCACGTGGCCGACAACATCCTTTCGCGCATCGGCACCGAGGGAGAGGAGGAACTCACGACGCTACTCTACAACTATTGCGATGAACTAATGGAAGACGATGGCGGCTACAACATAGAGCACCGTCTGAAAAATATGATACCCTACGTACTGCGCGAGAATGCCCCTGACTATATCGCAAAACTCGAAAAGTTGAATCTCGACGACTACCGTCGCCTGCGAAAAGAGTTTGCCGAGCGGAACAGAGAATTTGTAGCATCGCTCAATACACTCGCCAGCGAAGGCATGGAGCTGATTCGGCAAAACAGTATAGACGACGCCTCGTTCTACTACGGGACGAAATCGGTTCCGGCCTACTTCCGCAACACCATAAACCAAAACTACGGCCCAGCCAACTCATACGCAAAAGCATTTTTCGAAGGCGACAAACTGGGCTGCAGCGGATGCAACGCAACCACACTCCATGCCATCGAGCGCATCAAGCCGCGCCTGGTGGAAATCTATAACAACATCGAGAAACTGAAACAGGACGAACTGAAGCGATACGAATCGCGCAAGCGCCTGATGGCCAACATCTACGAGATGGGGCTTATGAAACGTATCAACACAGCCATGGAGGAGTACTACAGCGAGAACGACCAGCTGCACATCTCCGAGATCACGAAACGCATCGCCCTCATGATAGGCAACGGTGACGACGCACCATTCATATACGAGCGCATCGGCAACGTTTACCAGAACATTCTGATCGACGAGTTTCAGGACACGTCGCAACGGCAGTGGGCAAACCTTGTGCCGCTTGTGGAGAACTCGATAGCCGAAGGGCATACGTCACTTGTGGTAGGCGACGGCAAACAGGCCATCTACCGTTTCCGCGAGGGCGACGTGCGTCAGTTCACCCGACTGCCGAAAGTAGAGGGGCGCAAGAACCTGAACATCGAAAATCCCGAAATATTCACCCCGTTCCCCAAGAAGGACAACTGGCGATCGCTGCCCGAGGTGGTGAAATTCAACAACGGCTTCTTCTCATTCGTGGCCGACAAAGGCTACCCCGACAACAACTACCTGCGTGACATATACGTGGGCGACCCTGCCGACGACGAATACGACCTCGTGCAACATTACAAGTCCGACCCGTCGAAGCCGGCAGGTTTTGTAAAGCTCTCGCTGAGTAAAGAAAACGACACAATGTGGCCCATGATAGCCGATGAGGTTGAGCGCCAGCACCAGCTGGGCTACGACTACAGCGAAATCTGCGTACTCGCACCTCAACACAAACACCTTTCGAAAGTATCGGACCTCCTGCTTTCACGCAGCATCGGGATAACCTCCAAAGAGTCGCAACGGCTCGAAAACAGTCCACTCGTGCATCTGATTATAGAAACCATGCGCTGCGTACACAACCCGTCAGACCGCTGCGCGACGGTGAGGGCACTCATAGCGCTTGAGCAAACCGGACGCATCACGAGCGACTACCGCAGCCGGATTGTCAGCACAGGCCAGATTGCCCCACTGCCAGAGCATCTGCGCCCCTTTGGTCTGGAAATAGACCTTGATGTGCTCGCCGGGCTTTCGCTCTACGACCACTGCGAAACGCTGCTGCGGCTCTACAACGCCGAAGGCCACGACAACGCCTACGCCACAAAACTGCTCAACATCGTAGCCGACTACAGCCGCACGCACCGGCAAGACCTCGCCGAGTTCCTGCAATGGATAGACAGCCACCTCGATAAGCAGAGCCTCTCGGTTTTCAACCCCAACGCCGTACCGCTGCAGACAATCCACACCGCCAAGGGACTGCAGTGGCCCGTAGTCATAGTCGCGTTGCCGCGCACGAACGGCAATCCGTCGAAAAAGATATGGGTCACAGTTGACGACCCGTCGCTCGACCTGCCAGTCGGATTTGTCACGCCCACAAGTTCATCGTCGACCATATTCGACGAACAGTTCGATGTCGAACGCAAACTGACAGAAATGGACACCACGAACGCAGTATATGTTGCACTCACCCGCCCCGAGCAGAAGCTGATTGTTTGCGCCGCCTGCAAAGACATCACTAAAGGACAACCCAACCACCAGAAATTTCTCGGGCAGTTTGCCGAAGAATATTTCAACAGCCAGCAGTCGCCCGACAAAAGCAAGAACGAAACCGCCGACGGAGCCATGTACACCTTTGGACTTGACCATAGCAAACCCGCAACCGGCGACAGCAAACAACCGGGCTCCGCCCCGATTGAAATTGAGAGCATCTCGTTTCCCGACTACCTCTCACGCATCGACTATGCCCACCACGCCAACAATCGCGTCACAAACCAGAAACGCGAATTCGGCACCATGGTGCACGACATACTCGCCACGATAGACACAGCCAGCGACATAGAACCAGCCCTCAAGCGCTACGCAAAACGCAATCGACTCGATTGCGACAGCCTGCCCACAATGCGCAAAATGCTAACCGAGGCCGTAACCGGTGCCGAGAGCAGGCGTTTCTTTGCCAACGGGCTGAAAGCGAAAAAAGAAGCACCATTGCTATACAACGGTAAGGAGTTGCGTCCAGACCGCATTGTTTTCGGAGCAGATGAAACGTCCGTCATAGACTTCAAAACCGGCGCGCCCCACGCCGAACACCAACAACAGGTTAGAGAATACTGCGACGCGATACGCGCTATGGGGTACCCATCGGTTAGCGGACACCTGCTCTACATAAGCGAATCGGGCAGTACCGTCGTTCACCTTTAACCATAGAAAGAAGAGCAACGTCCCAAAGAAATCTTATGAACCCCAAAAACAAGGCAATAATGCAAGAGAGACAAGAAAAATACCAGCTTGTGCTGCAACAGGCGAACGAGTTTGCCAAGGCTCCCGCCGACATGGTGTCACTTTTGGCAAACACCTGTGCGCTGCTGCACGAGTCGCTCGGCTTCTGGTGGACCGGATTCTACCGAGTTGCGGGAGAGCAACTGGTTCTTTCGGCTTTTCAAGGGCCAGTGGCCTGCACAAACATACCCTACGGCAAAGGGGTATGCGGCACTGCATGGAAGGAAGCCCAGACCATAATAGTGCCAGACGTGGAGAAATTTGCCGGCCATATAGCATGCAGCACCTTCAGCCGGAGCGAGATTGTCGTTCCGATGATAGCCGACGGAAGAGTGTGGGGAGTGCTCGACATTGACAGCCGCGAGGTCGACAATTTCGGCGACTGCGACCGCCTGCACCTTGAGCGACTTGCAGAAATGCTCACGAATACCTACAAATCACTTCATTCGCCGATAGGCGAAATATACCTTGCCGGCGGCTGTTTCTGGGGCACACAACACTATCTCTCGCTCCTGCGCGGAGTGGTCAAAACCGAAACCGGTTACGCCAACGGCAAGACGAAAAACCCAACCTACGAAGAAGTCTACACCGACACGACGGGATATGCCGAAACGGTCTATGTGCGCTACGACAGCACAGAGATCAGCCTCGCCGAGCTCCTTGAAATGTATTTCAAAACCATCGACCCAACACAGCTCAACCGTCAAGGCGGCGACAGCGGCACACGCTACCGCACCGGAATATATTTCACGTCGCCCGACGACTATGCCGTCATCCGTCAGACAATTGAGCGAATTGCCTCGCGATATGACAAGCCCATCGTGGTGGAAGTGAAACCTCTCACCTCATTCTACCCCGCCGAGGACTACCACCAGTGCTATCTCGACAAACATCCCGACGGCTATTGCCACATACCTCTCGACCTGATGGCCAAGGCAAAAAAGTTTTAAGCCAGCATGCTTATTCGTCGTGCAAAAAAGCAATCTCTTTCATGGCACACTGCAGCCGCGAACCATCATCGGTTGTCAGGAGCAGATGTCCCCACGGGGAGAGTCCCGTTATCGTGGCCGAAATGACAGAGCCCTTGTAGATGTAGCGGCGTTCGACACCCAGATTCAACAAACGGTTCAGATAGTCGCAATCCAGTTGTTGCGAGCCAGAGCCGCCGGCCGCCAACAACACATCGTAACGCCTCTGCAGACATTCGATGACGCCCTGCAGCTGGCGAGCGAGCCCGTATTCCCTGCCCGTAATGGCCTTAAGCGAAGTGGCATTGGGAGCGCCAGTGCCAAAAACAGTCTGGTTTACATTTAGTCCAATGCCGCATATAGCCGTTTCGTAGCGAACGCCTATGCGGTTTTCAATCAGAATGCCGCATATCTTGCGTCCGCCGACGAAAACGTCGTTGGGCCATTTGATACTCACCTCGGAGTCTGCACTTCGCGTATAATCACCAATCAGAGAAATCAGCCAGTCGCTCACTCCGAGAGAAATGGCTTTGGTCAGTTCAAACTGCCTGGCGGGCATCAGAAAAACCGGATGCAGCACAACACTGAAAGTGAGGTTCGCGCCTGCCTCGCTGAACCAGTGGTTGCCTCGCTGCCCGACACCATCAGTTTGCCGCAAGGCCCAAACAGTGGTGAATTCCGACACATTAGGCAAATCCATCCTGCCACAATAGCGGTTGGTCGAGTCGACTGTCTCCAACTTTATGAGATTAGATATCACGAATTCGAAATCAAAGATAAACAATCAGTTTTTCAATAATATGAGACGAAAGAGGAAGGAACAGGCATAGGCAAAGATAACCAAATTTCGCATTAAAACGGAAAACCCACACCCTTGCGGATGCGGGCTCCTTGAAACACACGCGTTTATCAATAGGAACTATTGATCGAAAAAAAACTATTTGTAGAGGAAACGTTTGATGCTCATCTTCGGGGTTTTCTCGAACGGCTGGTCGTGCAACTCAATCTTGCTGATGGCGCTATAGGTCGGCAACGAACTGTTGGCACCCGCCATTATGGTGAGCTTGAGGTCTTCAATCTGCTGCATGGAGGTGATACCGTCGCGTTTCAGGGCATCCTGGTTGAGGTAGAGCAAGGCGACCAGCTTCGATTCGCGGTCGACTACCACAGACTCAGCAACATAGTCTTGATTATTCAACACAGCCTCGACCTCCTCGGGGTAGATATTCTGTCCGTTGGCCGAAAGAATCATGTTCTTGCTGCGTCCTTTAATGAAAATGTTTCCGTTATTGTCGATCAGACCCAAGTCGCCGGTATGGATATAACCATCGTCGGTGAAGAGCTCCTTGGTTGCCTTTTCGTTTTTGTAGTAGCCAATACAGATGTTCGGACCGATAGCCTGAATTTCGCCGACGATTTTGGCAGGGTCGGGCGAGTCGATGCGTGCCATGCCGCAGTCGACCGACTTACCGCACGAACCTTTGGCATAGCGTCTCCAGTCCTCATAAGCCAGCAGCGGAGAAGCCTCGGTCATGCCGTAACCCACTGTGTAGCGGAACTTTATCTTTCTGAAACAGTCTTCAACCTCGGGGTTAAGCGGAGCTCCGCCCATAACATAGGTACGTACGCGACCGCCAAAGGCGCCATCCAATTGTTCTCTCACCTTATTGAATATTAGAGTCTTGATGCCTGGTATCTTAGTCAAAGCCTTCATTAACGGTTTGCTCAACACCGGTTTCAGCTTGCCTTTGTAAATTTTTTCCATCACAAGCGGCACGGTGCAGATGAGATAAGGACGCACGTCCTTCATGGCCTGCAAAAGCAGTGTTGGTGAGGGGCTCTTGCCGAGATAATGAATAGCGGCACCACCCGACAGCGGGTAGAGAAACTCGAAAGCCAGACCATAAATGTGAGCCATTGGCAGCATGCTCACCATGTTGTCGCCCTGCAGAACAGGTATATGCCTGTGACCAAAGTCGATACCGGCACTTAGCGAGCGATGGGTGAGCATCACACCTTTCGGGTCGCCAGTAGAGCCAGACGTGTAGTTTATAACCGACAAATTGTCCATATTGTTTGTCGGGTAGTTAACATCTGTTTTGGAGAAACCATTGGGATACTTGGCCTTGAATGCGTCAGGGAGGTTGTCGTGGGCCACCTTTATTTTATCGTCATTGCAGAAGAGCAAATCAGTGTTCTCAATATCGATAACCGCTCTGACATTTGGCATTTCGTTTATGTCGAGTTTCTTCCAAGTGTCTCTGTCGGTCATCAACATAATCGAGTCAGAGTGAGTTACCAGTTTCTGAATGCTTTCAGGCTTGAAATCGACCAAAATAGGAACCACAATTGTTTCGTAGCTGGCAATGGAGAGGAACGAAAGAGCCCAGTTGGCACAGTTTTTTGCGCAGAGGGCCACATGGTCATCTTTTTTGATACCTGCGGTTTCGAAGAAGGTGTGAATCTGCGCCACGTTGGTTGCCATCTGCCCAAAAGTCATCGATTTGCCACGATAGTCACAAAGCGCGTCCTTGTCCCAATATTTATTTATCGAGTTCTGAAGCCTTACAAAATAGTGTTCAAAATCTGTATACATTATATTAAAGCGTTTGAAGTGAAAAAATTTGAATTTGTTTTTTTAAAATTTTTGCAAAAATACATCCCCATTTTACCTCATACCACAAAAAAGTGACGAAAAAGTGGGCAATAAGTGACAAAAACCGCAAAATCGATTGCAGAAGAGGTTAATTAGGGATGAAATTTCGAGGCAATTTTTGTTTATACCTTGTTTATGGGACGAAAAAAACAGTCTGAAATTATGTTTTATAGAGTGTAAGCTTGTGTTTTGACACTCCCAAGTGACGATTTGTAAGCAATTCAGTTTTGCAAATTCAATTAGTGTTGGAAATTATGTAATTTTGCACCTTATGCGAAAGGTGATACGCATATTTTTTATCGTACTCAACGCACTGATAGCCTGCACATTGCTCATGTCAAGCATAGCAGGCTTGGTACCACCGTCGAAAGCGGTGGTCATATCATTGTTAAGTTATGCCTTTTTCCCGCTTGTAATTATTAACGCATTATGCGTTTTGCTATGGTTGTTCTTTAAACGCTGGGAATTTCTTATTTCACTTACAGTTATACTTTTACGCTGCGGTATGATACCGTTGTTCATTCAACTTGGCGGCAATGAACAACCGCCACGGTCGGAGCAGCGGTCGGCAGCCGAGGAGCTGAAAGTCATGTCATATAACCTTCACGGATTCAACGGCCAAACACAAAAAAGCGAAAATAGGGAACGCAATGCGTCGGCCTTTCTCGACGTGGTTAGGAGCGAGGCACCGGACATGATTTGTGCACAGGAAATGGCAAACATAAAAGGCTTCACGGTATCGGACAGCCTGAAAAGACTGGGCTACACGTACCAGTATAGCGCCGTGCAAAGAAAAGACAACCAACCCTTTGGAGCGACAATCTTTTCGAGATGTCCGATGGAGTATGTGCAGACAATTGACAATTCGAGTCGCAAGATATATGCCGACATAAAGAAAGACGAATTCCATGTGAGGATTGTATGCGTGCACATGAGTTCCTACTTCTTCGGCACAGCACATCAAGATGTCATTCAAGACATTAAGCATAACGATATAGACAAGACACACACCCGCCGGCTTTTTGAAAAGGTCAAAAGCAATGTGCTGAACCACGAACAGGAATGGAATGAAGACATTTCGCCGGTTATCAGCGAGTCGCCATATCCCATTATCGTAGCCGGGGACTTCAACGACACGCCGGCATCGCACCTCTACTACAAGACAAGCCGCAAGCTCAAAGATGCCTACGTAGAACAAGGTAGCGGGATGAGCATCACCTACAACGGCTCGTTTCCCACCTATCGCATAGACTATATATTCCACTCCGACCAGTTGCATACCCTTGCCTACAAACGTTTGAAGAGCAATTTCTCGGATCATAACGGAATAGTGGCCGTGTTTGAACTTGAACGGAAACAACTAAAGCGTAACGAACAGTAAGCGACAGTGACAACAGTCGAACGATACAGCCGAGTAATAGAATACTTTAAGGCGACCAATCCAGATGCAGGGCCAGAGCTGCACTATTCCAGCCCATACGAGTTGCTTGTGGCGGTAATACTTTCGGCCCAGTGCACAGACAAACGTGTCAACATGGTGACACCCGAACTGTTTCGCCGGTTCCCGACAGCCGAAAAACTTGCGTTAGCGACCGACGAGGAAGTATACGAAGTGATAAAATCCGTTTCATATCCGAACAGCAAAAGTCGCCACCTTACAGGCATGGCACGGGTGCTATGCGAACAGTTTGACGGGGAAGTGCCATCCAGTCGCGACGAGCTGGAGCGGCTACCTGGAGTAGGGCGCAAGACCGCTAACGTGATAGCATCGGTGATATTTGGGGAGCCGGTCATAGCCGTCGACACACACGTGTTTCGCGTAGCCAACCGTATAGGCCTTACAAACAACAGCAAAAGCCCTCTCGAGACCGAACAAACCCTTGAAAAAAACATACCGCCCGAAATGGCATACCATGCACACCACTGGCTTATCCTGCATGGACGATACGTATGCATGGCGCGTAAACCCAAGTGTGACGAATGCGGGTTGACCGAACTATGCAAATATTACGTCAGGCAACGGCCCAAAAACGGCAGCACAACACCGTCCGACAAAGGTCGGTAAAATCCGCAATTCAACACACAACCACCTGCTTCACCGATGCTCTATTTTGCCAATCCACTATACCTTATAGCCCTTGCGGGGATACTGGTGCCGATTATTATCCACTTGGTCCGCTTCCGCCGATACCGCAAGGTCTATTTCAGCAACACAGAGATGCTGGCCGAGCTGCAAAGCGAGCAGCGGAGCCGAACGCGCCTGCGTGAGTGGCTTGTGCTTGCCGCCCGCATCCTCGCCATTGCCTTTATAGCTTTGGCCTTTGCGCAGCCCAAGATTCGTCGCGATGAACAGCCAAGTCTGACAGGCGGGACCTGCGTTTCGGTATACATAGACAACTCGTTCAGTATGGGCAACGAAGGGACAGAAGGTATCCTGCTGGAGCAGGCCAAGTCGAAAGCACGCGAAATAGTGGCAGCCTATCCGTCAAACACAAAGTACCAGTTGGTGGCCAACGACAATGCCGGACAACGACGCCGCGCAATGACACGCGAAGAGTTTACGACAACAGTCGACAACCTAAGGCTTTCGCCGCACACCATACCGATTTCGGAAGCCATGTCGAAACAAAAAGACTTTGGACACATAGCCGCCTGCGCCAACACACACGCATATATAGTGTCAGATTTCCAGAAGACGGCTTGCGACTGGGATGAAATCGGGACGGCTGCCGAGCACGACACAAACGAACGAGACAATACCCAGTTTGCGCTTGTACCGCTTAGTGCAGCAGGCCATGGCAACGTTTACGTAGACACGCTGTGGCTTGACACACCCTTTGCCAACGCCGGCAGCGAGGTGCGTCTTTCGGTCAAAATATGCAACACCGGCAACAAAACAGTCGAGGAACTGCCAGTGAGACTGTCAATCAACGGAGAGCAGAAATCGCTTGCCACCATAGACATAGAGAAAAAATCGCAGGCAACGGCAAATCTTGCCTTTGCCGTGAGCGAGACAGGAACACTGAACGGCTGCGTAGAAATAACAGACTATCCCATCACATTCGACGATAAACTGTTTTTCTCGATAAATGTGAAACCGCGGCTACGGGTGTTCGCGCTTCACGGCGACAGCCCCAACGTTTACATCAACCGGCTTTTCGCTGGCGACACACTTGTCGCATACACCGAATCGCCACTTGCGGAAGCCGACTTCACATTCAACGACGAGACAGACCTCATAACCGTCACCTCGGTCGGCAAGATACAGTCTGGCATTGCCCAGGCGCTGGCGACGTTTGTCACGAACGGCGGCTCGCTCATGATAGCCCCACCGTCGGATTGCGACAGAGGCTCCTACAACACGCTGCTTTCGGCCCTGAAAGCGCCATTGCTCGACAATTGGGTAGAGACAAGCGTGGCAAGCACCTGGCTAAACAGCGAGGCGCTGCTGTATAAGAACGTTTTCGAACGCACAGACGACAACATGGAACTGCCAAACGTGAACGGTCATTTCACACTGCAAATCACGCCCGGCGCAGCTGCAGAGCCGATACTCAGATTGGCCGACGGAGAGCCATATATCGTCGCTGTGCCCAACGGCAAAGGGGTGGCCTATCTTTTTACCGCACCGCTGGATCCCAAATACAGCGAGTTCGTTCAGCAGGCTCTTTTTGTTCCGACAGTCTACAACATGGCCCTCTACAGCCGGCCATTGCCGCAACTGTACTACACGTGCGGCAGCGAAGACATGATAGAACTACCCACGGCCGGGCAGTCCACGCCGACACTGTCGATTGCCAAAGAGGGCGAAGTGGGCTCGACTGTGGTCAACATCCGATACAACAACCGGCGCGCGTATCTCATGTCGGACGCAACGGAGTTGGATGCCGGAAACTACCGACTGTCGGACGGCAAGACCGACCTCGGCATCTCGTTCAACTACAGCCGGACAGAGTCGCAAATGGACTTCTTTGCCGACAAGGAGCTAAAGACCGCGATAAAGTCGATGCAGAACGACAATATCGAACTGTACGACAGTAGCACCAAGCCCATCGACGAACTCATAAAGCAACGCTCTGGCGGCACGTCGCTGGCGAAATGGTGTGTCTTTGCCGCCCTGTTATTCCTACTAAGCGAGACGCTGCTTCTGCGAATACGACCACGCAAGAGAAAAGGTCAGGGATGACCGCCATCTGCATTACGGCAACAAAACACCTTCCAACAGCGAGACCCGCGTTTCACGACAAGAAAGCAGACAAACGGACAACAGCTGGAGCGACAACAGAGCGAAGCGTCCGGCAAGAGTTCAGGGCGGGAGACAGAAGTCAAAGGATTCTGAAGTAGCCCTCTTTTCTGGGTTTAGCCTCACGCGGCTCGCCGTCGGGATAGCCAAGCGAGAGAGTGCCGATGCCGATAAGTCCGTCGGGCAGGCCAAACTCACGCATAAGATCGCGCCCCTCGTCGGTAGCGAACATCTCACGCTCGCGGTTTATCCAACACGAGTCGAGGCCAATGGCGTGGGCAGCCGTCATCATGTTGCCGAGCACAAGAGCACCGTCGTAGAGGCTGTTAGCCCATACCGTTGTGTCGGAACCGAAAACAAGCACTATTGTAGGCGCATCGTAGTAGGGGTTTTCTGTAGTGCCCATCACCTTGGCGTTCATGGCCACAAGGCGCCCAATAATCTGCGGGTCTTGCACTGCGACAATCCAGGGGTCCTGACAGCCACGTGCGGAGGCCGCATAGGAGCCGGCACGCAGAATGGTTTGCAAGTCGTCGCGACTGACCTGGTCGGCCTTGTATTTTCTGACACTCCTTCGCGAGAGGAGACATTTGATAACATCGTTTTGCGTAGCCATAGCCGTTGTATTTTTTACTTTACGATTCAGTTGCGTTTGTCGAACCGTGAACGACAACAGCCGGCAAACGTTGTGGCAAACGCCTGCCAGCTGTTGCGGAAGCAGAGCCGTCAGTCGATGATTGTGAACTCGGTGCGGCGGTTGTGGGCACGACCCTCGTCGGTGTCGTTGGTGTCGATAGGCCGGTCGAAACCGTAGCCGACAGCTTTCATGCGATTTTTCTTGATACCCTTTTTCAACAGGTAGTTCATCACCACTTGGGCGCGCTGCATAGAGAGGTTTTTGTTGTATGCGGCAGTACCCTTGTTGTCGGTGTGGCCAGAGAGTTCAACTTTCATTTGCGGGTTGGCAGTCATAAGGTCATAGACCTTTTCGAGCTCCATGATAGATTCAGGCTTAAGAGTAGCCTTGTCGAAGTCGAAGAAAATGTTGTTGAGGACAATGCTCTTGCCGACAGCGATTTTGTCGAGTTCGATAACCTGTTCAATAATCTGGTAGGTAGCCGTGTCGGGGATATTGAAATTCTCGGAGTGGAAGAGGTAGCCAGGAGCGTTGATGTTCTCGCCGTAGTTACGACCAGAAGGGAGCGAGAGGAGGAAACGGCCCTCGTCGTCGCTCGAGAAGGAAAGGAGCTGGATGTTTTCGACAATGTCGTAGAGGTCGATGTTCGCATCCGGGATAGGCTGCTTGGTATCGGCGTCGACGACAATGCCGCGCAACAGGGTGAGGCGCGACTCCTCTATAGGAATCTGCTCGTTTTTGATATCGATGTCGACGAAACTCTCAACACCGTCAATAAGGTCGTTTTCGGAGCGGTAGGCAAATTCTTTTTCGGGGCCGAGGAAAGCAATCTTGTAGATATCGTAACCGCCCTGGCCACCGACTTGCTTCGACGAGTAGTAGCCGGTACGCTTGTCGGCGGTGATGACGAAATAGGCATCGTCGCCCGAAGTGTTGACCGGATAGCCGATGTTGACCGGTTCGGTCCATGCCCCGTTGACGAATGTGGTGACGAAAATGTCGAAGCCGCCATAGCCCGGGTGACCGTCGGAGCAAAAATAAAGAGTTTTGCCGTCGGGATGAGCAAAGACACTCTTTTCGTCGTAGGGAGTGTTGACCACAGGTCCGAGGTTTTCGGGCTTGCTCCAGTGCCCCTTGGCGTCCATAACGGAGCGGTAGATGTCGTGTTCGCCGTAGCCGCCTTCGCGGTCGGAGCAGAAATAGATGGTTTTGCCGTCGTACGAGTAGGTAGCACTGGTTTCGTGCGCATCGGTGTTGATAGCCTTTATGGCCTTAGGCTTCTCCCACTTGGAGCCTTTTTTAGTAGTCTCGTAGAGGTCGCCGTTGCCGTCGGCGCGATAGATGAGCATTTTGCGTCCATCGACGGTAACACCCTGCACGGCATCATGGTCTTTGAGATTGTTGATACCTTCGACCATAACCGAGGGCGACCAGTTGTCGTCGCCGCTCTGCTTGGAATAGAATATGTTTTCGAAATAGTTGCCGTCGTCCGAGAACTTCGCTTTCTTATAGTCGCGACGCGAGGTGAAGTAAATCATGCGACCGTCGGCAGTGACGACAGGATTGTACTCGTCATACTGAGTGTTGATGTTACCGCCCGCATTGTCGATAAAGCAGCGCACCTGCTTGCCTATCGAGTTCTGGCCAAAGAGACAGTCACGAATGCGCTTGTCGGCGTTTTTCTTCCATTTGGACGATGCCGGAACCTTGTTGTAGAACTCAATGGCCTTTCCGAAATCGTAGCTGGACTGGCGTTCCATGCCCTTGAAATAGACTATGTCGGGATCGACATTGGGGTCGAGCGAATAGGCACGGTTGAGAAAACCGAAGCTCTCCGATTCCTTTTTCAGGTTGTAGGTGCACTTGAAGAGGTCGAAGTTCAGCTTGGCGTTGTTGGGATTGAAGTTATAGGCTTTCGACAAAGGCTCGTAGGCTTCCCTGTAGAGGCCGTCGGCGAGGAGTTTCTCGCCATCCTCGAAGTTTTTCTTGGCCGTTTTCAGTCCCTTTTTGTCGTTGGGGAAGGCCTCTTTCGTGAACTCTACATTCTGCGCATAGGTCGCGAACGCGAGCAGCAACGATAATGCGGTTAGGAATATTTTTTTCATATAGAGATTTGATTTCTTTTAGGTTTCGTGCATACACGGAGTCGGGATCCGCATAGGCTTGTTACTGGCTGATTAGTTGCAATTGTCCTTGAAATACCTGTCGGCGGTCTTGACACCGAGGGAGGAGGCCTTTTTCCAGTCCTCTATGGCGCCCTGCTTGTCGCGCATCATCTCCTTAACGTTGCCGCGATACATGTAGGTGTTGCCGTTGTGGGGTTCGGCACGGATTGCGGCATCGAAGTCGTCGACCGACTTGGCGTATTCGTGTATCTTGTAGTAGGCGATACCGCGGTTGCTGAGGGCCGAGGTGTAACTTGGCTCCATATCGAGGCAAAGCGTGAAGTCGTTGATGGCATCGTCGTATTTTTCCTGGTTGGCCTTCACCACGCCGCGCCCGTTGTAGGCCTTGTAGTATCTGCTGTCGGCTACGATGGCCTGAGTGTAGTCGTTGATGGCATCGTCGTTTTGGCCGAGTTTGGCGTAGATGCTGGCACGGTTGCAGTAGTACATGGCCTTGGGTTCACGCTCAATGGCCTTGGTGTAGTCGACGAGCGCGTCGCTGAACTGTCCGAGCATGCGGCTGCAGCTTCCGCGGTCGTTGTAGACGGCAGCGGTGTTCACGCCGTTGTCGATAGCATTGGTCATATCGGCATAAGAGGCCTCGAAATCGCCCTGCTCAAAATAGACGATACCCCTTGTGTAGTAGGCCTCGCCGTAGTTTTTGTTTATCTCCAGACACCTGTCGAGGGCTTCTTTTTCCTCGGCAACTTTAGAAGTTTCGGAGTACATCTTGGCGAAAAGGAAATAGACGGTGTCCAACGCCCTTGCGCCCCCCTTGGCGAGATAGGATTTGAGCGTGGCCTCAGTAGCCGGATAGTCGTGCTTTTCGTGCTGTATGCGGGCCTTGAGGAGATATGGCTCACAGAAAACGGGGTCTTTTTCAATCGACTTGTTCAGCATCTGAAGGGCGATATCGCTACTGCCCGATGCGTAAAGTTCAAAAGCCTCATTGTAAAGGCGTTTCGCCACTTCTCTGGTGGTGGGCGTGGGTGCCACTTTGAGGGTGTCCTGCGCAACCGCACCTATGGTTGCGAAAACGGCCGTCAAAAATAATAAAGAGATTTTTTTCATATTAAGACAGTGTTTTTTCAGCTGTTGCATCGAGCGGCTTTGGGAGATTAATCCACAGCCAACTCCGTTGCGGAAATTATTGAAAACAAACGCCTTACACGCTACTGCGCAAGGTACAACATTTTTCAAATATACAAAAAATTCAGATTCATGCAATTGGACAGTACATTATGGCCAATGTGTAGACTCAACTACCAAGTGCAACACAGTTGTGCAAATATAGCATAAATTTAAGTTTGGGGGTATCGAAGTTCAAAAGTTTTCTCGGTCGGAGGT
>CAJONE010000020.1 GCA_905235855.1 uncultured Bacteroidales bacterium
ATTTCAACGCAAAGGTAATCATTTTTCCCGGATTGTGCCGATTAGTTTCGGCATTTTCTTTTTACCTTGTGTTGCACTTCTAACTTGAAATTAGGTATTTGCAATTCGAAAAACAGAAGAACACGCATGTGTATAATCAGCGACAAACTATCAAAAAATGTCAATGATGGATGCTAATTAAGCACACTATCTGTTGAAGTTACAGCGTGTGAGCAAACCTTTCGCAACAGTATGGTTGACGAGAATGAGGGTTTGCAATGTATTATGGATAAAGAATGCGAAAACCTAAATCTTGCTATACGAATTTTACGTCAGCCTTTACTCATACCTCCCAAAAGAGATGATGTGGGAAATGGGACAAATGTATTGTAACTAATATGGCAGACCTTCCGACACCTACGGTATATGAAACATTGTGAAAAAGTTATTTTTAGAAACCATTTTTGGGGGTAACCTCTAAAAATTAAATATCAAACATTCAACAATATAAATCATAATTCTGCGTTATTTTTTTTTATAAAAAACAACACCATTTATGAGCAAGTACAAGACCACGGTGTGCTACACGTTATTGGTTGCGAAGTGACGGTCACATACGATCCGGAACCTTTCCAAATAGAAATCGGTAATTCAAAATTCGACATCGATGCAATAAGCGTTGTTTATACGAGGTATTACGATGAACCGAAAAAAATGTTGAAACACCACTTGGTGGGAGAACAAGTTACACTGTTCAATATTCCTTACATCGATATCGAAAATATTATTGCCATATGAAAACAAAAAAAGTAATTGAAGTCATTCTAGTTATTGTAGCGGTGTTGTGCCTGCTGTGTCTGGGATACAACCGTATTTCCAAAATGTCGCATAAAAACGCAAAACAAAAAAGCGCCTACCCGCCTACGGGGGGCAAGGAGGTTTACGATGACGGCACTGTGGATTCAGGTGTGTACAGAAACGACACAACGTTTTATTATTTTACGGATGGACGTATCGGTTTTTCCGTCCGATAACTTTATTTGTACACCTTTTAGTCCCAAGTGTATCAAAATTTCGTCGTTAATCTTGAGTAAATATGCAAATATAAGAGCGTCGGCTTATAATATGCAACAATCTCTAATCAAATTCAATCCCCTATGTCAACAACTTTTATGATTATCGGAGCAGTTGTGCTGCTCATCGTTGTTCTTGCTCTTGTTTCTTATATCAAGGCGCCTCCCTCGGTGGCCTACATTGTGTCGGGTATCAATCGCCAGCCGCGTATATACATCGGCAAAGGCGGTTTCCGCATTCCAGGCCTCGAGCGCGTAGACAAGGTGTTTCTCGGCCAGCTCAGCGCCGACATCAAAACCAGTCGCAGCGTTCCTACCAACGACTTCATCAACGTCAATGTCGATGCCGTGGCCAAGCTGCAGGTAATGCCCACCAACGACGGCGTACGCCTTGCCGCCAAGAACTTTCTCAACATGACCAGTGTCGAGATTTCCAACCAAGTGCAGGATTCGCTCGAGGGCAACATGCGTGAGGTTATCGGCTCGCTCAGCCTCCGCGACATCAACATCAACCGCGATGCCTTCTCCGATGCCATCATGGAAAAGGCACAGACAGACATGGAGAAGCTCGGCCTGAAAATCATATCATGCAACATACAGAACGTTACCGACGAGCAGGATCTTATCAAAGACCTCGGTGCCGACAACACATGGAACATACGCAAACAGGCCAAAATCAACAAGGCCAACGCCGAGCGCGACATTGCCAAGGCCGAGGCAGCCGCACAGCAGGAGGCCAACGACGCACGCGTGAACTCCGAAACCCAAATTGCCATCCGCAACAACGAACTCGCTGTCAAACGCAGCGAACTCAATATTGTAGAACAAACCAAAAAAGCCGATGCCGATGCGGCTTACGCCATTCAGGAGCAGCGCCAGCGCAAAACCATCAACATAGAGACTGTTGAGGCCGATTCGGCTCGCCAAATTCTCGAACAGGAGCGTTTGAAAGAAATCAATTCCAAGACCGTCGAAGCCCAGATTGAACGGGCTCGCCGTGAGCAGGAGCTCACCAACGAGCAGATCAAAATTAAGCAGAATATGCTTGAGGCCGAGGTGGCCAAACGCGCCGAGGCCGACAAGTTCCAAACCGAGACCAACGCCTCAGCCGAACTCGAAAAACAGAAACGCGAAGCTGAGGCCAAGGCCTACCTCGCCGAACAGGAAGCTCGCGCACAGATAGCACTTGCCGAAGCAAAGAAGAAGCAGATGGTGCTCGAGGCCGAGGGTGTCAAGGCACAAGGCGAAGCCGAGGCATACAAGATTCAGAAAGCGGGCGAGGCCGAGGCAATTGCCATAGAGCGGAAGGGTTTGGCCGAGGCCGAAGCCATGCAGAAAAAAGCCGCTGCCTACGAACGCTACGGACAGGCCGCCATACTCGACATGATGGTAAAAATCATCCCCGAAGTATCGCACAATGTAGCGACACCAATCAGTGCCATCAAGAACCTCAACGTGTATGGCACCAGCGGTGCTGACGCAGCCTCTGTCTCCGGCATGGTGCCGTCGGTAATAAAGCAAAGCTTCGATGTGCTCGAAAGCGCAACTGGTGTCAATATGTCTGACATTGTCCGGGCCAACACCATTGAGGCAAAAGTCAACAAGAACCTCAACGTAAACGGCGACATCGACATACCGTCAAAGAAATAAGTCATCAATGAAAATCCTCGTTCTCAACTGCGGCAGCTCGTCGCTCAAATATCAGCTCATCGATGTCGATACGCAGTCGGTTTTGACCAAGGGACTCCTTGAGCGTATCGGACTTGAGTACGGCCAGTTTTCATATACCGCCCACGGTTCCAAACATGCTGCCGAACTGCACATAGCGAACCATACCGAAGGGTTGCGTATCGTGATGGAAACACTGACCGACAGGCAAACCGGAGTGATTGGTGAAATCGGCGAGATTTCGGCTGTGGGTCACCGCTTTGCCCATGGAGGAGACCTATTTGCCGAGAGTGTCCTTGTTACCCCCGAAGTACTGGCCAAGGTAGAAACGCTTATCGACCTCGCTCCGCTCCACCTTCCGGGCAATATCATGGGTGTGCGCGCTATGCAGTCCGTGCTGCCGACGGTGCCGCAGGTGGCGGTGTTTGACACATCGTTCAATCTCTCCATAGAACCCAAGTGCTACCTCTATGGGATTCCCTACGAATACTATAAGCGTTACGGCATCAGACGCTACGGCTTCCACGGCACAAGCCATCGGTTTGTGGCCAAGAAAGGAGCCAAACTCATTGGACGCTATTGGAAAGACCTCAAAATAATCTCCTGTCACCTCGGCAGCGGGGCCAGCATCTGCGCCATAGACCGTGGCCGAAGTGTCAACAACTCGATGGGTATGACCTCGCTCGAAGGTCTCACCATGGGTACACGATGTGGCGACATAGATGCTGGAGCCCTGCTCTATTTGATGGACAAAGCAGGCCTTTCGCCTCAGCAACTTAACGATGTTTTGTACAAGCAAAGCGGTCTTGCCGGGCTTTCGGGCAGCTCGCCCGATATGCGCGACATCTGGGCAGGCCGCAACAATGGCGACACCCGCTGCACCATCGCATTCGACGTTTTTGCACAACGCTGCAAGAAATACATCGGTGCGTATATGGCACAGATGAACGGCTGCGACCTGCTCGTCTTCACCGGAGGCATCGGTGAGAACGCATGGTTTATGCGCCATGCCATACTTGAAAATATGAACTGTCTGGGCATAAGTGTCGACATGCCGCTCAATGACAGTGTGGCCGGTCGCGACGCTCTCATCTCGCTACCAGGTGCAAAAGTCCAGACTGCGGTTGTCACAACCGACGAAGAACTTGCTATCGCCATAGACACCTACAAGATTGTCAGCCAGCAAAGCCTTTGACCTTGAGAACGGCAAGCGCATATCTGTAGTGTAAAATCAGGATTTCTCCAAAAACAGACTAACCGGACTATTGCCCATGCGATAGTCCGGTTAGTTTGCGTTCACTTTTTTAAACTCACTCCACTTCGAACGGTGTGTCGCCATAGCTCGACACCTTTGCCTTGTGAGGTTTGGTGTATCCAACAATGTTGACACCCAGATAGACATGTGCCGCTTTTGCCTTGGCTATACGGAAATCGGACAGATAATCGACCGTAGCAAACATCTGGGCTACCCTTCCGATATTGAAGCTCACCGATACGGCAGGATTCCAAGGGTCGGCCCGCCTTCCGTCGAACGTGAAAGAGTTGCCGGCCGCCAGCTCCAACCAGTCGAACAGATTGAAATGAACAGACAGGTTGGTGCTTTGACGGAAAATAAGTTTACCGTATTTAGAGGGTTCGAACTCACAGTGGAACATGGCTGCAAAGCGCAGCATATTGTTCAACGACCACGAAGCGCCAAGATATACCTTGGTCGGCACTGCATACCAAAACTTGTTGGCACTCATTGAGGTGTCGAGCAGAGCCATAAGCGAGTCACGCAGCGAGTTGGTGTAGCCGGTGTCGACGCTGCCCGACGTCATGATTCGGTTCAGGTCCATACCCTCGAAAGCCATTGTGTCGTTGCCTTTGGACGTGAGCTGTATAGGATTCTGTGTCCAGTGTATGCCCGGACCGACATCGAGTATGCTTGCGCTGAACACAAAGTTCTTCCACTCATACTTGGCGCCCAAATCGAAGGTGAAACCCATGCTTTTAGGTATAAACTGTTTCAATGACGACAAGATGGATCCCGGTTCCATGGAACCGATAAGGTTGTCAGAGTCGAATCCTTTAGAGGCATTCATGAGCGGGATAATGCCGGACGAATAGGCATAGAGGTCCGAGGTGGCCATAATGCGCGTATTTGCCGAATCGGTAATCACGTTGAACGCAAGTTTGTCGAGTGAAACCATCTGTATGCCGTGCAGCAGATTGAGACGTACACCAACAGTGGCCTCGGTCTTGGGTATTTTCATGGCAAAGCCAACAGAGTAGTTCAGGTAGGTTTGTGTGCGCAGGATGTTGTCATCGCCAAGGTTGATATTAGTTACGTTGCCCTCGCGTCCAAATTCACCAAAGTTGCCGTCGCTCAAAAGCCTTAACGTGTTTAGAGGCAAGGTGACCGTGGTGTTCATTTTGAATCCCGAACCAAATGTGAAATACATGTTCTTGACTTTGAACCCGAAGCCGATAAGGTCGAAATTGAGGTTTAACCCAAGTCGAGCATGCATCTGTTTGTTGTCGTCGGTCAGCTTGTTCATTATGCTGTCGAGCCGTATCACGGCACCTTCAGCATCATGCATAATCACATCGCTAAAACCAAGCGGCAACGAGAAACTGAAATCAAATCGCGACAGCGAGACGTAGAACTTTGAGTTATCGGGAAAGAGGGCAGGATTGAGTCCCGTGGCAATCGGCGAACGGAACGAGTGATAGTTGATGTCGTTGCTGCCGAACAGCTGGGCCTTGGCTGAAAGCGACGCTGTGAGAAACAGTGCAATGGAGAGAAGTAGTTTGGGTTTTATGTTTTTCATACGAATCGCAAGGTTTGTTGGTTACTGCTTGGTGGTTAGAGAACGGTTAATGCTCAAGTGAGCACCTGCCGACACAAAAAGCCTGAGTTTGAGTATGTCGCTTTCGCGCAATATCACGTATGGTTTCCGATGCGGATCGGACGGATCGACCACGGCACCCGCAGCCATCGACTCAATGTGCATCTTCAACTCAAGGTATTTTGTTTTGGAAAGTTTTTCCAACGTTTGAGACGAAAGCGGCACCTTTATTTCCGAATTGGAATGACCGACCGAGCGATTGGCGACATAGGCCGTGCCCACGGGGTCGTCGGGGTTAGTGTAGGCTATGTTGGCCGGCACCTGCTCCACGCGTGGCGACTCTATCACGCAGTCGCTTTTCAAAAGGTTGTCGGTAACATAGGTGCGTCGATCCTCGGCCATACCGCGCAGTTCGAGCTTCAGGTTGAACGGCATGGAGTTTTCGGCCTTAAGCACAAGATAACTGTTCGTGTCGTTGTTGCACAGCGTTAGAGACACACCCTCGTCGTTGTATGAAGTGTAGTCAGTATAGTCAGCCAAACCCGAACAGTCGGCCTCGATAGTGTCAATCTCGTTCATGTTGCCCACATAGAGCAAAGCCGAATATTCGATAGCTGCACGGGTCTTGATATCCATACTCGAAACAAACAGGCGGTCGTCGAGAGTCAGAAGCGAGGGGTCGATGGTAGAAAGAGCGTCCATATCCGTGGCCACAATGTTCAACGAGGTGCTTATGTGCATCTGGTAGGCATCGTTGTATATGACGTTGGAGATGTCTTCGTTGTTAAGTATTCTAAACGTGCGGAGATCGTCAGATGCGGCCGTAGCCAAATGAACGAGACTCAATCTGCTACCGTCGCCGATATTTACAACTGGGATCTTCTTGGTGTATTTGGAACCGTTTCCATCGTAGACATAGAATTCATCCTCACGGCATTGGTTCATTTCCTCGTCCGTCATAGGAATGCGGAGATCCAACGTAACGGTAATCGTGTCGAGAAACACCTCGACGCCATATTTAGACAATGAGTCGGTGGTGCCGGTAATATTGGGCGTCATTGTGGCATCAAAGGTCACAAAAAGGTTTCGCAGGTTAATCTCGTTTTCAATAAGATACTTGCCGAGGCGCACCTCGTTGCTGTGCGAAATGGTTGTTTTGTAAAGCGTCGTACCGCTTACGTCCTTACGTCTCTGGCGCTTGCCTTTACTGCCCGTGAAGTCGATTGTACTGGTGTTGTGGTATTCGGCATAAAGGGTCAGCAAGCCCGACTCCTCATTCGAAAAAACATCGACGTAAATGTTGTCGCTTGTATCCATGGATCGGATAAAAGCGACAAGCGTGTCCATGTGCGCTTCGAAATAGGCCAGCGGGAAACCGTAGGTCGGGTCAAACTCGCCTTGCAAGCGCAAGTTGCTCATATCGAAATCCTCTTTCTTTAAACAGGCACTAAGCAGCATCAACGACAACAGCATAGCGACAATGGTCTTGTATTTCATATAATTATGATTTGATTTTAGCTCTTTATGCATCCCATTGCCATAGGGATTTTCACTGAAAAAGATGTTTTACAATGCAATAAAACGGTGCAAAGATACAAAAGTATTGTCAACATTTGCGTATGTCACCTCCTTTTTTGGCAATTTTGCCGATTTTCAGCCAAGATGTTGCAACGAATCCGTTAATCACTTGCCTCGGTTGAAAGTTATGTCAAAGTTATGTTGCCTAATTTCAAGTTAGAAGTGCAACACAAGGTATAAACTTCGATACCCCCAAACATAAAATTATGCTATATCTGCACAACTGTGTTGCACTTGGTAGTTGAGTCTACACAAACCAATATTTAGGCCAACCCGTACGTTTTTTCCAAAATAAATTTTATCTTTGCAATTTATAAACAATCTAGACACACACATAAATAATTTATAATGAGACCCGATTTTTCCAATGTAGATTTCAAGTCCGTCGACACGGCACGCCAGTCTTTCGAGGAATGGGAGAAAGCGAACCATATCGAAAACAACTGGCTCACACCTGAGCAGATTGGTGTCAAACCTGTTTACGGCAAGGTTGACCTCGACGGAATGGAGCACCTCAATTACGCCGCTGGCATCGCCCCCTTCCTCCGTGGCCCTTACAGCACCATGTATGTCATGCGCCCGTGGACCATACGCCAATATGCAGGATTCTCCACTGCTGAAGAGTCAAACGCATTTTACCGCCGCAACATCGCTGCTGGTCAGAAAGGCCTCTCCTGCGCTTTCGATCTCGCCACACACCGTGGCTACGACTCCGACCACGAACGCGTCGTAGGCGATGTCGGCAAGGCTGGTGTCGCTATCGACAGCATCCTCGACATGAAGATTCTCTTCGACCAGATTGACCTCGGCAAGATGTCCGTATCGATGACTATGAACGGAGCCGTGCTTCCTATTCTGGCTTTCTATATCATAGCCGCAGAGGAGCAGGGTGTGAAACAAGAACAACTGCAGGGTACCATCCAGAACGATATCCTCAAGGAGTTTATGGTGCGTAACACCTACATCTACCCTCCGCTGCCATCGATGAAGATAATCGCTGACATCTTCGAATACACCTCGAAGAACATGCCCAAGTTCAACTCTATATCCATCTCCGGCTACCACATGCAGGAAGCAGGCGCCACTGCCGACATCGAGCTGGCATACACCCTTGCCGACGGTCTCGAATACCTTCGCGCCGGAGTCGGGGCAGGCATGAGTGTTGATGATTTTGCTCCGCGTCTCTCCTTCTTCTGGGCCGTTGGCATGAACCACTTTATGGAAATTGCCAAGATGCGTGCCGCGCGTATGCTCTGGGCCAAGATTGTAAAGCAATTCAACCCCCAAAACCCCAAGTCACTCGCCCTGCGAACCCATTGCCAGACATCGGGCTGGAGCCTCACCGAACAGGATCCGTTCAACAATGTGGGACGCACCTGCATCGAGGCAATGGGAGCAGCTCTCGGCCACACCCAGAGCCTCCACACAAACGCCCTCGACGAAGCCATAGCACTTCCGACCGACTTCTCTGCTCGTATAGCACGTAACACGCAAATCTACATTCAGGAAGAAACTAACGTTTGCCGCGTAGTCGACCCGTGGGCAGGCAGCTACTATGTTGAGACACTCACTCACGAACTCGCACACCGTGCCTGGGCTCACATTCAGGAGGTCGAGAAACTGGGCGGAATGGCCAAAGCCATTGAGAGCGGCGTGCCGAAAATGCGTATAGAGGAGGCCTCTGCACGAAAGCAAGGCCGTATTGACAGCAACATAGACACTATCGTTGGCATCAACAAATACCGTCTCGACCACGAAGACCCAATTGAGACACTCGAAATCGACAACACGGCTGTGCGCAACGCGCAGATTGAGCGCCTCAAGAAGCTTCGCGCCGAGCGCGACAGCGAGGCCGTCAATGCCGCCCTCGACGCTCTCACCGAATGCGCCCGCACAGGCAAAGGCAACCTGCTCGAACTCAGTATCGATGCCGCCCGCAAACGCGCATCGCTCGGCGAAATATCCTACGCCCTCGAAAAAGTCTTTGGACGCTATAAAGCCAAAATTAATCTTATCAGCAACGTGTACAGTTCTCAGACAAAATCGAACGACCGCTTCAAACTCGCACAGCAGATGACTGACGAGTTTGCAAAACGCGAAGGCCGCCGCCCACGAATCATGGTGGCAAAAATGGGTCAAGACGGTCACGACCGCGGAGCCAAAGTGGTAGCCACTGGCTATGCCGACATGGGTTTTGACGTTGATATGGGACCGTTGTTCCAGACTCCTGCCGAGGCTGCGAAGCAGGCCGTCGAGAACGACGTCCACATCGTTGGAGCCAGTTCTCTCGCCGCAGGACACAAGACACTTCTGCCTCAACTTATCGAAGAACTTAAGAAACTCGGTCGCGAAGACATCATGGTCGTTGCCGGCGGTGTTATCCCGCCACAAGACTACCAGACGCTCTTCGATGCCGGCGTGGCAGCCGTATTCGGTCCCGGTACACCCGTAGCCGAAAGTGCCATAAAGATGATGGAACTCCTCAACGCCACGAGAGAGTAAACACATCTTTTCCAGAAAAGTTCAAACGACTAACAGAAATTCTCCGCTGCCTACGCGAGTTGGCAGCGGAGAATTTGTTTTATTCCATCTCATTGGAAGCCAATAGTATTACCGTCAGGGGAAATTTGAACAAAAAGAGGAATTCCTTGTTTGGACTACGTGAGATAATCTCTGCTCATTTGACTTTTATTGGACAGTCACATAAAAAAACCGTCCCTTTTTAGGGGACGGCTTTTCATGGATGTAATGATGCGATTAGCAAATGCCCTGGGCGAGCATAGCTTTGGCAACGCGCATGAAACCGGCGATGTTAGCACCCTTGACATAGTCAATGCTACCATCTTTCTGTTTGCCGTATTCGACGCACATGTCATAGATGTCGTTCATAATTTTGTGCAGCTTCACGTCAACTTCCTCAGCGGTCCAGTTGATGTGGCCGGCGTTCTGGCAGATTTCGAGGCCAGAGGTGGCGACACCACCGGCATTGACAGCCTTACCAGGTGCGAAAGGAATCTTGGCTTTCTGGATGGTGGCGATAGCCTTGGGCTGGCAACCCATATTGGAGACCTCGGCAACGTATTTCACGCCGTTTTTGATAAGTTCCTTGGCATCCTTTTCGTCCATCTCATTCTGGAAAGCACAGGGGCATGCGATGTCGCATTTGACGCTCCAAGCCTTCTTGCCGGCGGTGAACTTGGCCAGTTTCGGGAACTTGACCGCCATATCCTCAACCTTGTTGCGGTTGGAAGCACGCATTTCGAGCATATAGTCGATCATCTCCTTGGTGATGCCGTTCTTGATTTCGCAAACGCCATCAGGGCCAGAGAGAGCAACAACCTTTGCGCCGAGCTCGGTAGCCTTGATTGCAGCGCCCCAAGCCACATTGCCGAAACCAGAGAGAGCAACCTTTTTGCCCTTCATGGTGTCCTTATTCTGTTTCACCATGCGCTCAACATAGTAGATAGCGCCGAAGCCGGTAGCCTCGGGACGGATGAGTGAGCCACCCCATCCATAACTCTTGCCGGTAAGGGCACCGGTGCTGTGCTCACGAGCGAGTTTTTTGTACATACCATACATGTAGCCGATTTCGCGACCGCCAACTCCCACGTCACCGGCGGGGCTGTCCTGATCGGGACCAATGTTGCGCCAAAGCTCGGTAATGAAAGCCTGGCAGAAACGCATGATTTCGGCATCACTCTTGCCTGTAGGATCGAAGTCGGCGCCACCCTTGCCACCGCCAAGAGGCAGGTTGGTGAGGCTGTTCTTGAAGATTTGTTCGAATCCCAAGAATTTGAGCATAGAGACGTTCACCTTGGGGTGGAAACGAAGACCACCTTTATATGCGCCAAGAGCGGCATTGTACTGAACACGGTAGCCGATGTTGGTGCAAACCTCGCCTGCATCGTTGACCCATGTCACACGGAAAGTGAAGATACGGTCGGGCTCAACAAGACGCTCAACAATTTTTGCTTTTTCGAACTCGGGGTGTTCGTTGTAAACCTTTTCAATAGAGGAGAGAACCTCTTCTACTGCCTGCAGGTACTCGTTCTCACCCGGATGCTTGGCTTCCAGGTTAGCCATGATTTCTTTTACTTTCATGATATTGAATAATTTGTGTGAAACAAAAAATTTATTTACGTGGAAACAAAGATACAACTATTTACAATTGTGCAAATCTTTTATTATAAATATTTTTCGTGGGTTTTTAACAACTTTTTAACAACATTGCGTAAGTTGAACGAGTTTGAAAATTGAATGCCACAGACTGTCCGAAAATGTTGCACAATGTTATCGCAGGGCAACTTTCCACGAAAACACACAATACCTATGACAGAACCGATCAAGGGGATAGCGCATTACGGCTTTCTTACACTAAATTTGACAGATACCGACGGTGTTGAGTAAAGCGACTTTTCGTTGAGGTTGCCTCGTCCCACCACAGCAATACGGTCATCCACAATACCAGCAGAAGTCAAAAATGCTTTCACCTTCTCACCAATCATTAACGAGTTTGTATGGCATTGTTCAGCCGACGCACCAGGATAATCGACAACAATATCAACACAAACTGTCGGGTTTTTTCTCATAAAGAAAAAAAGTTGTTCCAACTCGACACGTCCCATAGTCGATATTTCCGACTCCGCATCCTTAAACTTTAAATGCGGCATGATATAAAGCTGGCCGTCCAACTCCGCAGCAGATTTTCCCTCGATGATTACCTGTTTCTGTCCACCAGTAATTTCAAACAGCGGAAGCCAATGGTTTTTCCGTATAACCGATACAATATACGTTTTTTTATTGCCCAGCAGAGCGGTTCGTTTAGTCCCGTCAAAATCGACACGTGCCTTCTCTCCGGTTTGCGAGTCGTAGATGGCACAATCGACAAAATCAGACATATTTTCTTTTTCGACAAATGTCACCGTAGAGAATCCCTCTGACAGACCGGCAACAGTCACCTTGGCTTTGAGTATTCGTCCGTTATGCTTGGCATCCGCAGAAACATACATTATACTGCCGTCATCGGGCAAAAACGAGAGTCCGCTTTCGGCAAATGCCGTATTGGTTTCTTTTCCCATATTACTCGGCCGTGACCATGAACGCCAGTCAGACACATCGCTGCGCTGCGCAACATAAATGTCACCATACCCAAGTCCACCGCCGCAGTCGGACACAAAAAACAAAGTCTTCATATCGTCCGAAATCACAGGATATCGTTCGCAATAACTGGTATTAATTCTGAACCCGAGATTAACCGGCTCGCCCCATCCCCGTGAATTGAGCGGTACAAAATATATGTCGGAGGCCATGGCCGTGTCGCCATGATAGTACATGCCAGACTTCTGCACATTGTATCCCGATGGACGATCTGACGCGAGAAGCATTCCGCTGCCATCGGCCAGCATGTATGCGTCGGTTTCATAAAAATCGGTGTTTACCGGATATGGCGGTATCTCGGCCACGTGCCAACTCAAACCGTCGCCAGTCGCCACCAAGATGTCACCGTCGACCCCTACAAGCATCTTCCTGCCATTGTCAAAGAGAGAAAAGCACACGACGTTGTCACTATTGCAGCCATCTATGGCAACACGACCCCGTTTCACCCATTGTTTGCCTTGTAACTCGGAAAGACAAACCTCATGTTTGCCCAATGCAGTTGTATGTGTATAGAAAAAAGATTTGCCAGAAGGCACCATAACTGCGTTTGTCACGTCGGTTTCCCCGAATGATATTTCGACGGGAACTCTGCTTTCGTCATAGGGAGTGGTCAGCAGGGTGAACAGCTGCTCGGTAGCCGACTTGTTGTATCCCTGACAGTAGGTAATGAGGGACTCGCATCTTCGGGCAGCAGACTTCCAGTCGCCGGCGGCGATTAGATTCTGAAGCATGCGTTGTATTGCGACATGCGAAATACGGTTGGCTGGGAATGATTTTACCATTTCCGTATAGTCCCATAGAAGCGTTTCGTTGAAATTTTCGGTGAGATTGTTTACCTCTATGTCAGCCGCCTCGTTGAGGTCAGCTATCACTGTGGACTGAAAGGGGTATTCGGGGTTGTCTTGTGAGAATAGTTCAATCAACTGGTGGCAGCCATCCTGTGAATGCCACTCATAATAGCGCCTATAGACATCAGCATATCTTGGGTCGAGAGAAAAATGTTTCATAAAGAGCACTGCAGCTTGGACATCACCCTCGTCCATCACCTTACGATAAATCTCATCAATAGCCCTGTCCGCCAAATCAGTTCCGTCGTTTGCCAACGCAAAACTCACAAAATCATCCGCTGTCCAGAGCTGAGAAAAACATACAGACAACAAGGAGTCAAGTTTTCCATACGCTTCGACCGAATGCGGCGTGGAAGGGTATTTTTGCAAAAAATTCTTGTATGATTCGACTGTGTTTTCGGCCAGTGCAGACCGGTACGCGGCTTCAGACATCTGCCTTGACACAGCCTTGCGCACTACAGGATTGTTGTCGTATTTCAAAAGATACCCCCTGATCTGGTCGGGATCAATCGATGTTTTGAACAACGAATCCACTATAATACCAATGAGTTTCTCGGCTTTTAATGATTCGTCTGTCCCAGAATATTGACTTATAAAATCAGAGTAGGCTTCGATTGTGTTCTCACGCAACGCCGAACGGTATGCAGCATCAACACGCTGAACTCCAGCCAATTTCAACACCTGCTTGTCGGTTTGGAAACATTCAATATACTGGTCAATTTCAACCACGTTTAGCTCTTCTGTTTCAAGTCTCTGCACGGCGAGCTGAGACACTCTTTTATTATCCTCCGAAAGCGACCGCACCGTTATGCCACGCGTAATAAGCCTACGCAGTGCGTTGTCGCTTTCGCCGCTTTTCAACATTACGTGAAACCTTCGGTCAGCACGGTCTAAATACTTTTTCGCAAGCGGTATGTTGAACATCGGATTGCGTTCGTCAGTGTAAAATCGGGACAATTTCACAAGCACCTCTACATCAGCAGTATCCTTTAGATAGGCCTTATAAAGTTTCACGTACTGCGAACGGAATTGGTCGGCATTTTTCTGCGAAACCGACTGTGCGGCTGAAGCAGAAAAAGACATAATCCCGCAAAAAAAGAGAATAAACCTAATGCAACAAGAATACTTCACACACATAAACGCAGCGCTAAAAGCACACTTTAATGAACTGTTACACTTTTCATGATTTCCGTAAATTCTTTTTCGAATTGCGGATACGTGTCGAGAGATGTTTCCAATCGAATTTCGAATACCGTGTTTTTTACCATGAAATACATCATTTGGAACTGATAGTCCTTATGGTCATCCAAGTTGTTGTACGCTCCGACATACGATATTCCTCCCTGTGCCGGCAAACCTTCTACACTCTCCGAAAGCGATTGGAACGGCTGGTTCAAATATCGGATGTATGCCATATCGAAAGCCGACCCGTCATAATTCCGCTTGATATAGATTCTCATGTGCGGGAGAATAGTGTCGCCTTTCTTGTCGACAACAATTTTTCCGCAATAGGAATAAAGATAGGCCACTGTGTTTTTGTCTATAGAATGAGTTTGCAGGTATTTCCATCCACCATTGGGAAAATTGAAACTCACATTAGTGTTAGGAATAGTAATCTGTGCACGAACACAGAAAGCTATAGCTACGACAAATAACATTAAGAAAAGTGATTTACGCATGGCTTTGAATATTAAGTTGAAATTCAATACACGGTACATATATACATTAAGTACAATCTGCATTGATAATATGTCGGTAGAATTCGATAATTTTTTTTGTTTGCCCTTGGCTATTATATTGGTTGCATACAAGTTTCTTTGCCGATAAGCCGATATTTCGAGCGAATTGAGAATCCATGAGACAGTGTTTTATATGTGTAGTGAACTGTTCAGGACTATCGGCTATCAGAATATTTTGTCCATCGGAATAGTCTATGCCGCGAGCAGCAACGCTCGTAGCGACAACAGGCTTGCCCATTGACATGGCTTCGAGTATTTTCACTCTGATGCCACTTCCTGACAACAATGGCACAATATTGACAGCTTTGGAAGCCATGAAACGAAAAGCATCGTCAACCTCACCCACAACCGTGATTCCATCAAAAGAAGATTCCGCAAAACGTTTTGGCATGTGTCGTCCTGCAAGGTAAAGTTTGACCTGCGGCACTTCACAGTGCAACACCGGCCATACTTTCTCAACAAACCAGTCTATCGCCTGAACATTGGGAATCCAGTCCATTGAACCTATATGAAATAGCGACATAGGCTCCACATAACCGTCATATTGCCATTTCGATGAATCGATGGCAAACGGAACCGTTGCCATTGGCCTGCGGCAGCCCATATCTTTAAAAGCGATAGAGTCGTTGTCGGAAATGCACATTACTCCATCGAAGTCGTTAACATGATCGCGCTCATAATGTTCAAGGGTGAGCGAAAGATGCCTGAGATACCATTTTCTGAGACGATTTGACTCGCCCATCGACAACTGACGCCATATATGATGTTCTACGTTGTGTGCACGCAAGATAATTCTTGCCTGACTGTGCTTCCGGATAGTCGAAACATACGGGGTAAGAAATACACTCTCTACATGGATTATGTCAAACCGATTTTTACGTAGAACCTCAACCAATTTACATTCAAATGCTTTGCTGACATATCGCCTAACGTGATACGATTCGCCACAAAGCAACGAAACAAAGGCTGAAACCGGTTTTAGGTTCGTGTCGACATAAACGGCTTCGATCGAAGTGGCTTTACGGTATTCAGGGGGTATCTTGCTTTCGTCATACGGATGCTTGTCGGTGCATACGGTCAACACTTTGACATCACAACCAGCCCGAAGCAGGCTTTGCGTGACATTATCAATTGCCAGTGTGCCACCATCAACCGGCGGAAACGGAGGTTTATAACACAGCTGCAGGATTCGCATCAAACTGTCACGGTCTTGATTTGATATCTAATTAACAGATTTTTTAGTTATTTATTGCATCGATTCCTCCCTAATCACCATCCTTGGGCAATGCTTTAAACCCGAGACCCATTATTTCCGAACTCTCTATGACATTTACAAAAGCATTGGGGTCGAGCCTACGAATAGCACCTTTAAGCTTAACAAGCCCAGTACGATCGAGCGTAACGTAAATCATCTTCCTCTCCTGACCTTGATACAATCCCACCCCCGAAAAACAGGTTCCACCCCGTTCAAGATCGTTGATGATGAAGTCTTTGACATCATTAATTTTATCTGTCACGACAAACACCGTCTTATATGTGGTAAATCCTTCCACAATCAAGTCTATAATCTTGCTTTCTATATAGATTAAAATTATAGAATATATAGGAAGACGTATGTTTCCGATTACAAGTGTAGTCAACGATATGCAGCTGTCAACCACAAGAACCAGTATACCTAGCGATATTTTGGTGTATTTGTGCACTATCATCGAGATAATGTCACTTCCACCCGAAGTGGCACCTGCCCTGAAAATCACACCTATTGCCACACCGTAAATTATGCCAGAGACGACCGTATTAAGAAAGAAGTCGGGTACAAAATAGCGCGTGTCATCGCCATCCATGAAGGAGAGTGACGAGACTGTCTCCACATCCATGAACGTGCCGTCATAAATTACAGGTTTGTAGCCCCACGTGCTTTCCAACACATAGGTGAATATCGGAATAAGAATAACCGACACTATCGTTTTAACTCCAAAGCGCGGACCCAAAACAATCGTTCCAATAATGAGCAGGGGAACATCCATACAAATGCCGGCCAGTGATATTTTCCATCCCCACAACGCATTGAAGACATTGGCCAAACCATACACTCCACCTGGCGCCAGATGATATGGATTGACAAACATCACATCACCAACAGCGAACAATATACTGCCTATGATTACAAGTCCGTAAGAGAAGATCTCTTTCCTAATACTCTCCGCCTTCATAGTGTTATTATTATGAACTAAACAATCACCTCATTTGAAATTTTCTCGGCAAGTACGGACAACTCGTCCTTTGTCATTGTTGCATGATTGGAGAAGTTCAAGTCTGACGGCCTATTCAACGGAATGAGATGAACATGGGCATGGAATGCCAACCACCGCCATACCTATCTTCATGCACGGGCAGACCTTCTTAAGCCCCTTGGCGACAGCTTTACTGAAACGCATGAGTTTGACGTACAATTCATCGTCAATATCAAATATATAATCCACTTCTTTTTTAGGTATGCATAGCACATGCCCCGCTGCAACAGGATTAATGTCGAGAAAGGCCAAGCAGTCGTCGGTCTCGGCCACTTTATAGCATGGGATTTCACCCGCAACAATTTTTGAAAAAATAGATGCCATGTTTCAAATCATCTTTCAATTGACAAAATTTCGAAATTCATTGTACCCGCAGGAACTTTTACCTCTACAATGTCGCCCTTCTTTCTGCCAAGAAACGCCTGTGCGAAAGGAGACGTGACAGAGATCTTGCTTTCTTTCAAGTTTGCCTCGCTTTCAGGAACTATTGTATAGGTTTGTTTCGCCTTTGTCTTTACATTTCGAATATTGATTTTTGATAGAAGCAGTACCTTGGAGGTATCTATCTTCGACTCGTCAAGCAGGCGAGCATTTGCCACCAAATCCTGAAGTTTTGAAATTCGAGCCTCAAGGTGTCCTTGGGCCTCTTTTGCAGCATCGTACTCTGCATTCTCCGACAAATCGCCCTTGTCTCTCGCTTCGGCAATGGCAGCCGATGCCGCCGGGCGTTCAACCACTATCAAATGGTGGAGTTCGTCTTTCAGTTTTTGAAGACCCTCCTCGCTGTAATACTTAATTTCTGACATTTTATTTGTTTTTTGTTGAAATGCTGTGCAATATGAAGGCAACATAAAGCCTTCTTGGTTAATCGCAAATAAAAGGTATCTAAAAATTAGGAAAGGCTTTTGAGGCCTTTCCTAATCATAGGTTTTATGAAACAGTCGGACTTAGAACCGGACAGTTGCTCCAATAGAGTGAGAACCCTTAAACGGTGCTGCCGCACGATAAGAATACTCCAATGCGAGCGTCGGACGCATTGAACCATCAGTTTTTTTCTTGCTCAACGGAATATCGACCGAAGCACCCGCACACAAACCAGTATTGGCCGTTGTCCGCGAATCCTTGTCCAATTTCTCGAAAGTGAAAATGTAGCCTGCACGTAACTGCATGATATTAAAGAGCGAATATTCCAAACCAAGGGTTACATTATCTTTCAGAAACGCATTGGACGTAAAACTAGCAGCAGCGGTGATACGCTGATCAGCAGCAGAGATAAGAAAATCGTATGAAACACCTATATTCAGACACGTGGGCAGTTCCATACTTGCTGCACGATATTCAACAGTCTGGTTATTGCCTGCATCATTTACCATGTTTAGCGAATGACCAACACCCTTATAGGTCATAGATGGTCCCCAGTTTTTAAGGGACATACCGAACTTAAGCTGGTCATTTTCGCCAGTTACATACTGAATACCCGCATCAACTGCAAAGCCTGTACCACGGATATCGGCAGTTTGCTCAGTAACGAGCTTAAGATTTAAACCAGCATGTATGCTCTTCGTGAACGAGTGTGCATAGGACAAATTAATATTCATATATGAAGGGCTGAAGGTACCATTTGACCCTGCATCAGGGCTCTCGACCGTTGTCACATCAATATCGCCAAAACCCATAGCAGTAACGGATGCAGCCAAAACGCCCCGGTCAAATACACGGACAGCCAGACCAAAAGCGTTAATACCTGCACCGCTACGCAAACCCGACTTACCTCCGAGATACATAGTATACGTGTAGGCGAACTCCATTTTATTAACAAAGGCGATACCGGCAACATTCGAATAGAAAGCATCAAGTCCGCGAACATTAGCCACACTCACATTGCCCCATCCCGAACTATGAGCCCATGGATTAATAAGCAACTCTGTGGCTCCAGCCGTACCACGGCGTTTGTCGTTGCCAGCGTAGGCACTGCCTGCAGAAACAGCCAACAACAAAACCACAACTACTGTTATTCTGTATATATTCTTCATTTTGTAGATGTTTTATGCGTTTTCATTCAATTGCCTTAGAAACTAAACGAGTTCAGGTCCACAGGACGCATGGTGCCAAACCACTTTATAACACGATAGCCAAGTCCGGGCACTTCAACATGTATCAGATACATACCGCCAGCAATTGGAATACCCTCGTGGTTGTGCAAATCCCAATCGAGCACATAACGGTAACGGTTGGGGTCAAGGTCACTTGAAGAAGGATCGTCAGGGGTTGGACCAAGTACACGAACAAGTGTACCGTCAAGGGTGTATATTCTCACCGTTGATTTCGACGGAAGATTTACGAAACGGACCTTAGTTTCCAACTGGCTTGAAGTCTCATAGGCAGAAGCACTGTAGTACGGGTTAGGAACAACGTTTATCAAGCTAAGAAGCGAATCCCTGTAATCTTTTGTCGCATCATTTGCAAGAGCCATGCCAGTGCGTGTCGCAATATCTTCAGACAGCTTGAACATATACATAGGTCTGTTAGCATTCTGCACTTCGGAGGAAGAGCGCGCGGTCTTGTTCGGACTGTAATTGGATGCATACTGAGTCGGCACATCAAGATCGATAGTAACAGTCGTGGGAATATCTTTAGGGTTATCGAACTGAAAACGTCTTTCAACCAATGGCATATTAACCCAAGCTACAGTGGAGAACAGGAACGACATAGCGTCGCGCGTTGCATTTACCGAAACCTTCTCAAGTTCGTCCTTAAGAAGACCGCGGTCGTAAGCAAGGTTGTTCTGTTGATTTGGAGTTGGGTCTTTGCTTGTCATAACCCTTTCGGACAAACGGAGCATCTGCATGGCATATCTTCCGGCATCATAGGAGGGAGTAGTATACGATGTGCTCTGTACAGAACCGCTGGCTTGGAAAATCTTATAGAACGGTTGATCAACCGCATTCATCACATATATGAAATGACGCCCTCCCATGACATAATTCTGAGTGCCATCCATAATGGTGTTAACAGGGTTCCACATCATGTCGCGACCATTATATTGGACATATCTGGAATCTTCGCCAAACATTATATTCAGACGCTCACCAGTTGTGACGTTGATGGCATAACCAGGGAACCATCCCATGCCCATATCAGAAATATAGTTGGGACTATTGGGGTCCTCGGATGCCTGCCGTACGCTTGAAGTGTCACCATTCTTATCGACCGACGGATGACGACGAATCTGAAACTTGCGAGCATTACCCTCAGCTTGCTGATAGTCGTCGCACATCTCAAGAACCGGACAGCGTGTCCACTTCGACGTGTCGGCAGTAATAACAATTCTCACACTTGGCAAAGATTTGATATTGTTAAATATCAGAGATTTATTGCAAGAATGAGACATAAGCTTTCTCATTGTTCGATTGTATGACAGATAGACTTGAGAGAGTGTAACAATACTGTGCAAACTGTCGATAATGGATTGAGGTGCGATATAGTACTTCATGCAGAATCCTGGGTGGAAATCTCTTGTTGAGACAAGCTTGTAAGGAGCCCAGAGACCAGATAAAACACTTTCAAACACCTGATACTTATCGAACGGGTCTGCAAGAATAGCAGAGCCGCGAGCGGCCGTTACCATATAGTAATCCTCATCCAAATAATCTTCGTATTCGGAAATAGGCTCGTCGGAATTCTTGAAAACGCCCAACTGTCCAGCAGAATACTGGGTGCCAGAGCGGATCCAGTTGTATGTGGGGTCACCATCATAGTCAGGGATACCCGTGAGCCACTGTTTCTCATTATCATCAAATTTCATGTTAGAGCCAAGAACCGAACCCTCTTTAACGTATCCGCCAGACACAAACGTTCCCAAATTTGCGGGTGTAGTGCTTATCGTGTAAGCGTCTGCCGATGGGGAGGGATTGGTTATGGCAACCGAGACTCCCAAATCAAGGAATAGTTGCTCGTTGTAGCGCCCGATAGAATAATCGGAAGTGTCACTATATACGGGTACAGAGTCAGCGGTGTAGAATAGCGGCTCGCCATTTTCTCTCGTTATGACCCACTTCGAATTATTGCTGACACCCAAAAACTTCAACACGAATTCTCCTGGCCTAATATTAAGTGGATCTATCACGGTAACATTCACGGGGCCATAGTTTTCCTGATATTCAGGTTTGGCAATGATGCAAGGCTTTGACAGAGTCATCCTACCGGTAACAGTGTCAAGAGATGACTTGCCCGGAGCCATGCCCGGAACGTTGGCAGGGCCCATCAAACTTGTGATGGAGGAATCTGTGAGACGAAGAATAGAACCGCCATTACCGTGCCCTTCAAGTCGTGTAATTAGAGGCTTCATGCCGAATTCCGCGTTAATTTGAGTGCCTCCGTTTTCATTTGTCGGATCGTGCGGAATTACTCTAATCGGCTCGATAGTCCCACCATACTCATTTGTACGACCAGCAAGATACGGTTCATCCTGTCCATCGATGAAATTGTATTCCTTGTAGCGATTGTGTGCGTAAGCGATGCAAATATAGTAGTATTCCTTATTATTAACCAACGCACGATTTGTACCGGTAGCAAATTCATCCCTTGTGATACGGAAAACGTGCTGAATACCTGCATTTGCACCAGTCACCATTGTCTGAGCCGTTAAAAGTCCATTTGAAGAATTGGTTGTGTAATTGACAAGAGTTCCAATTGGGACATTGGGAGACTCAAGAGTATCATCGTAAAAGTTCTGAATATCACACTGTGCAACAAGGCGCGATTTTGTGACATCGTATATATCAGCGATAGAAGCGTTTGCATCTTTTAACTGGAAAATTTGGTATCCTTCAAACTTATAACTTCTCTCTGACTCTGAATATCTGATTAAATTGTCGTTTGCATCTCTGTAATAAGTCGGAATTGCAGGGTCAATTTCTTCATAGTCTTCGCCTGCTGATGTAGGATTCTTGTAAGTAATATAAAGGATTACCTCGTTTTTCAACTCTTGAGCGACAAGTGTGGGTGCATCTGGACCATTAAGGACCTTGAAACAGTTTTCAAAAAGAGCTTGACAGACATCATCGATCTGACGGAGCAACTCGACAGACTGCCACGCATTGCCCGATGCAGCTTGAGCAAACGGAATACCAACAGTGATATAGTTCAATGCGCCAGGCTCCAAGGTGAACGGGCCAGCAGACTGCATGAAACGACGGTCACCAATAGGATTGCCCGCCTGAACTTCAGTCCATTCAAAACCAGGGTCGACGCCATCGGTACCCCAATGCAACGGATCGCTATCGCCAGGGAACATAAAATCGCACTCATACTCCGTTGTGCCTGAAGACAAGCCGTCACCGCCAAATCTCATACGCTGACGGTTTTTCCAATAGCCACGCAAATAAAGATAATAGTCAGTAGCTTTCGCCGGTTCTGAGTTATAACCACTGGCCTTGTTTTCGTAATAAACAAAACGACGCATGCCGAAACGCTCATCGTCAACAATGTTATTACCAAAGTTCACACCATTGATAGCACAGTTTCCAATAGCATCGCCGGGTCTGAAGTACCATGCACTGGGATAAAATAAATCGGCATCGTCCGTAAGTCTGATAGTATCATATTTCACAGAGCCGTCGGCAAGAGTAATCTTATAATTTTCCAATTCCGAGGCGTAGTAAAGTCGCATTTTGTCAATGTCAATCTTTGGGTTATCCCTTCCGTCTGGATCCATATAAGGACCTTGGAAGAAATCGATACCCACAGCGGGAGGAATATTTGAATAACTACCAGCACCAGGGCCATCGGACTCGTCACCATTGTAGCAATAACCCAAACCGCGCTTGACATCACATCCGACATAGTCGTCGAAAGCATAACCCAAATCTGGGTCGACCCACTGGCTAAAATAAGTATTCTTTAAGGTGTACGTAGAACGGTTGATAATCTCATAGGAATAGAAAGTCATGTTGTTGATCTCATCGTTAGTTGAGAAACCAAAAGCTTGAGCACGGATTTCGAGACCGATGGGGCTACCTTGAGTTTCAGTATGAGTGTTACCCATATCATTGAAAACCCACCATATAGTCTGGTCCCCCTTAAGGACCTGATCGGAAAGCAATCCACCACGGACAATACCGGCGGAATCTTCCATAGTACGCTTGGGTACATAGTTCTCACCAGGGGCAAGAGCAGCTTTTAAGGAAGTAGGACATAATTCATTGTCGAAATCATAGTAGGGATAATCACCCTTGGTGTAATCATAATGTCCATCGTGATCAGCATCAAAGAATGGAGCCAAATATGGTGACAGACCTTCCTCCTGACCCTCCGCAGGCCAATTCTTAATAACCTCAGGCACATCGCCCAGGTCTGCGCCAGAACGGAGAGATGGAGGATTAGATGTGTAGTCGAACTTAGCTATGTGAGCCAACACATCAGCCTTTGAGATAATATAATGCTTGTCGAATTTGGTGCAGCGGTCAATATCGGTTGAAGCAGAGCCATCAACAGTGAGCGGGCCCGGCCAATAGTCGTCGCCCTCCGACCCGAAACGCAGGGCGGCCAGACGCAACTGGTCATTGACATCGGTACCGCCAATCCAAAGAGCAGCGCAGAACATAGGACAGGTGTTACCATTTTTTGGAATATGGTACTGGGCAACGCTTCCATCGTACCACATATTGCCATAACCGTTAATCATGGCTCTTACATTATTGACACTGAGTTCAGCCGTACTCTGCGCCCTCTTGCACGCAGCAGCCTTTGCCTGCGCAGTAGAGCGTTTGGCAGAATGGCGTTTGCACTCGATGCATTCGCGAGCATAGGCGGAACCTGCCCCCAATCCTAAAAGGACAGCCACCAATACAATTTTTGTTAATATATTCTTCATGTCTTTATGTTTTTTCGTGTTGATGGATTAGAAGTTATACGACAGGGAGACTTTCCAAGTACGCGGTGATGAATAATTCCATGTATTATTATTCATATACACTGCGTAAAGGTCTCTGTACGACTGCGGATCAAGGTAAGAATTGATGATGGACTGAGTACCGGGATCGGTTAGATAGCCATCGTCAGTGGGGTTACCCGTCACAGCAAATACGCCTGTTACATTACGGATATCGAATAAATTATGAACCGTAAGGGCAAGATTGAGATAGGTGTCTTTCTTACCGGCTTTGATTGTCCACGTCTTGTCGATAACGATATCGAAATAGAAGCCCCAGGGGAGTCGAGCACCACGATAGCTACCCACAATAGTGTATTGGGTATTGCTAAGAGCACGCGTGTAGGGACGCCCCGACTGTGCAACAGCCATCAGGTTGATACCAAAATTTTCGAGCACCTTGACTTCTTTAACACGAAGTTCTCCGGTTTCTTTATCCTTGATTTTGCGTTTAATGACAGGACCGTTGTACTTGGCACCACTTCCGTAGCGGAAGTCGACATTAGCCTTGAACTCATGGCGACGGTCGTCATCGATTGGGTTAAGCATCTTAAGAGTGGTATAGCCCTCTTTTATCAACTCGGTCATAGTAGTGGACGAAAGACCAGTTCCGTCTGCATACTGAAGAGTATAGTTAGCATTGACACGGAAATTTTTTGTTTGACGCAAATCGTAAGCAATAGTTATACCTTTAATGGTTTTGAAGTCAATGTTATCGTAAGAGTAATAGTTGGGGTTCGGATCGGCACCGACATACTGAACCAACTGGATCAAGTCGCGAGTTTCCTTGTAGTAAGCCGAGATACTGATAGCAGAGTTTTTATTTTTACCCTTGCCCAAGGCCTGTTGGAAACCGATTTCGTAATTGGTAATTTTTTCAGGTTTGAGATTGGGATTTGAAATGGTCGAAATCTGAGTCATATACATATAACCCAAATAGTTAGCCTGCCATCCACTGGATGGGCGACGAGCAATAATGTCATAACTGGCCTTAAATTGAGAATTGTCGCCAACGGGGAAAGAGAAAGCGATACGAGGCATAGCCACAACCTGCGGTTTATATTCGTCGAAAGCACCCTTCAGAACCTTATTGTTGCTAAAAGCATAACTTCCGGTTGTAGGATCATCAGGATTGGCAACATTTCTTGTACGGAAAGGAGTGGGTTTACCCGATGTACCTTTAATCTCATTGGGCGAATTGATGGCGACACCGTTAGCATCGTACCAGTTGGTAGTTCCGCTCGAAGATGTGGAACGATAACCATTAATAGTCGGAGTTGGAGCGGCTGCATCGTCGACATAGACCACCCAATCGTCCTCAACGTTGTTGGCGAGAGTTCCATTGTAGTCGCTACCCTGTTTCATTTTTTTCAAGTCGGCGACAGTGTAAGATTCATAGAGAAGATACGGGTCTTTGAGAACCATTTGTCCGCCATCAAAGTAGTCGACACGAACACCGACATTGAATATAAGGTCTTGGAAATAGAAACGGTCCTGAATGTAACCGGCCATATATGTAGGCGAGAACGACGGAAGATAACGATATTTTTCATGATTTCTCGAAGCAGGATCAAAGAAATCGTTAAAATCCCATTTACCATTATATTTCTCACCATTATGTTTGTATCCATAGTAGCTGACATAAGCGTTACCACTATTGAAGAGTTCGTCGGAGGAGAACATGTCCATACCACCAGCTGCAGCATACTGTTCCGGTGTGTAGCTGTTCACGTCGAGCCAATCGGTTGCCCCTACATGCTCCTTGTCATACTCGCGCATATTGCGGTCGAACTCGGTTTGGTTTTCGGTATTATTCAAGCGATCATATCTGACACGAAGCGTAGACCCCTCATATTCCATAATAGGATTATTATAGTCGAGCTGCGAAATATGACGGTTTGCATTTTGATACATAAGAGTCCAAAGCCCAGCCGCAGCAAGTGAATAAGATGAAGAGAAATAACGGTCGTACTGGAAACCGATTTCCAAATCATGTCCTTTAATCAGAGCAGATGCCTTTGCCTGAAGGTAAATGTAGTCGGTTTGCGACATGCCATAAGATGTGTTTTGCACACCAGTGTTATAAAACATGCCATAAACACTTGATGGAGAATCTCCGTTGTACAATCCCTTCAATTCACGGATATTGTCACGGTTAGTCATGTAAGGCCGATATTCCTCGTTTTCGTATACCTGCAAAGCGTAACGCGCGAGACGAGCGTTAGCAGGGTCGACACCATTCTTGTAGGATTCCATATCAACATTTTCAATCCAGCTGTCTTGGACAAGCGCATATTGACTAACACCATGATTGTCGAACAACTTGGAAGTGAAACTGGGACTCATAGTGGTATTGAACGTAGAGATGTGGCCATATTTAAAGACATCATCTATCGACTTGCCAAAATTGCTGTTGTAATTAATGGCGGTTGCGCGGCTTACCATGGCAGTGATGTTGTACATCACATTAGAAACAGCCGCTGTGGACTTTGTTTCGGGAAGAGTAGACTCGTCACTTTGGGATTTAGCATCCTTGAAACGCTGAGTGAAGTCAACCGTAATGCCGTAACTTTGATCCACTTCGACACCACCGCTACCTTCGGCCATATTAAGAGCCCAATAAGAAGAACCCGTAGACGGATACATGCCACGAGAATACTCACCAGTGATGGTAAGAGTGGCGTAGTCGGTAAAACGGAAATCGATGGCACCCTCCACGGCGACACTATAGTAACTGGTATGAGGCTTTTGAGTAACAGTATGGAAGTCGTCGGCATGCAACTCTTCTTCTGCCCTATAGTTAATAGTATGTTCAACCATATCGAAAGAGAGAGGATTGTCGCGTATGATAGCCACCTTATCGTCGTTTACAACTTTATAACGACCTTTCTTAGCACGATAATAGCCGTCCTTTGCATAGGCTCCTTGACCTGTAAGACGAAATCCGATCATAGTACGTTCCGTGACACCACCATCAGGCTGGGTCTTTTTCTGTTTATAAATTGGACCTGTCAGATAGAGCATAAGAGTGTTCAAGAGACGATAGTCAATATAGGTTTCATATTTGACAACACCCTTGAACTGGCTTGAGGGCGGTTTAAGCGTAATAATTTGAGTACCACCGATAGCTTCACCAATGCTTGCGGGTGTACCGCCAAGTATAACTTGGATTTCGGCGATAGCCTCTTTTGGAGCACTGATTCCAGTACGTTTACGTACACCGCCCTGCATGGTTACCATACCACCTTCACCACGAGCGGAGCCTGATCCACCGTCGTCGTAACCGATACCGCCGACCGCAGCCACAATAGCATCTACCGAGTTACCTGGCATCTTGGCAATGTCATCGGATGTGATACGCTGACCAGACTCAGGAGTACCGACTTCGAAAATAGGTGCACGGTCGGCTTCCACAACAAGTTCAGTCATGACCGTAGCCGAGGATTTCATCTTGAAATCGACTATGGTGAAACCCGAGGCCTTGACATTGACACCCGTTTTAAGCTGGCCTTCGTAGCCCACACTGGTTACTTTAATGTCGTAGGAACCGACCTGAAGACCTTTGATTGTGTAAACGCCGTCAAAATCAGTTTGACCAGCGCCCACACGCTCTCCGTTCTGCATGGCAATGACGTTGATAAACGACATTGGTTCGCCTGACTTAGCATCGGTCACAGTACCTTTCAAAATACCCTGCGCCTGCAAAACTCCATGAGCCAGCAAAAGCAGACCGATTGACATTAGTACTTTCTTGAACATACTCGAAATTATTACGTTAATACGATTATTTATTTTCTTTATTAATGACGTGATTCGATAAAATCGTTGTGAAGGATAGCATTGTAAATGACAGCCTGCCGCAAGTCGAATTCAAAGGACTGATTATTTTCGCATACGTTACGTACTTCAGTTGAACCATTTTTTTTCTTTGAATTGGATGACTTGGTAAAGCCAGATGAAATATCTGATGTTTCGTTCTCGTAGGAGAAATACTCACTGCCTTGAACATCAAAACACGCATCAACCTGACTATCCATACAATCATCATAAGAATGACTATTATCCTCGGCAGGAGAAACGGGTATGGTACTTTTTGCAGATTTTCCGACTTTGGCTACAAACAGAACTAAAGCGACCAAAATGAAGAGGATTGTAATGAAATCCATATTTTTTAGAAACAAGCGGTTTTAGATTTAGTCTTAGTTGTTACGCAAAGCATTTTTCTCTTCCCTACGCTTTGAAATTTCATAGACGATGGGGCAAGCAAGGCATACAGAAGAGAACATACCACAAACGACACCGACGAGAAGGGCGAAGATAAACCCACGAATAACCTCGCCGCCAAAAATGAACATCATGAGCAAAGTGACAAAAGTAGTGCCGCTGGTATTGATTGTACGAGCGAGTGTGGAGTTAATAGCATCATTCATGTGGGTCTTGAGATCACGCTTCGGATAAAGTTTTTTGAACTCGCGTACACGGTCGAAAATAACCACAGTAGCGTTGATGGAGTAACCGATAACCGTCAATACGGCGGAAATGAAGTACTGATCGACCTCGAGATTGAAAGGCAATAGGCCATACAAGAGAGAGAACATACCGATTACCAAAATGGTGTCGTGGGTCAGAGCAGCAACAGAACCAAGTCCAAAACGCCAACTGCGGAAACGGAGACCAATATATACAAATATAATCAAAAGACCACCAATAATAGCCCAAATGGAGTGAACCAGATTGTCGTGGGCGATGGTACCTCCGACCTGTTCAGCCTGAATGATACCAAGAGGATTGGTCTCTGTTGATTTAAACTCATCGATGGTGATAGGCTTTGCAAAATAGGGTTTTGCACCTTCATAAAGTTTTGCCATTATTTCGTTCTTTACCTCATCGCCGTCTTCCTTTACTTTATATTTAGTAGTAATCTTAAGTTGTGTCGAAGGACCATAGGTTTTAACCTCGGGAGCCTCATCGAACTGCCTATTCATACTCGCACGAACATCGACAGCACTAACAGGTTGGTCGAAGCGAATAACATAGGTACGACCGCCATTGAAATCGATACCAAAGCTGAGACCCCTGACAGCAAATCCAACCACACAAACCAGAATGGCGCAAGACATAATAATGTAGAATACCTTGCGCTTGTCAATGAAATTGATATGGACATTGCGCATAAAGTCAGCACTGAACGGGAACGAGAAGGTCACCTTCTTGCGAGCGCGGAGAAGATTGTCGATAACAAGACGGGTAATAAAAATACTTGTGAATAGCGAGGTAACAATACCTATGCACAACGTGACTGCAAAACCGCGAACAGGGCCAGAGCCAAACATAATAAGCACGAGACCCAAAAGGAATGTAGTCACTTGACCGTCAATAATAGCAGAATAGGCATTCTTGAAACCGGCATCGACCGAATTGGCGACGCTGGAACCGTTGCGCAGTTCCTCCTTGATGCGTTCGTAAATAATAACGTTGCCATCGACTGCCATAGCCATAGTAAGGACTATACCGGCAATACCCGGCAGAGTAAGGACCGAACCGATGGATGCCAAGATACCAATGAGGAGAAAGACATTGGTAACAAGAGCCACAACAGAAACCCAACCAGCGCGATTGTAGAACACGACCATGTAGATAAGAACCACGACAAAAGCGAGGATGAAGGACCACAACCCTTTCTTGATAGATTCTTGACCGAGAGACGGTCCGACGACGGCCTCTTGGACTATAATGGCTGGAGCATCAAGTTTTCCTGATTTCAGAATGTTAGCGAGGTCTTTAGCCTCATCGAGAGTGAAATCACCGGTGATTGAAGAACGTCCACCTGCAATTTCGCCGTTAACCACAGGTGCGGAATAGACCAAATTATCCATAACAATGGCAATACACTTGCCAACATTGGCACCAGTGATTTGTTTCCATTCACGAGCACCCTCGGTATTCATTGACATTGAAATCTCGTTTCCGCCAACTTGGCTAAAATCCTGACGGGCATCGGTGACGACATCACCACCAAGGACTGGACTACCATCGTTCTCAATAGCAATTGCATATAATTGATATATGTCTTGGTTATCTTTTATGGGCTTGGCGCTCCAAAGATATTTTACTCGACGTGAGTCGTACCATTTTTTTTCAGCAGCAACTGCAAGCATCTCATTAATAGCATCACGATCACTGCGGCGAGCCAAACCGACAACAGGCCCCTTGCTCAACCTGTTATTTTGGTCGATACTGGGTATCAGTTTAGAAAACAAAGGATTGTTTTCTTCAAGTTTCCTTTGATTGGCAGAATTGCCAGAAGTTTTGTTATCGATTGCCAACTGGCCAGCCAAGGAAGTGTCAGCGACCATACTGTCTCCAACAGCCAAACCGTCGTCTGAAGCAAGAGTGTCGCCGTCATCCTGCGAAGAAGATCTGATTGCGGCAAGACTTGCGTCGATTTTTTCCAGAGTCTTATAACCGTACTCGTCAAGATTATCACAAGTTCTCCAAAATTCCAGTTGAGCAGTACTCTGTAGGAGTTTGCGGACACGTTCGGGTTCCTTAACACCAGGCAGTTCAACAAGGATGCGTTCAGATGCCTCAAGTTTTTGAATAGAGGGTTGTGCGACACCGAATTTGTCAATACGCTGGCGCAGGCGCTCGTAGGTCATCTCATAAGCAGACTTTGCCGCAGACTGCAGAGCTTTTTTCACATCTTCATTTTTTGAACTAGCTTTTATTTCCGGGAGTTTCGGTCCAATAAAATAAGGGGCGAGGCGAAGCTCATTAGTACCATTCATTTCTTTGTTGAGACGGTCGATTTCCTCACAGAATAAGGATACAAAGTCTTTGTTTGTAGTCGTTTTCTGGCGGGCAAGAGCAGCTGTCATCGCATTTTCAAAAAGACCATTGTCGGGGATATCCTTGTGAGCAAGAGAGCGAACCACATCGGAGGTAGACACTTCAAGCATAACGTTCATACCGCCCTTGAGGTCAAGACCGAGGTTGATTTCCTTACCTTGACACTGACGATAGGTGGAGCCAAGATATACTTTTTCATTAGCCATGGAATCAAGGTAATGAACCTCGTATGCAGTCTTAAGCGAATCGAGTTTAACTTGAGTTTCAAGGGCATCATTGTTAGCAAGATTTGCTGCTCTCGATTTAGTAGCTTCGCTTTCGGCATAGGCTTCGGCGGCATTTCTCGCCTTGCGGTTTACGCTTGCAGTTACAAACGTGTAGGACAATTGGTACAAGCACACCAATACAAAAGCCCACGCTAAAAACCTTATAAGTCCTTTGTTTTGCATATTTTAAGAATTAAGTTTTTATTGTACACAGCACAATTAGAGTATGCAAAGGTAACAAATTTTATCAAATGAGCAACACTTTTGTCGAAAAAATAATATTTTTGCAAAACAAACAAACAGAAAAAGCGCCAAGCATTGAATAGTTGTCGGTATTACCGACATCAGAGCATCGCAATCAAGGACGATAACGATACGAAAAATGGAAGATAAAAAAGAGACGATCAAAATCAAGGTTAACAATCTTACAATCAACCATTGGGATGACAAAGACAAACCCAGGGAAAAGATGCTAACAAAAGGGAAGAAAGAACTGACAAACGCCGAGCTAATCGGGATTTTGCTTGGAAGTGGAACCCCTGGAACAACAGCTGTGGATCTTGCAAAGAAGATACTAAGCCATACATCGGAGACACTTACGCCACTTACACAAGTCGAAATATCTGATTTCATGAAGTTTCATGGAGTTGGCATAGCGAAAGCAGCCACACTGACGGCCGCATTGGAACTAGGACGACGTATGGCGAACGAAAACTATATGAGAAAAGAGACTGTGTTGAAAGACAGCACAAACTTGTATGATTACATCCACACCGAAATAGATGACTGCGACAGGGAAAAATTCGTTGTGGTTTATCTGAACAACAGAGGTAAAGTCATTGACAAACAGTGCATTTCGCAGGGAGGGATAACCGGTACGCTTGTCGATCTGAGAACAATATTCAAATATGCCGTCATGCAAAATGCCGTGAGCATAGCACTTGCCCATAACCATCCATCTGGAAATCTGAGACCCAGCCGAGAAGATGAAAACCTGACAAGAAAAATAGTTGAAGCAGGCAAACTTTTGGACATACGCGTACTTGACCACATAATAGTCGGCATAGGCTCACCCGAGTTTGGGAAATACTATAGTTTTCGAGATAACGGAAAACTATAAAACGTTGATAGGATGGCTTCAACGCGACACTTCAATCTGTACGGAAGCCGAATCAAGCTGACCTCCCAAAGGAGGATTAAGTTTGGATATTTTTACAGAAGCCCAACGAACGGCCACAAATTCACGCATAACCCTTTCAAGGATGCGCTGCGCAACATGCTCCAAAAGGTGAGATGGATTATGCATCTCGTCGGAAACACAGTCATAGAGCAGCTGATAATTGACGGTGGTGTTGATGTCGTCGCAAACCTGCGCATGTGACGTATCGGCATCAACACATAAGTTGACTATAAAATCGGTACCTACAACCTGTTCCTCGTCAAAGCAGCCATGAAATGCATGAAAACGCATGCCTTCCAAACAAATAAGAGCCATAAAGGTTTAGAGAATGTTGGAGAACTGCTGAAGAAACCGGATATCGTTTTCGAAGTAAAGACGCAGGTCGCGAATTTGATACTTAAGCATAGCCATACGTTCGACCCCCATACCGAGAGCGAATCCGCTAAACTTCTTGCTATCAATGCCGCATGCTTCCAAGACGTTAGGGTCGACCATACCGCAGCCAAGGATTTCAAGCCAACCGGTACCCTTGCAAATGCTGCACCCTTCACCATGACAGATATTACACGAAATGTCCATTTCGGCGGAAGGTTCGGTGAAAGGGAAATAAGATGGGCGGAGGCGAATTTTAGTATCCTCGCCAAACATCTCTTTGGCGAAATAAAGAAGAGTTTGCTTTAGATCGGCGAACGTAACTTTTTTGTCGACATAGAGAGCCTCAACTTGATGAAAAATGCAATGAGCGCGAGCTGAGACAGCCTCGTTGCGGAAAACACGACCCGGGGCGATTATGCGAATGGGGGGGGCAGAATGTTCCATAACTCGTACCTGTACGGATGAGGTATGAGTACGAAGAGCGATATCAGAGGAACCGTTATCCTTTTCCACGAAGAAAGTATCCTGCATATCACGTGCCGGATGATCGGGAGGGAAGTTGAGAGCGGAGAATAGATGCCAATCGTCCTCGATTTCGCCCGACTCGGCGACAGTGAAACCGATACGTCCAAAAATGTCAATAATCTCGTTCATAACAGTCGAGAGAACATGCCGCCCACCGTGAGAGGAGAATTCGGCCGGGAGAGAGAGGTCGACATGGTCACTTTGTGACATATTATCCTCGACAAAAGACTTGAATTCCTCGATTTTTGACTGAGCGGCGCTCTTCAGTTGATTAAGCAGAACGCCAATTTCTTTTTTCTGGTCGCCAGGAAGGGATTTAAACTGGTCAAAAAGAGCACTTATCGCACCTTTTTTCCCAAGATATTTAATGCGAAACAGTTCTATTTCCTCGGCTTTGTTTTTGAACTGTTCAATGTGGGTTGCCTGAATCTCGCGAAGATAGGCTTCTATTTCGGACTTCATAGACATTTATTTCTTAAATACTTTCATTTTCATCCTAACATCATTAAGAGGGCGATCGGACTGGCCGCACTGCACGGCGGCGATTTTGTCGACCACGTCGAGGCCCTCGACCACCTCACCAAAGACAGTGTAGTCGCCGTCGAGGAAAGGTGTGCCGCCGATGGAAGTATAGGCATCGATTTGGGCCTTGGAGAATTGCTTCTGCAATTGGTGTTCCATCATTTTAAGCTGGTTTGCATTCCAAACGTTACCCTGGACAAGATAGAACTGGCACGAGGAAGACTCTTTGTTTGGGTTGACATTGTCGCCCTGCCGGGCGGCCGCGAGCGCGCCTTTTTTGTGGAAAAGCGAGGGGACAAATTCGGCAGGTATGGTGTAGGGCAAGCCGCCGTCGCCGAGCATCTGTCCAGGTTTTGCGTCTTTAGATTTAGGGTCTCCGCCTTGAATCATGAAACCCTTGATAACACGGTGGAACAGAAGTCCATCGTAGAAACCCTCGTTGACAAGCTTGAGAAAGTTGTCGCGATGGCGCGGTGTTTCGTTGTATAGTTTCACAATGATATTGCCCAAATCGGTCTCGATAAGAACATAATTTTCAATCTCATCAGAAGGTGTTTCGGCAGTAGCGACCTTCTTGTTATCATTTGCATTATTAACTGGTTTTTGCGAACAGGCAGCGAATACCAAAGCACTAAAAATTATTAAAAAAGCAACTTTTTTGTTTTTCATAGCGTAAAAAATGTTACCTTTGCAATTCATAAACAAGTGCAAAGATAGTAGAATTTATCCACATAGATTTTAAAATTATGAAGAAAAAAAGCATTTTTGCGGCATTAGCGTTGTTTGTCACAGCATTAAGTGTAGCGACACTTGTTTCGTGTGACAAGGACACGATGTGTTATGTGAAAGTAACTGTTGTTGACGAGTCGAACAACAACAATCCCGTAAAGGGGGCCTATGTCAAAATAGACAACAACGGCAGTTCAATATTTGCAGAGGGATCGACAAACGACAACGGTGTGTACCAGACAGAATTTGCAGCACCTGCCATTTTTGACGTACACGTGCTTGATTCGGCAGTTTGGGACACAACCTACAACAAGTTCATGGGTTATCGTACCGGTGAAGCCACATTCAAACTGAAAACAGGGGAGACTGTGGATGTTACAGTAGTTCTGAAAGACCATATTTATTATGTTGGCCACTAATGGCTGGCACGCACGACTACGGTGTGGTTGAGACAACACAGGGCTGAATCGTGTTGAAGAGTAGATAAATCCCTCGAATACGGGGGATTTATTTTGGATTTTATATCCGTCCGATAAAGGTTTGAACAGATTGCAAGCCATTCCTTAAAACAGAATCATTGATATTTCCGAATAATCTGATTGTGAAAGTACACCATGCACGAGTATTTTTAGTAGAGACCTATCCCACGGACGATATATGCACGGTTGTAAGCAGCGATACAAAAGCAAGTCAATTTATAGAAGGTATGCCCTACCCAGAAATCATCAGGTTACGTTTTACCCCGAGTTCCTGTGAAGAATTATCAAAAATACATGACAACCAATATAGTGATATCCGAAACTAAAAGAAATGAATAAAAAATTTAACGAACAAGACATACTGCAAGCCGAGAGTCTTGGGCTGACAGAAAACGACATAGAAAACCAGATTGCTGACTATAGGAAAGGATTTGCGAAAAGCAAGATAGTTGAACCTGCCACCGTTGAAAATGGCGGGATACTCAGGTTAAGCGATCAAGAAGTATCGAACTTCGAGGAGGCCTACCGCGAACTAACGAAAGGGAAGCGGCTGCTGAAGTTCGTGCCTGCATCGGGAGCAGCAACACGAATGTTTAACGACCTTTATGCTTTCACATCAACATACTTCGGAGTGGCACACAACTTCGGAGCCGAGTTTCCACAAGTGCAAACATTTCTGGAAAACATCCGCAGTTTTGCATTTTTCGACGATTTGTATAAAAGCATGTCATCTGCAGGTTTGGATCTGAATGACTATATGATACGAGGAGACTATACCGCAATCATAAATTTTCTTTTAAAAGATCAATATCTCGGATACGGAAAACTACCAAAGGCGTTGATCAAGTTTCACAAATACGGAAGCATCCAGCGGACAGCATTTGAAGAGCACATTGTGGAAGGGGCGCAGTACGCAATGAGTTCTGACGGGAAAGTGAGGTTACATTTCACCATATCACCGGAACACAGACCGCTGTTTCGCAAAAAGATAGCAGAGGTAAAGAAATATTACGAGAGTGCATTCAACACGGAAACAGAAATAAAATTTTCAGAACAAAAGCACTATACGGATCGGCTAATTGTAGATGAATACAACGAACCAGTAAGAGACGATGACGGGAAGCTTATATTCCGACCTGGCGGGCATGGTGCACTTATAGAGAACCTTAACGATATCCGTGCGGACGTGATATTCATCAAGAATATTGACAACGTAGCCCCCGATTGGATGAAGCACACCACAATAATATACAAGAAAGTGCTTGCAGGAATGCTACTTACATTGCAAAAGGAGATATTCAGACATCTTGAGCTACTGGATGGCGCCGTAAACGAGGAACAGATTGCAGAATGCAGAGAGTTTGTTGAGAGTAAACTGCACGTAAGATTAGGTGAAGGATTTGATTCCATGACACATACATCGAAAAGGAAGTCTTTGCAGGAGATTCTTGACAGGCCTATCAGAGTATGCGGAATGGTAAAGAATCAAGGAGAGCCTGGTGGAGGACCATTTTATACTATAGACACACATGGAATCAAGAGTTTACAGATTATAGAACCAGGTCAAGTAAATCGCAAAGACCCGGAACAGGACAAGATATTCCAAAGTGGTACACACTTTAACCCCGTAGATATTGTTTGTTCGACACGCAACAGGCACGGACGGTTTTACGACCTTCGCAAATACGTGGATTACAGCACAGGATTTATCAGCAAGAAAAACAAAGGAAACAGCGTAGTGAAAACGCAAGAGCTGCCAGGTTTGTGGAACGGGTCGATGGCTTATTGGAACACAGTTTTTGTCGAAGTGCCACTGGCGACGTTCAACCCTGTCAAAACGGTGAACGATTTACTGAGAAAAGAGCATCAAGGGTAAGGTCTGAATCAAAAAGCGAAGATCATCAATATCACAATGTTTCAAAAAAAACTATGTAGACAAAACAGCACGGACAGAAAACAAAAACCTGCTGAATAGGTAACAAGTAAAATATGGAATAAATAATGAACAACAGATAACAGGAAAAACATGAAATGCTCAATACCTAAAGGGACGCGAGATTTTCTTCCAATCGAAATGGAGCGCCGCAACTATATCTTCCAAACCATACGCGAGGTGTATAAAACATTCGCATTCGAACAGATAGAGACCCCCTCGATGGAGAATCTTGACACACTGATGGGGAAATACGGTGAAGAGGGAGACAAACTGCTGTTCAAGATACTGAACTCCGGAGACTTCCTAAAAGGCGTGGAGATGAGCCCTGACAGCCGAGTGGCAGGAAAGCAGATATGTGAGAAAGGGTTGCGGTATGACTTAACAGTGCCATTCGCACGATATGTAGTACAACACCGCGAGGAGGTGACACTGCCGTTTCGCCGCTATCAAATACAGCCCGTATGGAGAGCCGACAAACCACAGAAAGGGCGATACAGAGAGTTCTACCAATGTGATGCAGATATGATAGGATCTCCGTCGCTGACAAATGAGTTGGAGCTTGTCCAAATTATCGATTGCGTATTCAAGAGACTTGGGATAAGTGTGACGCTAAAAATAAACAACCGCAAAATACTGGCCGGGATTGCCGAAACCATCGGTGCACCAGACAAACTTGTGGAAATAACTACCGCAATCGACAAACTTGACAAGATAGGGATAGACAAGGTACGCGACGAGCTTGCCGGTCGAGGTCTCACGCAGGAGCAGATGGCACAATTGGACCCCGTTTTCGAATTGAGCGGCACGGTCGGAGAGAAACTGTCAAGTCTCGAAACCATCTTGAGCCAAAGCGAAACCGGAATAGCCGGAATAGCAGAGATGCGTGAGCTTTTCGGATTAATAGAAAGTGTGAAACCAGAGTGCACGATTGAACTTGACCTAACATTAGCCCGCGGGCTGAACTACTATACCGGAGCGATATTCGAAGTAAAGGCCAAGGACGTGACAATAGGCAGCATTTGCGGAGGGGGACGCTACGACAACCTGACTGGGATATTTGGTTTGCCTAACGTGTCGGGCGTGGGCATATCCTTCGGAGCCGACCGAATTTATGATGTACTTACAGAGCTTGACAAGTTTCCGAAAGAGATAGGGTTAACCGCCAAAACGATGTTTGTGAACTTTGGTGAAAAAGAGTTGTGCTACATACTACGCTGTGCAGCATCAATGCGATTGGCAGGGATAAGCACACTAGTCTACCCTGATGCGGCAAAGGTAAAGAAACAGATGGAATTCGCCAACAAAAAACGAATTCCGTATGTATTGTTTGTCGGAGAAAACGAGATGAGCAACGAAAGCGTGACCGTGAAAGAGATGGTAACCGGGAAACAAATGACAATGAGCATTGCAAATACGATTGAATATCTCAAAAGTCTTCATTAAAAAGAACAATGAAACTTACGTTGAAAACCATTGCTGCCGTGTTGTTGCTCGTATGCTGGAGTGTGGCGGAAGGGCAGGTATTGAAAATAGTATCGTTCAACATACGATACAACTCGTGGAACAACATTGACGGAGAAAATGGCTGGCCATACCGGAAAGATGCGGTGGCAAGGATGATTGCCACAGAGAGGCCTGCCGCAGTAGGATTGCAAGAGGCATTGATAGACCAGCTGGAGTATTTGGATGAAAAGCTGAACAACTACCGTCGTATTGGTGTAGGCCGAGATGACGGCAAAACATCAGGTGAATTTATGGCGATATACTATGATACGGGGCAGGTAGAATTAGTCACGGCTACAACCAAATGGCTCCGCGAAAGACCCGACACGCCCGGCAAGGGATGGGACGCTGCCTGCGCAAGAACAGTAACCATCGCTACATTCAGAGTAAAGGAGAGCGGGAAAGAGTTTGTCTACTACAACACCCATCTTGACCATGTGGGCAAGACCGCACGTGCAGAATCTACAAAATTAATATCTTCATTCATACGAGAGAGTGGTCAGAATATGGCTATAATCGTTGGCGGCGACATGAATTCCACCATATCTGACACGATATTCGACAGCTTTTATATGGAAAGACTAGAAGTAGCCCGAAACATAACGTCCCAAAACCGCAGCGACAACCGCAACACATACAACGCCTATGGAAAAGGGGACGGAGCCGTAATAGACCATTTTTTCGTAAGAGGTGTAAAAGTGGCATGGTTACGCACACTTGACGGCGACTATGGAATTCCATATATTTCAGACCACTACCCTATTGAAATGACCATAAATTTATGACAGATGATAGAAGCAGGACTTAAAGGAAAAAAAAGCACAATTGTCACAGACGAACTCACGGCTGACAGGATTGGCAGCGGATTGGTGAAAGTATATGCAACTCCGATGATGGTTGCGCTAATGGAGGAAACATGCAACGAGAGCGTGAGCCCCTATCTAAACGACGGAGAATGTACGGTTGGCACACGCATAGAAATAAACCACACAGCAGCAACCCCCGTCGGGATGAGGGTTACGTGCGAGAGCGAACTTCAATCCGTGGACGGACGCCAGCTCACTTTTATAGTAAAGGCATACGACAATGCCGGAGAGATAGGTAACGGCGTTCACGAGCGGTTTATCGTGAAGCGGGAGCGATTTGAGGAAAAAGCGGAAAGCCGAGCCCTATCGCAGAAAGAAGAAACAGTATGCAAGGTTTGAAGATTTTTCTTGCAGCCGCATTTACATTGGTGTTTTACGCCTGCCAAGAAAAAGCGCCGCAACCATACGGCGCGATACCCACCACGTCGCAAATCGAGTGGCAGAAGATGGAAATTAACATGTTCTGTCATTTTGGACCCAACACATTCACTGGTGAAGAATGGGGCAACGGGAGCGAGGAAGAAGACATTTTCAATCCAATCGGGTTAGACTGTAGGCAATGGGTAGCTGTGGCGAAAGCAGCAGGCATGAAAGGAATTATCATCACAGCAAAGCATCACGACGGTTTTTGTCTATGGCCAAGCAGAGAGAGCGACCACACGGTAAAAGAGAGCCAATGGCGGAGCGGAAGTGGCGATGTGTTGCGCGAACTTTCGGAAGCATGCAGAGAAGGCGGAGTGAAGTTCGGCGTGTATGTGTCGCCGTGGGACAGAAACGCCACCACCTACGGTACAGCGGAATACAACCAAACATTTGCGAGGACGCTGAGAGAGGTTCTGTGCAATTATGGAGAAGTGTTCGAACAATGGTTTGATGGGGCCAACGGAGAAGGGCAAAACGGCCGCAAGCAGAAATATGACTGGACGCTGTTTAACAAAACCGTGTGTGAATTGCAGCCTCAAGCAATAGTGTTTAGTGACGTTGGGCCCGGATGCCGCTGGATAGGCAACGAACGCGGCGAAGCAGGACAGACCTGCTGGTCGACAATAAATGCGAGAGTGTACGCACCAGGGAAAGGCCCTTGTGAAAAGATGCTAAACGAGGGAGAAGAAAACGGCAACCAGTGGATACCCGGCGAAGCGGATGTTTCGATACGGCCCAGTTGGTTTTACAAAGAGGCCGAACACCCCAAGAGTGTTGAAGAACTTATCGAAATATACTACAATAGCGTAGGGCGGAACACAGTTCTGTTACTCAATGTGCCGCCTGACCGACGAGGCCTGATTGCAGCCGAGGATTCGATGAGGCTGGCGGAATTCAGAGCCGCAATAGACAATATTTTCGCTGACGACTTGTGCGAAGGAGCGAAAATAAAAGCCAGCAGCCGCTGGGGGAAAAATTACGACATAAAAGGCATACAAGACAACAACGACGAAAGTTACTGGGTGGCAAAGAAAGGCATGCATACAGGGATAATCAGCATAGAGTTGCCCGAAACAAGAAAATTTAACCGACTAATGCTGCAAGAGGAAATACGGTTAGGTCAGCGTGTAGCGGAATTCAGCGTGGAAGTGGAGGCAAATGACGGCAAGTGGCACACAGTGGCACACGAAACCACAATAGGATACAAACGTATAGTAAAGTTGCCAAACACAGAATGCCGAAGAATACGCATACGCATAAGCCGAAGTCTGGCAGAACCGACACTGAGAAGAGTGGCATTGTATAATGACACAATATCCGAAACAAAATAGGAATATGGCCGACAACTATCTTGAAAAACGCTATGAAGAGGTCTTCGGAAAAGGGAGGACCAAAGTCAAACAGGTGGGGCATACGGTGGACGAACTGTTGAAGAGAAACCGCAGCCACCGCGGATATAACAAAAACTACAAAGTAAGCCGCAGCGAACTGGAACGAATAGTAGCCGTGAACACCAAGCTACCATCGGCCTGCAACCAACAGCTGCTGAGATTCAGACTGGTAACACACGACAGCGGAAGCGAGACAGTGCTGAACAACATACGACTCGGTGCCGCTCTACCAAAGTTGCATCTGCCAACGCCGGGCAGCGAGCCAGAGGCGTTTATCGTGGTATGCAGCACAAAGCCGGAGAACAAACTGATAGACATTGACTTGGGTATCGCCGCACAAAGTATGCTTATGAAAGCCGTTGAGATTGGGTTGAACGGCATCATAATAGGTGCGTTCAACAAAGACAAAATTGAAGAGGGCCTGCAACTCCCCTACCCGCCCATAGCGATAATAGCCATAGGGAAAGGAACCGACCGAATAGAACTCAAGTCAATAGGAGCAGACGAAAGTCATGCATATTATAGAAAGGACGGGGTGCACTACGTACCAAAAGTGAGGCTCGAAGAGCTGATTGTTTAGCCAAGCCCTATACGAAATGAAACAGAGAGGCACAGTACACGAGTACCCGAAGACAAGGATCAACAAACGAGGCGTGACAGAAAGAATGCGACAACAAGCTATTCTTCGACATCGCGGACAAGTCTGACAGAATAGCCGAAGCAAACATCGATAGGCGGAATACCGAGATCCTCCTCATAGTCGTCGAAACAAAAAGCGAAAGCCTTGCCGTTGTCGAAGTAGGAGGAAGACCAGTAGCCACCAAACAAATCAACCTCGTCGACCACATTGCCGTAACGGAAGCCAGCGGCAGGAAGAAAAACAGCACCAGCGGACTCCATCTTGCGCCACTGCCAATCCTCATAGACATTAGACTCGAAGCCATTGTCGAAAGTGGCGATAAAAGTGCAGCTGTCGGGTCTGTGAAAATTGTCGGAAAGGAGAATCAGTCCGGGGTATCCGCACACAGTGGCCGGTGCGAGTTTTTCTTTAGCCTTATAGCGGCTTTCGAGCAAGTATTCCCATTCAGAAGAAGAGAGAGTACGCCAGACGCGAGCGCCGGAACCCGCGTTGGAAACACTATTGAAGCGACCCCAGTCGAGGTTATTGTTCTCTGCTCCTTGATTGTTATTGCCATAGTCGCTGACATCGGTAGAGGAGCAGTACGGAGCCACCAGAAAGCCAGATGTACCCCATCCGAAGAGATCGATCCAGCCGTCGAAATCAGACCCGATAGACGAGTTATAATCAGCCGTACAGTCGAATTGATTTTCGGCAAAGCGCCATTTGTTTAGAGCCGCATTGTACTGCAGATTGCCCGATGCGAAACGAACTTGCTTGTCGGCTGAGACCGAGAAAGTGCCGCTCACACGGTTTACTACGATATCGCCGTCGGACGGTACGTCAAGATCCTTACCACACGAAAAGAGGGAGACAGAAAACAGGAGAACAAAAAGATTTCGATATTTCATGCCAGAATATTAAAAAGTGAAACCGACACCAAGTCGTCCATCCACATAACTGAAACCGATAGTAGAGAAGCCTGCGGAAATAACAACACGTCTGAAGTTATAAATCAAACCAGCCTCGATAGCCACATTCGAATAGCAATTAGCCTGAGGCTTAAGCCAGTAGCCGCCATGTGTGCCGTAGACCATGCTACGGTATCCGTAGCCGGTGCCAATATAAAGCCAAAGCGGTTTGACAGTGCGGAACAGCATACCGCCCGTAATGGATAACCTAGCCTTGGACACCCGTCCGTTGAAACGATCGGATTCGAGCGGATAATCGCCAATTGGATGGTTTGACCTGTCGAGTTCAAAGTCGCCATTGAAATTGTAGCCCGTGCCGGTGAATGCACTAACGTACCAACCCAGGACACGCACCTGTCCGTAGGTTATGCCAAACGACCACTGTGGAGCAACACTCGCGCCCACACCCCACATAACCATGTGAGTCATATCCCATTCTTCAGGCAATTCCTTACGCTGGGCAGTGGCCGTAGAAGAATAAAACAACAATACGACAAATGACACAACCGCAAGCGTTTCGAAAACAGGTCTAAATATTTTGTTTACAAACATATAACAATCGGTACATAAAAATATCGATATTTTTCTACAAGTGCAAATATACACAAAACTTTTGTGTTTATTTGGAGGGAACATACCGTTACGCAACAAAAAGCAGACAAACCGTCGGCGGTTATGGCAAACCAACCGTCGCGAAGCGGATTATTACACGGCGAAAGGGCGCTGTTAACCCATCACAAAAAAGGCCGCACAGCGTAACGCCGCACGAGCCTCGTCATCACACACTCCAAAATCGCTAATGACCAATGTGCAGAGAGCCAGAAACCGACTCCATCTCTATACCGATAGAGCCATCGCCATAAATGAATTCACCGTTGTCGATTTTGGTGTCAGACGGACAATCCAGCTTGCCGCTCACGGTCTCAATTTCAGCGGTAAAGCCCCACTGTTTGGGTAGAATCAGGCTTGCGTTTCCAGATACCGACTCAAAAGTTATTTTGTTTGGCTGCCTGCCGAGCGCCGTATCACCGAAAGAGGCCAACAGAGACCCCGAAACGGTGTTCACTGCAAGTTTGTCAACCGCAGCGTTGCGGATTTCGACATTTGCCGAAACATTGTCCAGCTCAATCTCATCGCAACTTACACCAACAACATCAACATCCGCCGACACGTTGTCAATCTCCATTTTTTCGAGTTTCCAAGCAGCCGGTACCTTCACCATCAGGAATTTGTCGAGTTTTTTGAACGTTGCACCCGATTTTGCAAACCGAATATGCAGGCAACGACCATTTTCAATCCAGTAGTGCATTGTGGTCGCCTCGGAGAGAGAGGAGTCGGACAACTCGTTAAAGAGAAGCTCCGTGCCATCATAAGACTCGATTGACACGCTGCCCGAAATCCAATCGATTTCCAAAGTCTTTACAGCGTCAGAAACAGGCACGTTGCCTGGATTGTAGAGTGCCGCATGGTCGTATTTGTTTGTGAATTTGACGTTATCCGAGCCAACCTTGACACAAGATGTGAGACCAATTACGGCAAGAATCGACAAAGCGACAAATAAGGCTATTTTTTTCATATTGATAACCCTTTGGCGGAATTAAGCCAGTGCATACTTTACTCTGCCAATGGGTTGATTGTTTAGATGATTAATATATTGGGCGACGGTCGGTGCACTGATTTTCCAATGATTCTGGCAAAAAGTCCGTCAGTTTGTTTTGCATAGTTTCTGATTACCATATACTGGTCACATAGTTGAGAGTAAACGGTTTCTATTCGTTTTCTAGCCTTGGCGAAAGGGATGTATGCCCGCTTCCAATTCTTCTGATTCAAGCGGTAAGGACATTCGAGTCTTATGTTGGCAGTCTCAAAAAGGTCGAGTTGAACAGACGCACTTATGTATCCCTTGTCTCCAAAGATGCGGCAGTCGTGGTAAAGCGGCTTAATGTCTTGTTGATAATTGATGTCGTGGACGCTGGCCTTTGTCAGGTCGTAAGAATGTATTACCCCGCTTAAACCGTACAATGCATGTAGTTTATAGCCGTAATAATAGACACCCTGAGATGCACAGAAACCGAAATTCGGTGCGATGTCAGGGGTGTTCTTGCCCATCTTGCACCGTTTTCCGCGGGCGACCCTACAAACCTCCACTGGCTTGCCGTCTATGCAGAAGTAATCCTCCTCGCCGTCCATCGACAACACGATACGCTTGCGAATCTCCTCGCAGAGGCCTGCAGTTATCTTGCGGCGGTCATTGTACTGGCGTCGTGAAATGATATTTGGCAGCTTGTTTATGCTG